>JAKSDJ010000591.1 GCA_022360155.1 Chloroflexales bacterium | reverse complement strand
TCGCCGATGCTCAGTTCGCGGGTGATTAGGGTGGTGCGCAGCCGTTCGTCCACGCCTTCGTAGTGGCCGCACACCAGAACCAGTCGCGGCACACCAGCCAACTCTTCAGCAATCGCCTGGTTGAAGAGCTGGCCATCCGGCGTAAGCAGAATAACAGGAGGTGAAAACGTTATGTCTTGTTCAATATGTGTATTCGGCTGATCAACATGATGTTGTCCGCCATTACGCAGAACTGCACGAATCGCAGTGGCCAGCAGGTCGACCTTCATAACCATACCGGCGCCGCCGCCATACGGCGCATCGTCGGCGACACGATGGCGATCAGTGGCATAGTCGCGGATGTTGTGCAAGCCAATCGTGATCAAGCCAGCTTGCTGGGCGCGCTTGAGGATGCTCTCGGTCAGCGGCCCCGTGAACATCTCTGGGAACAAGGTCAGGATATCGAAACGCATAGTACACAATGAACGCGATGAAACGATGATGCGACGAGACGACGTCGCAAATCTGCCACGAACGTTTAACGAGCGGGCCTAGCCAACGTTGTCAAGCGCTAAACTTCACAACTCCAAGCTACGCAGGTACTGGTCGAAAAATGCCGTAACACGATTGACGTAGGAGTTGCGATCGGCAAAATAGGCGCCACAGTGCTCAGCGCCCTCACAGAGCCATAGCTCTTTCGGTTGGCCCGCCGCTGCGAAGAGCCGGTGCGCGTGGCTGACCGGAATCGTCGAGTCGGCGGTTCCGTGGATGAATAAGATTGGACGCGGCGCTAAACCGCTAATGACATCAATCGGACGCACCTGGCTCAGACGATAGCCGTGCTGCCGCTCGATCAACGCATCGGTGATGGCGAGCAGCGGCTCGGGCGGGAGGCGTATGACCTGGCGCATGCTGGCAGCAACCACTTCGCTGGCAACTGCAAACGGGCTATCGACGACCAATGCGGCAATCACCGGCTCTTGGACCGCGGCCAGGATCGAAACAACAGCTCCCATCGAATAGCCAACCGTCCCGATATGTGCGCCCGGCGCCCGTTCACGGGCATAGGCCGCCGCCGTCAACAAATCCTGGACTTCGCGACCGACCAGGGTATTCGGCCAGGGGTCCGACTCGCCCCGGCCACGAAAATCGAAGAGTAAGACGTTATGTCCAGCACGCCAGGTTCTCGTGCCAATACCAAGCAGGTCGGCTTTGAAACTCGTATGGCCGTGACAACCGATCACAACGCTGCGCGACTCGGGGCGAGGAAGCCACCAACCACTCAGGTTCAAGCCATCCGGCGTGCGTAAGCTGATCTCTTCGTAGGGAACTCCCAGCTCCCAGGGGGTAAATGTATAGGTGTCAATATAGGTGCGCCGAGGCAGCGGGTTGACTCTGCTGCTAACATACCAGGCGATACCGAGCGCACCTCCAAACGTGCCCGCTACAGTGCTCAACAGCAGCGGCAAAATACTGGAAGCTTTCCTCATCTGTTTCAGGTCTCCCCAACCTGCTATCGGTGTCTCTAAGCTTTTAGTTATGGCCCTGCTCGGGACACGAGAACGGGAAAACGGGCTCGATTCCATCGACCAGTTGCACATCGACTTCATACATCCCTGAAGTAAACCGGCCTGCGAAGGGCAAGCCCGACCGCTGGAGCATCGCGATCACGCCATAGTTATCGGCGTGAGTGAGAAACACCAGGTGCCGCAAACCGCGCGCCAGGGCTACTTGGACAAGCAGGTCGAAGAGTTGTGCGCCAAGGCCTTGATGCTGATAGTCGTCGCGCACGACAATCGAGGTCTCGGCGCAATCACGTTCGTGGGGGAGACAGGCGTAGCGGGCCACCGCAACCGCTGCGGGTTGGCCTTCTTCTTCCACGAGAGCAATCAGCGCCACCTCTTGCTGCGGGTTGATTGCCGCTAAGCGCTTCGCCTCTTGCTGGACTCGCGCCGGGTCTACATTGTCGAGCGGCGCAAAGAAACGCCGCCAGCGCGTCTCTGAAGAGAGCTGCCAGAACATTGCTTCCAGAAGCGTACAATCTTCCGGACGAATATGCCGGACGACAAAACGCCGTCCATCACGTGTCTGCAGCGTAACCGATGCATCGTGAATCATTGTCGTCTCTAGTTGTTGCATACGATCACCGCCTTTTTAGGGGTGAACAGTTTCGTTCACCATATTTCATTCTAACACAAAGAGTTACGCTTCATCGGCAGGATAATCCGCACAATGAGGGCTGCGCCAAAGTCCAGCAATGGGAACGCCGATACCGCCAATACACGCCGATTCGCCGCAGATCTGAGACAATCCGACGGGTGATCAGCAGCTCGCGTGCGGCGCATAGTCCGCTTTGACGCGGCCTCGGCGTAATGCCGGGTTTGATGTTTGGCTCACCTCGATCACGGCTGCAGCATGAAGTTGGAGCCGTGGCGCCTGCGCGCCTATTCCAGCGCTACCCGTGATCATCGAGCGG
>JAKSDJ010000809.1 GCA_022360155.1 Chloroflexales bacterium | reverse complement strand
GGCCGGCGACCTTGATCAGCGGCGATCCATTTGGGATTTTTCGTCTCGAGCGGCAACTGCAAAAAACCAGTGAAATCATTGTCTACCCGCAGATGGTCGACCTCTCGTCGTTTACCCTGCCGGATGCCGAACTGCAGGGCGGCCAGGATATTCGCAGCCGAACCTACAATGTCACCCCGAACGTTTCAACCGTGCGTGAATACGTCCCAGGAGACAGCTTCAACCGCATCCACTGGCGGAGTACGGCGCGCACCGGCCGATTGATGGTCAAGGAATTCGAGCTTGATCCGACGGCTGATATTTATCTTGTGCTGGATATGCAAGAGCGCGCTGTCGTCAAGGATGCGCGCTTTGCAGACGCCGATCGGCACAGTGCGCCGCGCCCTTCATTCTGGGGGCGCCAGCCGCTCGATCAGCGCCGCTCCAAGCCTGAGCAACAGCTTGAGTCAACTGAGGAATATGCAGTTATGGCCGCAGCATCGATTGCGCGGCAACTGCTCGCGCAGAATCGCTTTGTTGGCCTAGTGGCTTGGGGCCAGCATCATGAGGTCATTCCCGCTGAGCGCGAGTCGCGCCAGTTGTTCAAGATACTCGAGGCCTTGGCCGTGTTGCGGGCGCATGGCGCGCAGCCGTTGGCGGAGGTTCTGGTTGCCGAAGGGCAACGCTTTGGACGCAACTGCACGCTTGTGGTTATCACATCTTCATTGGACGAGCGCTGGCCAAGCGCCTTGCAGCAACTGATCTACCGCGGCGTGCGGGCGATGGTCCTGTTTGTCGATCCGCAAAGCTTTGGCGGCTGGCGCGACTCATCGCAGATCATTGCTCGTATGACCGAACTGCGAGTGCCAACCTACAAGCTAGCTCAGGGCCAACCGCTTACCGATGCGCTGCGTAGCCCAATCACAACCGTTCAGCTTCAGCAATCAGCCTAAATCCTTCACGACAACAATCAATTCGCCAGCCTTTGAATGCAGCGAACGCATGTTTCGCCTGCCTTTCTTTGCCATCGTTGTTCTTCAATGTGGCAGTGAGTGTCGTATGGTCTTTTCAAGAAGCAATACTGCGACACTATACAAGTGAAGCTTCAATCAGCGTAATGCCGAATGCAGTTGATGAGAAGTGGTGTTGTAGTTGGTCTGACTTCAGAGCAAAGGTCGAGCGCCTGCTTGTTGTTGGTCACGCATCGCTCGTCGTGGGTTTCAGAACCCCGATCTCACGCAAACTCGCGCCGTCCGATATCACCTCGATAGTAACGTCCAGGGAAGTTGATACGTTCGGCATTGAGCAATGCTCGACCTCGGGCGCCATTCAAGGTTGCGCCCATTGCAACCACAGTAAGCACGTGGCCGCCGGTTGTGGTGATGGCAGAGGAGGTGGAGCCGCCACCCATAATCATGGTCAATAGGGAGCTGCTACTGCGTCGGTCCATAGGGGTATAGCGCAGACCGTCAGGGTTGTGGGTTTGGTCGTGAAAAACCAGAATGCCTTCGTCGAGATCGGTCAGGCCGGTGATTGGCCCGCCAACCGCAAAGTGGTGCGGGTAGCCCTGCGCCACCAACCCAATCCCGACACTGGCCTCTTCGCGCCAGCAGAGTGGCGGAAGCTGGTCGAGCCGTTGGGTGATCGTCGCCTGAATGATCGGCAGCAGATCATCTTCAAGCCGGGGCAAAACAACTTGGGCTTCCATATCGCGCAGGCTACAACGCAGGGCAGTAATACGCGGCCCGTGCTCGGTAATGATGCAATCAATGCCGAGTACGCCCCAGTAGGGCAGATTCTCGCGGGCCAACGAGTTGACAATGGGAATGATCAGGCGCTGACGCAGAAAGTCGGTGAGCTTCCGCGCATAGGTCGACGTGCCGGTGTGGGCGCCCATGCCCGGCGCCGCTGCTCCCTGGTCATTCTCATCGAGCCGGTCGTAGAGGCGAGTCGGCAGCAGCGGCAGCGCGGTGCGCCCATCGGTGAATGCCGATAAGATCACTCGCGCCCCGCTTAAGCATTCCTCGATAACCACGCCGTTATTACTGCCTTCCAGCGGGCAGGCGGCGAAGAGTTGGTGGAGCGCTTCGAGCGCAGCATAGCGGTCGTGGTAGATCCCCTCGCCGGCTGCGGGATGGTCTGCCTTGAGCACCACCGGCAGCGAGTGGGCGGCCAGGTATTTTTCTGCTGTCGCCACATTGTCAAAAGGCCGCCCACGAGCGGTTGGCAACTCGTAGCGCAAGAGGAAATCCTTGGCGTAGCAGCGGCTCTGCTCGATCCGCGTTGAACGCTGCGAGGAGCCGCAGACCCCGATATGCATCGCCACAACTTCGTCCACCAGACCGGCGCAGAGCGGTTTGCTGCCGGCTGAGATGATGAGATCGATCTGTTCGGTAAAGGCCCACTGGGCAATGCTGGCGGTGTCAGTGGGTTCGAGTTCATCGATCAGGGGAGCAAGCTGCGCGGCGCCGCCATTGCCTGGCGCACAGAGCAGTTCACTGACCTGGGGACTGTTGAACAGTTTCCAGACCAAGGCATGAGTCCGGCCATCTTTTCCGAGAACAAGAACCTTCATTGTTGCTGTTGGATTGTCGATGGTAAGCGTTCAGCCGTTAGCTAGTGAGTGCGTTCTCGCTGGCTGCGCTGAGCAGATTCCGGATCAGCATGACGTTTGTGACCGGTCCGGCGCCGCCCGGAACTGGCGTCAGCGCGCCAGCTGCTTCGACGGCGCTGGCAAAATCCACGTCGCCCACGATGCTGCCATCAGGCTGAACGTTGATCCCAAAATCGAGTACCGCCGCGCCTGGGCGTAACATATCGCCCGTGACCAAAGCCGGGCGTCCAGCAGCCACTGCGACGAGATCGCATTCGCGCAGGATTGCACCCAGATCCGGCGTCCGCGAATGGCAGATGGTCACGGTGGCGTGGGACTGCACGAGTAACAACGCCATCGGGCGACCAACGATGGCGCTGCGCCCGACAACTGCAGCACGCTTCCCGACAACGTCGATGTTATAGCGTTGCAGCAGCGCCATCCCGCCGGCTGGTGTATTCGGCACGAGCGCCAGTCGGCCCTGGGCCAGCAGCCCTGCGTTGGCGGGATGAATGCCATCAACATCTTTGCGATAGTCCAGATGCCAGACAGCTTGATCCGCCTGTAAGTGAGCGGGCAGGGGCATCTGGAGTAAGATGCCGTGAATTGCGGGGTCAGCGCTGCAACCGGCGACGGTTGCGTTGAGCGTTTCCTGTGTGCTATCGGCGGGTAAGTGCTCCAGGCGAAACGCAACGCCAAGTGTATCACATAGCTTGCGAATGCTGCGCACATAGCGATCCGAGGAGGCATCGCCTGCAACCTGAATCACGGTCAATTGCGGTGGTAGGCCACGCTGTTCGCGAAACGAACGCACCTCGGCTTGGAGTTCAACCCGCATTTCCTGGGCAAAGGCCCGGCCATCAAGAAGTAGAGCAGACATGTGTGTATCGATATGATATGGCCATGATCGTTGCGTTGCTCCAGTGCGCGGAGCAACGCAGCGATCAAAAGGCATACTACTGATTGATCCGGCTGCGTACGATTTCCAGCACTCCGACAGTCTCTTCGGCGAGGCCAACCGAGAGGTCTTCGATCTGCGCCCTAACTTCTCGGACGTAGATCTTGTCTTCCAGGCTGGCGAGATTGATATCAACGCTCAATAGAGCGCTTTGAACGGTAGCGCGGGCCAGAATTGCTGCGACGCCCACATCGCTGACAATCAGACGCCCGCACCGGGGGGCCAGTGTTGTGCAAAGCGGCAATAGGGAAGCGGCGGTGCGCGCCGCGTGCAGCGGGATCTCTGTCGCCTCGCGGGTCACTTTCTGTATCGCCGCCCGGCGTGTGGCCGCGTCGGCGTCGGTTGTGCGGGGAAGCTTATATGCGGCTGCGAGGTGGTCGAACACATCGATATCACGCTGGGCGAGATCCTGGAATTCAGAACGGATCCGTTCCGCCTGATCGTGGATGGTGCGCAACTCTTGTTCATACTCAGCATACTGCTTTTTGTCGCTTGTAATTGTACAAACCATACTGATCAGGCCTGCAGCCATCGCACCGCTCAGGGCCGAGACACTACCGCCGCCAGGTGTTGGCGCCTTCGAAGCCAGCGTGTTCAAGAATGCACCGAGTGTCTGTTGATCCAATTTATCAGTCATTGGATATTCTCCTTCGGCAAAGTTTTAGGGCGTTTTCTCGTCGATTGCATGATCAAGCGGAAAGTTGCCGCGCAAAACCTTGTCTTCCTATCACCATTCGCCGTCTCTGCATGGACTATAAATCAGTTGTGCCGATATTGGCGCCTCATACGCCTGGAACAATTCGCCTAACGCACCCAATGCACGAACCGCTAGAACACAAATGTGACGAGCGCGCCTCCGTGTATTGGCATTGTATGTATTATAGCAGCGTTGTGCTGCAGCGAAAGCCCGCAATGGAATGACGTAGCTTTATACCGATACGTATACAAGCGTACAGCGCTAGAGACAGATAGGGCTTGTCAGTGTGCGATACAAAATTATAGAGAGTCTTCGATTACTTGTAAAGCCGAGATAGCGTTGTCTTCAAGTCGTAAGCAGATCTGGCTTGAGGACAACGCTCCATCTTCGTTCGATCGCTGGACTCGTGAATGCGACCTGGTATTATTGATTGACAACCGGCTCGGGGAGTTGCAGCATCCGCGCGGTCGCCGGGCTCGTCTCGGATGGCCCAACTAGGCAGATCGCCATTTGACCCTGGCGCAGGACAGGTGCGCGATCGGCTGTTACCACAGTGAACGTTCCGTTTTCTCCAAGTAAGAAGAGCGGCAGTGCGAATTCGCCCTCGGGTGTTCGAAACGCTTGCGAGTCAGACGTCCGGACCAGTTGAGTGGTTTTGATGACTGCCCCTTCGCTAAGCTGTCGAGCCAAATATTCGTGGGTCAAGTCAGGTCCAAAGAGCAAGCGGCCATGCAATTTCTGGCTCACTCGACCTTTGCCCGACTGTCCATTCCGAGGGAGTGAGAGTTGATAGACCTCGGCGCGACCAAAGAGTTGAGCGTACTCGATCACTGCCAGGGTGTTGACTTGGTCGTTGGGGGTTAGTGCGAGCAAGCGGCCAATCCCGCCAAGGTTGATTTCATTGGCGAGGTCATCCGCCAGGACATTGCCCTCAGAGGTTGGCAAATCCTCGCGTTTGGCCGCAGTAATGTTTGCAGGATTGGTATCGACGAGCAATACCTGGTACCCTTTCTCGTGCAACGCCCTGGCGATCGTCCGCGCCACGCTATCGGCGCCGACGATCAACGCGCCCTGCGGATTGGGCAGCACAACGCGGAGCAAGCGGGCGACAGGCGCTACCGTCAGGCTGTAAAAAGCGACTGTGCCGGCAATGACCAGGAACGTCAGCGGAACGAGCCGCTCAGCGCTGGGGATGCCAGCCTCGACCATGCGTAGTGCAAAGATCGACGAGACCGACGCGGCCACGATACCGCGCGGCGCCATCCATGCCAGGAAGATACGCTCACGCCAGTTCAACCCGGAACCGATTGTTGAAAGGGCGACCGCAGCGGGGCGGGCTATCACGATCACAACAGCGAGAAAAATCAGGCTTTCGATCCCGATACCGGTCAGATCGCTAAATTCGAGGCGCGCCGTCAAGACGATAAAGAGAGAAGCAATCAGTAAGGTGCGCAGGTTTTCTTTGAACTCGACGATGTGTCGAACTGGAACGTAGGGTTGATTCGCCATGATGATGCCCATCACCGTTACTGCCAGCAACCCAGACTCGGTTTGGCCGACGTTGGCGGCGACAAACACGCCGGTTACCATCATCAGCACGACCGGATTTTGCAAAAAGTCCGGCACCCAATAACGGCGGAGTAACAAAATCATCAATCCAGCGCCAAGCGCTCCAACAACGAGCCCAACCCCAAGTGTACGCATGATGCCGGCAAAGACCACGGTTGTCGCCTCTTGAAATCCACCGGCGATGATTGCCTCGAAAACAAGCACCGCAAACATTGCCCCAACTGGGTCGATGACAATGCCTTCCCAATTCAGGATGGCGCCAACTTGCCCGCTTGGGCGCACATAGCGCAGGAGCGGCCCAATCACGGTTGGCCCGGTGACGACCAGGATTGCTCCGAGTAAGATAGCGAGTGAGGGATTGAGGTCGAGGAGCCAATAGGCAGCGGCGGAAATGATCGTAAGGGTTGCTAATGCCCCACCACTGATCAATCGGAAGAGTACGCTGCCGATCGAGCGTAGTTCGGCTATTTTCAAGCTCATTCCGCCTTCGAATAGAATGATGGCGACGGCGAGCGAGACCGCAGGAAACAGCATTTCGCCGAAGAGCGACTCAGGATGCAGCGAACCTGTCGCTGGGCCGGCAATGAACCCAAACAGCAACAAGAGCAGAATGGACGGCAGCCGAAATCGCCATGCCAGCCATTGCGCCCCAACACCGAGTATAAAAATCCCCGCGAAACTGATCAGAAAGGTTTCTTCCATAAAAGTGCGTTCCAGTTGGATTTAAAAGGAGTTGAATGGATTGTTCGCTTACGCTGAGGCGGTACGGCGGTCGTGACCGTGAAAAATAACACAATAGCTTTCCAATGGTAGGTGAAGGCGCAGCTTCATTATGCTGCGCATGTATCATACAGCCCATCCTGCCAATTGGCAACTGGAAAATAATGCCTCTTAGTGAAGATTTCGTCGCTATCTTGCTATGATCATATTGCGCTGGCGGTCATGTGGTTAGAGCGTGCTGGAAGACTTTTCATGTTTTGAGGAAGGCTTCACCAAGTGTTTGTTCAAGACCTGAAAGGTCTTCTTTGACAGGACTGACGCGGTACGTATCGCTCTGCCTCTGGGGGCGACCCGATTCGTCTCCGGCAGGGCGGAAGATATCTTTTTTGTATCGCGGGCGCGGCGAAGCCGCGCCCGCGATACAAAATGATTGCGTGGAGTCACGCAGCCACAAGCGGTCCAGTGTGTCATACGTGGTTTCATGCGTGAGCCCGCAATGCACGTGAAAGCAGCCGCGTCAGTTCTGTGATTTGAAAAGTAAGGGGGTAAGCTTTTTCAAACGACGGGAATGGAAACCTGCTATGAGCGCACAAAAACACCCCCATCACTCCAGAGAGCAATGGGGGCGCTTGCTTCTGCTGATCAAGCGGCGGATGGATCGCCCTGCATGGCGCCAAAGACGTTGCCTTCAGTGTCTTTAAAATACACGAGGTAGCCGATGCCGGGCACTGTCATTTTGGGAACGACAATTTCTCCGCCATTGGCTATGATCTGTGCTATCGTCGCGTCGAGCGACGCAACATCAAGAACGTTGACATAACTTACCGGGCCGCCGCGCCGGAACATTCCGCCGTCGATACCTGGCTGATCGGACTCACCTGTCTTCACCAGCCAATAATCCTGATCTTCATTGTCCCACTTGTTAAACTCCCAGCCAAAGACCTTGGTGTAGAATTCCATTGCACGTTCGGGATCATCAACGCTGATCTCAAAATGGACGATACGTGGCATTGGCGTTTCCTCCTGTTGTTTTCAGACCTTGTGGAGCTAGATGATGCCCTTATAGCGTATCATAAAGCGATGGGCGACATTTCTCCGATCTTGCGCATTTCGTACATATGTTTCGGTGGATTGCCGGAAACCCCAGCTAAAATACTGCAAAAGCACGCTGATAACGCAAATATGCGCTGATCCGCTGCAGATAGTTGCAGGTCTGCGGCGAATCAACATCAAATCTACAGTTGATATTCCATGGGCCGTAGTATGGTATGCTATATACGACAGGCGTTGTTCAAAGCATCAGCTTCACGATGTGGATTGCGGCAGCCACCCAGCTTCTCTGAAGCACGACTCTTGCGGTCCACGCTGACGTTGCCCTGATCCAGAGCGAATGCGCCGTTGTGGAGTAATGATCGTATGCCGAAATGTCTTCATATTGAGAAACCGCCGCTGTGGGATATGCGCGGCCAGTATCAACGGCTCTACGCCAAGTTCATGGAACGCAATGCTGTGCATTACGAGCCGCTGGTCGCCGGACGCAAGCGCGTTCTATTTGCCGCTTTGCACGGGAATGTGCTCGAGATCGGACCCGGCGCCGGCCCCAACATGCAATACTACCCGCGTGACATTCACTGGATAGGGGTGGAACCAAACCCATACATGCATCCCTATTTGCGATGGTTTGCCGATCGCCGCGGGTTGGAAGCGGAAATACATCAATGTACCGCTGATAAGATGGAGCTTCCCGCTGCCAGCGTGGATGCCGTGGTGAGTACGTTGGTACTCTGTTCGGCGCCCCAACAACGCCGAACTTTGAACGAGATTGTTCGAGTGCTCAAGCCAGGCGGACAGTTCATTTTCGTTGAGCATGTGGCTGCGCCGCGCGGCACGCGGATGCGCTTGCTCCAGAACCTGATCCAGCCGGTGTGGACCATTGTGGCAGATGGGTGTTGCCCCAACCGGGAGACTTGGGCGACTATCGAGCAGGCTGGCTTCGGCCGGGTGCAGATCGAGCACTTTAGCCTGCCCTTCGGTCCGTTTGGCCCGCATATTGCTGGGATCGCGTATAAAGCAGGAGCGCAATCTTAAAACAGGATTTGTGCTGAACGATTACGATATGTCTGTGTTGTATGTTGCATTCTGTACATGAATTGTTAGGAGTATTATGGCAAAGCTTAGGAAGTTTATCTTATCTGCGGTAGGGCTTATTGCGCTGGGTATTGGCGGGTTAATTCTCTATACACGCACCTCCCCGCCGTCCCAGCCGCCCAATCTTGGCGTCACCAACGGCCAGTTGGCGCCGTGTCCCGACTCGCCCAATTGCGTCTCGACACAGAGCAGCACTGAACAGCATGGGATGGATGCACTCCCTTACACGACATCACAAGAAACAGCAGCCGTGATATTGCTGGATATCATCAATTCGATGCCCCGCACAGAGCTTATCACCAGCGAGACAGATTATATTCACGCCACATTCCGCTCGCAGGTCTTCGGGTTTGTCGACGATGTCGAGTTCTATATCGACCCGCAGGCGAATCTAGTCCATTTTCGGTCTGCGTCACGTCTGGGTCGTTCTGATTTAGGCGTCAACCGCGCGCGAATGGATGAGATTAGCCAGGCTTTTTTGGCGGCTCGTGAGAGGGGCGCCGCCGGAAATGCGACCAGGTGACGCGGTCTAATGGTGCTGCACCGCTGACCGCGCCAAGAACAAGAGCGCGGTGCGAATCGCCGCGTTGCCCATCGTCGACCGCCAGGTCTGTGTGCGGACCTGCGTCCCCGCGCGGTCCGTGCGCCTGTCGCGGCAGGTTCGCCGCGCGCCGGTCGAGCCGGTATGCTCGCCGCGCGCCGATTGTGCTCACGCTGGACGATGACCGCCGACACTGTGAGACCCTAAAGGTTTTAAAAACCTTTAGGGTCTTGTTCAGATCAGAAGACCTTGTCCATTGTCCATTCTTGCAGTGCCGCGCGTTGGGGCGCTGGCCGAAGCCTTGAGCCAGGCGCAGCGCTATGCCGAGGCGAAGCGGGTGGCGCGAACGATCGAGGCGCCTTAGGAACGGGACAGAGCTTTGGGGACGCTGGCGAAAGGTTGAGTCAAAGTGGGCCGGCGCCACAGGCGGTATCCTTGCTGATCGAGCTCTGGCGCCGCGCCCAGACCCATGACGAACTTCTTGGTCTCTTTGGAATCGACGCCGAGTTGTTGCACATCTACCCCGAGCTTGACGTACAGTTTGCCGAAAGCTTCGCCTGGGTCGATGCGCAACTGGCCGCCGGGTGAGGCGGCGCGTGGTGGGGAAGCCGTGTACGCCTGTGAAACGAGCCGATCCTCGGCAATGGCACGCTGACACCGCAGATAGCCGCCAATGAACGCAGATCGAACCTTCAAACGCCGGCCCTGAGCGCCGCCGAAGGATGTTAACATACCGACGTGCCAATAGAGAACGGCCGTGCGGTTGTAAGCTGCGCCTACAGAGAAACCGCAAGTGGAACTGCCAATGGACCGCCATCGGAGGCCGCATCTGTTCGCGCGACTCACCTTTCTCCCGCATGCGGAAGAGGGGCTAGGGGTGAGGGCTAACAAGCACACCCCAATGCCCCAAATCGCATCTTCGCCTATTCGTGTTGTCCGCTCCTAAACTTGTGAAAGAAGGAGGTAGGGGACGAGGGGAAAGGCGCTTCCCGGAGCCTCAAACCGCTCTATAAGCTAATCAGCTTCTGCCGTACCGCGATGCTCACGGCTTCGGTGCGATTCGCTGCCCCAAGCTTGCCAAGGATGTTCTGCACGTGAACCTTGACGGTGCATTGGGCAATCGTCAGGGCGGCGGCGATTTCACCATTGCTGTGGCCCTGCCCGATCAGGGTGAGCACTTCGAGTTCGTGTGGGGTCAGCGGTTCCGGGCCGCAGCGGCGGCCCCCGGCGACCAGCCGTGTAGCGACTGCCGGCGAGAGTTGGGTCTGGCCCTGGTGGACAGAGCGAATCGCCGCTAACAACTCGACATGGCGATACAGAGCGGAACATATGGTATAGTACAAGTATCTAAACGCAAGTCTGTGAAATACCATAGTTCATTCCTGTAACCACATCTACTGCGTAAGCCATCAGCACACCTTGAGCATCTAAATATTCCGCTATCTCGTAAGGTCTATTATCGGGTATCGTTTGTTATTAATAAGGAGAAATGAGCGTGTGCCTTCCCCAGACATTTGCCTCCGTGGAGAAGACAATCAGTCGGCGTGGTCTCTTCAAGCTTGGCGCCGGAGCGGCGGCGGTAGCGGCAGCGGTGGCTCCCAATACTACGCTAGCCCAGCAACGACGGTTTAGTTTCGCGAATGTGCAAGATCTGACCCATGTGATAGGCCTCGATACCCCAGTGTACCCGGCCTTTTCCCCACCTGTCTACAAAACGCTGGCTACAATCGAGGAGAATGGCATCTATGCCAACCAGCTTACCCTTGCAGAACACACCGGAACCCATATGGATGCGCCGGCCCACTTCGCAGCCAATGGCCTCTACATCGACCAGATCCCGGCAACATCGCTAATTGCCCCGTTTGCCGTGCTTGACATCAAGGCCAAGGTGGCAAGAGACGTTGATGCTGAGGTGGAGCCCGATGATGTCTTGGCGTGGGAGCGTCGCTATGGGCGGCTGCCCGATGGCGCCGCGGTTTTTATGAATAGCGGTTGGGGCGCGCGCTATGCTACGCCAAGTGCATTCGTAAACCAAGATAGCAGTGGTGTCCTCCATTTTCCAGGGTTTAGTCCGGAGACGGTCGAGTTTCTGCTTGCGGAACGGAATGTCGTTGGGATTGGGGTTGATACGCTCAGCCTTGACCACGGCCCCTCACCGGACTTCGCGACGCATAATACCTGGCTTCCGACCAATCGCTGGGGCATCGAAAATCTGGCAAACCTGGACTCGGCGCCGCCCAGTGGCGCTTTCGTCTTTGTTGGCGCGCCGAAATTTGCCGGCGGCTCCGGCGGCCCCTGCCGCATCATCGCCCTGTATTGAGCTATCGTAAGGGTTGGAACTTTCGGTCGGCGCAAGGTTTTATCAATGTCCTGCAAGAGCGCGCAGATAACGCAAAAGGCCGCAGATAAGCGCAGCAATCCACCAATCTGCGGCCATCGTGCGGTTAATCAGCAACTCATCACTCGCTACTCGTCACTCGTTACTTGTACTGCCACCATCTGCGCGGCGTAATCCGTTTCGGGGCGGGGGCATCAACCGGGGCATCGCTCAGCAGTGCAGCGGGGTTGGTATGCACAAGCGTCTCGGCGATGGCTTCGTCGAGGATTTCGGCGACCCGGCGGCGGGCGGGGGTCATAAATGGCATGCGTTGCAAGTGTGCGCCGTGCGCATCCGACGCAATGACGTGGATCATCTGGTGAGACAGTAGCGTCTCGGCGATCTGGCGTAGATTCGTCCCTTGCTCCCCAGTCAAGGCGTCAGCCGTGAGCTGCATCAGCACACCGCGCTCGATCAGCGGAATCAGCACGTTCGGATCGCGCTGCACCACTTTGATCCGTTCCGGGTGGGCGATCAGCACCCGATATCCGGCAATCTGGAGGGCAAAGGCCATCTGCTCGATAGCAGCAGGCTGCACATCGCCGGGAAATTCGACCAGCACTGTGCGGCTTGTGCCATAGGGCAACAGCGCGCCAGCCTTGAGCTGCGCTGGTAGATCGGCGGCACAGAACAATTCCGTGCCAGGCACAACCTCAAGCGGCAGATCCGCAGCGGCCAGGGCTGCGCGCAGCTCGGCCAGGCGGGTTTGTAAGAGTTCAACACTGTAGCGACGGCTGAACACACTACGTCCATGCGGTGTTGCTGCCATCGTCGTAATGCCGTCTGCCAGCGCAGTGCGCGCCATCTCCAGCGAACCGGCCAGCGTCGGCGGGCCGTCGTCGAGGTCATGGAGGATGTGGCTATGCAGATCAATCATAGTGTTAATAATGTTAGCACGTTGGAACCGGTCAACCCCGATCCTGAGCGCAGCGAAGGATGCCAACCTGCGAACCGGCCAACCTGTTGACCTGCCAACGACCGTTTGTCACGAATAGTACCCGTAGCTCGCCTCCATACGGGCATTATTGAGAACAACGCCAATGATGTTGGCCTTGACCTTTTCGAGTTGGCGGCGCGCCTCACGCGCCCGATCGCGCCGTGTCTTACCGGCCTGCAAGACCAGCAGCACCCCATCCAGCCGGGTCGCCAGCACAGCCGCATCGGTCACCGCAATCACCGGTGGCGTGTCGAACAGCACCATATCAGCTTCGGACCGCAGCCGCTCGATCAGAACCTCCATCCGCCGTGACCCTAGCAAGTCGGCCGGGCGCGGCGGGAGCGGACCGCTGGTCAACAGGTTCAATCCCGGCACCGAGGTTGCGTGTAGGGGCAGCTCACCATCGCCCTGGTTGAGAATGACGCTGGTCAGCCCTTGCTCGTTGGGGACGCCAAAGAGCGTATGCAGGCTGGGGCGGCGCAAGTCGCAATCAACCAGGATCACCCGTTGCTCGGCCTGAGCGATCGTCACCGCCAGATTGGCCAGGGTCGTGCTCTTACCTTCATCGGGCGATGTGCTTGTGACGAGCAGAGTATTGATCGGCTTGTCCAGGCTTGAGAACTGGATGTTGGTGCGCAGCGTGCGGTAGGCTTCGGCTGCGGGCGAGCGCGGATCGCGCAGGGTGATCAGCGCTGTTTCTACTGGATGGACTCCATTCGTTGACACAGTATCGCTCCTGAGTGCCGAGAATCGAGATTGCAATTCAATGTGTCTGGATTCTCGGTTTTTACTTCTCTACAGTCGGGATTGCTCCCAGGGTGGTCAACCCCACAAAACGCTCCACATCGGTGCTACTCTTGAGGGTGTCGTCGAGAAACTCGAAAATAAAGGCCAACAGCACCCCGACAACTAGCCCCAAAAACGCGCCGGCCAACACATTGATCCTCGTGTTAGGGCGCACGCTGACAAGACGCGGACTCTGGATTGGCACGACATTGATCCGGTCGGTGCCTTCAAGCGTCGCGTTCATGCGGGTGACTTCCGCCTCCATCCGCTCGCCGACCGCTCCGGCAATCGCTTGAGCCTCATCCAAACGGCGCGCATCGACTTCGATCACCATTTTCAACTCATCGGGGCGTGGCTGAATGCTCACATCTGAGAGGAGGCGCTCACCGCTCTGGTCCAGTTCGAGTTGATCGCTGATCTGTTGCAATGCATCGGGTTGGATGACCATTTCCCGGAAGCTGTTCATCGAATTGCGCGTCGTGATGTTCAAGCCGTTGTCGAACCGATTAGCCATAACCAGGTAGACCGACTGAACCCGAAACTCTGTGGTTTGGAGCTTACTGATGCCATAGGCGGCGACGACTGCCGCTACTGCCGTGAGCGCAATAATCCACCAGCGCTTGAACAGAACGAAGAGATAATCTTGAATCCGCATTATTCTTACTCCTTTGGAATCACACCGAGCACGCGTATCCCGGTCCAATCTTCAGCCTGCTGCGGACCACGCACGATGTCGTCGAGATAGTGGAGCAGGAAAGCTAGACCGATTGCCGTGGCCAACGCCAGCCCAACGCGCAAGCCCACATCAACAACCATCGTGCGCAGACTGCTGAGCGGTCTGGCATTCCCAGGCGGATCAAGGATGGCCACACTCAGTCCGCTGTCGCCGTTCGTGGCGCGTCCCCAGTACTTTAGGCCATTACTTTGCAGAGTCTCGACAGCGCCGCGGAGCATAATCTGCGCGAGTTCGGGCGTATCGGAGTTGGCCGATACGCTCACGCTGCGGTGAAAAATCTCGGCTCGTACGCCCGCCTGGATGAGATTGGGCGCAACATCGTACCCCTGGTCTTGCAGCCACGCGCTTACATCCTGGCCAAAGGCTGCACTGGTCACCACTTGCGGCAAATCATCGAGAATATACGCCGAACTCTCCCAGGAATTGTAGAGGTTGAAATCGGGAAAAGAGTACGGGTGACGCGGCGCCACCTGCGGCTCCTGGCTCACCATCAATCTTGCAGTAGCGCTATAACGGGCCGGCTGGTTCAACGTGACGTACAGGCTGGCAATGCCGACAACGAGCGGAAGAATGACAATAAGTATCCAGAAACGCCGCAGTATCGTAAAATAGTGTCTCAATTGCATATAACTATGAAGCTAAGGCATGTTCCAACATTATTGGCGTATGGGTTTGATAGATGCGATGATGTGCTGAGGCGATAAAGCGATGATATGCTGAGACGATGATTATCGTCCTATCATATCACGCCAGACGGTGAATATGATCTGAAATATATCTTAGAAAAGGCTCACCGTTTATTTATAGGTGTAGGTGCGACCACAAGCCGTACCTAACGTCACTCGCTATTTGTGTCATCTGCGTTCGCTTGCGGAGCTTTGATGCAGGTCTAAGTGTATCTTCCCCGTATAGCGCCAATCCTCAAGCTGTTGATCAATAAATGCTTGCATACGCTCCAGAAAGACTGCCGAACCAAAACGCTCAGCATGGCGTCGGATCGTCTGCGGGTTGTAACCGTCATGACGTGACGCAGCAACTGCTGCGGCAAGAGCGGCGGCAGTCGTCTGGTGAAAGAAGCGCCCCGTAACGCCCTCAATCACCGTTTCGAGCGCGCCGCCGGCGGCATAGGCGATCACGGGGCGACCGGCGGCCATTGCCTCGAGCGGCGTGATCCCGAAATCTTCCGCGCCGGGGAAGATGAATGCGCGACAGCGCATGAAGAGATCGCGGCGCTGCTGTTCGTCTACCCAGCCCAGGAATTCGATATTGGGGCCTGCCTTCGCCGCCAATACCGAGCGATCACGACCATCGCCAAAGATCTTCAAGGGCAATCTTAGCTTCGTGAATGCCTCGACCGCCAGATCGAGCCGCTTGTAAGGGATCAAGCGCCCCCCGGCCAAATAGAAATCGGCGGGGGGACAATCCCGATACGGCGGCAAGTCTACCGGCGGCGCAATCACCGTCGCCGGGCGACCATAGTAGCGCTCGATCCGCTGCGCTACCTCATGGGAATTCGCAACGAAGGCATCAACGCGATTTGTCGTAACAACGTCCCAGAGTCTAACATAGGTCAGCACAACGGGCAAGATGGCGGCTTGGACGCCGTTGATCGCCTCGCGCTCGATATAATCGTTGGTGCGCCAGGCGAAGCGCATTGGCGTGTGGCAGTAGCAGATATGCAGGGCGTCTGGGCGCGGAATGACTCCCTTGGCATACGCGCTGCTGCTGCTGAGTATCAAGTCATACGCGCTGAGGTCGAAGCTCTCGAATGCGCTGGGATAGAAGAGGAAGTAACGCCTAAAATGCTTCTTCCACCCCGGCAGACGCTGCATGAATGAGGTGCGAATGTCCCAGGAACGATAGTGGTGTGGCATCGCCGCCCGGTCATAGATCGAGGTATAGACCGGTGCGTCAGGATACAGGTCGTGAAGCGCTTCGAGCACCCGCTCGGCGCCGCCATACTGATTGAGATAGTCGTGAATAATTGCAACACGCATTGCAAAGCTTTACTACAAATGTTGAGCGCGGGGCAATTATAGCACTCATTGGCGCCTTTGCGGCGATATGATGTTAGCGTTGCTTTGAAAGAATAGCAGAAAGCGCACGTTGCAAAACACCCGATGGTATGTTACACTGCGCTCAATGTGGCCCGGTAGCTCAGTGGATTAGAGCACCAGTCTTCGGAACTGGGTGTCGGGGGTTCGAATCCCTCCCGGGTCGCCACCTCTATTATGTTTCTCCTGGTTGTTGAGGTGCAGATATTCATCCCGATCGCGTTGCAGATATGTTCCAGATGGCCGTTACGGTCTCTTGGGACGCCGCACGGGTGCGTGCCCAGACCAACGTGCGTGCGTCAACGTACCGCGCGCTCAACACCATCGAATTACTCCGTGGGCGCTTCAAGTGCATAATCCTTGAGCCACCAATCACGCACATGATCGAGCACTGCCCGGGTGATCACGCGGGCTGATCCGTTGGTCGGTTCGGCGCCGGGCGCAACATCGATCCGCTTGACAAGCTCACAGATGCTTGCCTTTAGGCGCGGAAGCCCAGAGCGTTTACGCCTGGGAGAAGCGCCCCGCTTCAGCGGCTTCAGCCCACGGTTGACACCGACGAACTTTTGTACTACAATTCAATATATGAAACTGATCGCACAACTGAAGTTGCAGCCAACGCCTGAACAGGCTGATGCCCTCAAGCACACGCTTGAGGCGGCCAATGCCGCCTGTAACACCATCAGCGATGTGGCATGGAACACGCGCACGTTCGGCAAGTTTGCGCTCCAAAAGATGTGCTATCAGGATGTACGCGAGACGTTCGGCTTGTCGGCGCAGATGGTCATTCGCGCCCTTGCCAAAGTAGGCAATGCCTACAAGCTGGACAAGGAAACCAGGCGCACGTTTCGCCCGCTCGCCTCCATCGCCTATGATGACCGCATCCGCTCGTTCGCCCTGCCCGACTCGTCGCTTTCGATCTGGACCCTCGACGGGCGACAGTCCATTCCGTTCGTGTGTGGCAAGCGCCAGCAGCGGATGCTCCAAACCCGACAGGGCGAAAGCGATCTGCTGTTCCATCGCGGCAATTGGTATCTGCTGGTGACGTGCGCGGTTGAAGAACCCGACCCCCAGGATGTTGACGACGTGCTTGGGGTTGATCTGGGTGTGACCAACATCGCCAGCGATTCGGACGGAACGCACCACCGCAGCCGCATGCTGAATACGGTGCGCTATCGCCATCGGCGACTGCGCGCGAAACGCCAAAAGAAAGGCACGAAAGCGGCGCGGCGACGGCTGAAACAGCTTGCTGGTCAAGAGCGTCGCTTTGCCAAGGATGTCAACCATACGATCAGCAAACGCATTGTTGCGACGGCCGAACGCACAAAGCGCGCGATTGCCCTTGAAGACCTCACAGGCATTCGCACGCGGGTGAGGGCTCGACGGCAGCAGCGCGCGCATCTGCATAGCTGGTCGTTCGCGCACCTCCGCTCCTGTATCGGCTACAAAGCACAGCGGGCCGGTATCCCCGTCGTACTGGTCGATCCGCGCAACACCTCGCGTCGCTGTCCCGTATGCGGACATACGGACCAGGCCAATCGCCCCAATCAATCCACCTTCCGTTGTGTGTCGTGTGGCTGCGCTGGTCATGCCGACACCATCGCTGCTAAGAACAT
>JAKSDJ010000512.1 GCA_022360155.1 Chloroflexales bacterium | reverse complement strand
TGCCGATGGCTCGGACCCCATCAACCTGACCCGCAACGCTGCCAGCGACGACATCCCGGACTGGTCGCCCGACGGCACCCAGATCGCGTTCCAGTCGAACCGCAACAACCAGTACGATATTTATGCAATCACGATCGATGGCAGCGAGATCATCCAGATCACCAGCGCTTCGATTGACGAGAAATACCCGGCGTGGCAGCCGGTACGCTAAGTTCGGCTTTATCCATTGAAATAAAGCAGAGCAGCAAGCAGCCGCTCTCTGGATTCGTCTGCTACACAGCAGCACCCATGTCTTCAATTGGATCACCCTATTGCTGCCGGAGCAGCCATACGGAATCGGCGAGAGACGCGCCGATACATGCGCCGGACGCGGCGTCCAGACCAGGCGACCATAGGATGGCGGATACGCGCAAGGCGGCGGAGCTTCAGCTCGATCAACACCATGTACCAGCGTAGCGCCGGATCGCGCCGCCCGAGCAACGCAACGCCGCACGCCATAAAGGGAATACCTAATGGTATCCAGGGGATCATCAAGCCGATCACACCCAGACTGACGCAGCACCAGCCCAGTATATGGTGAATCCTCGCTTGCAGCGTCGGAAATCTTGCAGCATGGTTCCTGCGCTTATTCAATGATGCAGGCATGAGCGATTCGCGATCGCCAAACAGCGCTGCACCGAGCACAAAAAAGGGAATGCCCGGTATCAAAGGCACAAACAACGTAATCGCACCCAGTCCAACGCAGCACCAGCCCAGTATACGACAAATTCTTTTCCGTAGCGCAAGAAAACGTAGCGCAAAGTTCCTACGTTTCTGCAGTAATGAAGGCATTATCGATACCTTAATATGAGTTTGAGAGGCTGTCTGAAAAGCCCCAGCAAGATCTATCAGGTGCGGCGCTTGGCGGCCTATGCACAGGTTGCAGGAAGTTGTGCGTACGCATCTTGACAGGTCTAGGGGAGGAATGGAACCCTTTTCAGACAGCTGCTCAGGCGGTGACGAGTGTACATTACGCGCGTGGCTTCACAGTAACGAAGATCCCTGTTTCTGGACGCATGGCTGGGGTCGAACCCACTCTGATGTTCTGTCCAGGCGCTAGATTGACTTCAAACTTCTGGGTAATACGGGCCAAAACAAGTGCAGCTTCCATCTTGGCGAAGAGCTCGCCGATACACAACCGTGGTCCTCGACCAAACGGGATATAGGCGAACGGATGCCGCCCTTTTGCGTTTTCTGTTAAGAAGCGGGCGGGGTCAAAACCTTCGGGATTGTCCCAGAAATCAGGATGATGATGGAGTGCGTACAGGTTGACGACCACATGCGCTCCTTTCGGAATGGTATAGCCGCCCAGCACATCATCGTCCAACAACGTGCGAGGGATCATCGTCACCGGCGGATAGAGGCGCGCAGTTTCCTCGAATACCGCCAGCGTGTAGAGCAGATTGGAGTAGTCATCTGCAGTTGGGCGTCGTTCGCCCAGCACAGTTTCGACTTCACGCTGAAGTTCGCGCCGGGCAATCGGCTGTTCTGAAAGCAGCTTGAACATCCACAAGAGCGCAATCGCAGTCGTTTCATGCCCGGCGATGAACAGCGTCACCACCTCATCACGCAGTTGGGCATTGCTCATCCCCTGGCCACTATCCTCGTCTGTCATGTCGATAAGCGTTTGCAGAAGATCTTGGTAATCGCCAGGATGCAGGCGCCGGTTCTCGATAATACCGTGGATCAGGCCATTGAGGCGGGCGAGGTTGTGCTCGAAGGCGCGATTCGCTGGCGTGGGCAGACTTTTCAGCAGATCGAAGGGGAGGCGACGGCGACGATTGGATTCTTGAAGCAATGGAACAAGAGTTTCGCGAATCGTAGTGATATCGGCCTCACTCAACGATGTACTAAACAAAGACCTCGCAACGATCCGCAACGTCAGCCTAGCCATATGTTCATCCAGTCTGAAACGCTTGCCAGTGACAGAGTATTCAGACCAGCGTTGGAGCATTGCATCCGTTTCATCGATCATGATGTCAGCAAAGCCAGCGATCAAGCGGCGATGGAACGCAGGCTGAATCAGGCGGCGCTGCCGCCGCCAGAACTCGCCCTCACTGGTGACCAGGCCATTCCCAATAATATCGCGCAGTTGTTCAAACAAATCGCCCTTGACGTAGTTGCGGTTATTTATCTGCAAAACGCGCGCTGCTAAGTCGGGGTGAGTTAAGATGTAAATCTCTGCTGTCCCAAGACCCTGCCGGATGATATCGCCATAGATTTCGCGCAGATGCAAGATGCTGTGAATATCCCTTTTGCCTAAAACAATATCCAGGTTCCCAATCAATGGCAGTCCCTTCGGTCCTGGCACGACATTGGGACGCTTCTGAACGCGGGTTTCAATCGATGTCATGGTTTCCTCCTGTCTATAGTATCTGTCTTACGGATTGGAGCGAGCAAGTTAGGCCTCCGTCATCTGCCCCAATCTCGAGCCAATCAGGTGATCGATTGCAATTACACGATGCCCTCTTCGATAAGGGCTGCGATCAAGGAGCATATGTAATAACTGCTAATACTGAACCACATCTCGCTACAATCTTGCTATTGTCACCAATCATGGCTTGGGATGACATGTGTCACATCACGAATGATCAATGTCACCTGGCGGTATGACGGTCTACAGTAGCACTGTAGCCTGGAATAGCGGAGAATACAGAAGCAACACACAGACAGGATAATGGTATGATAAAGTCAATCAACAAAGATCTTGTGCGACGACTGAGCATACCGACCATGCAGTCAAACATATCCCAATCCACTGACTCCCTCGAGTCCAGACTTTTAACGATTTTTCGGGTGCTGGCAATGATGCGCCTGGTTATTACCTGCGTTCTGATGATTCTTAGCTCGATGGTCCTTACAGGAGTGGCGCTGGGCCATATCGCGACCCTGATCGAGCTTAACTTGCTGCTGATATACCTGCATGTGCCCTATCTTCGCCGCCGCCTTGGCGCCTCCTATCTGCCAATTGCGCTCTTATGGGCGTCGATCGTGCCGCTCTTGATACAAAATGTCTCGCTGTATCGCTTCTTCAATGTACCAGAAAGACCTGTCCTGACAATACTTCGCACCCCGATGATCGAAAACGCGGGTGTGTTGGGTAGCCTGGGGCAGACCTTAACTATCCTCATCATCCCGCTTATCATCGTCAGTTGGCGCTATTCACGACGGACAGTGCTGCTGTTCTGCGCGGGAACCAGTCTCCTCGACATAATGGTGATTACGCTCTTCATTCCCTTGAGCACCGTTGGGCTACTCTTGGCAATCAACTTGGTGATTTTTCGCTCTGTTTTGTTTGTTATGATTGGCTTGATCGTCAACCAACTGGTCGCGGTTCACTTGGCGCAGCAGCGATCATTGACCGCAGCGAACGAGCAACTCCGGCAGTACGCCGCCACCCGCGAACAACTTGCCATCAGCCAGGAACGCAATCGTCTCGCGCGGGAATTGCACGATACGCTGGCACATACGCTGGCAGCGACTTCCGTTCAGCTAGAGGCGGTTCGCGTCATCTGGGACCATCAGCCGGCAAAGGCGCAACAGATGGTTACTCAGGCGGTGCATATGTTGCGCGATGGCTTAACAGAAACTCGTCAGGCCTTACAAGCGCTACGGGCAGAGTCGCTCGATCGCCTTGGCTTCCTTGCCACCATCGAGGTTTTGGCCGAGTCGATCGCTGTCCGACACAACCTGCCAGTTGCAGTGCAGGCGCCCGTGCGCATCACCGGACTGGACGCGGAGACCGAGCATACCCTCTACCGCATCGTCCAGGAAGCATTATTCAATTGCGTCCAACACGCCAGGGCGACACAGATTACGATCACAGTGGAACAATGTGACGATACAGCCACAATTCGGATCATCGATGATGGGGTGGGGTTCGACGTTGATGCAGTGACAGCGCCTGGCCATTTTGGCATCCGAGGAATGCGCGAACGCGCCCGCGCGATCGATGCCAAGTTCCAGTTGAGCAGCCATTCCGGTCACGGCTGTGCCGTGACCATCCAGTTACAGGGGAAAGGTCATGCGTATTCTGATCTGTGATGACCAGAACATTGTCTGTGAAGGATTAAAACTGATACTCGAGTCTGTACCGGATTTTGAAGTCATTGGCATTGCTACTGATGGCGCTCAGGCCGTCGAAATGGTCGCCGCCGCCCAACCTGATCTTGTCTTGATGGACCTCAAAATGCCTATCATGAATGGCATCCAGGCGACGGATGCCATCAAGCAACGATTTCCTGCGGTGAAAGTCCTGATCCTGACCACCTACAGTGATGATGAGTGGTTGTTCGATGCAATTCGCAGCGGCGCAGATGGGTACGTGCTCAAGGACATTCCGCATGAGGATCTGTTCAAAGTCATTCATGGAACGGTTGCCGGCGAGACACATGTCGATCCGCATGTGGCGGGAAAATTGTTCGATCACGTTGCTCGGCGCATACCTCCGCCAGATGCACAACTCGCGCAAACGCTCAACCCACGTGAGATTACCATCCTTGGGTTGATGGCACGAGGTTACACCAACGCAGAAATTGCCAAGACCATCCATCTCTCCGAAGGCACGGTGCGCAATTATATGAGCGCAATTTTTGCCAAGCTGGATGTCTCCGACCGGACACAGGCAGCGCTGATGGCGCTACGCTACGGCCTGATCGACATTGGTGATATATCGTAACCCCACTTGCTATAGGAATATATTTAGAAGCTGTCTGAAAAGCCGTTTGTCGCGGAGCACCGGCGCATCGACATGTGGAGTGCGCAAGCCATGCTTGCGCGCGGCAGCATGGCTGCCGCACTCCATACCCCTTTTCAGACAGCCTCTTAGATTACGTCACAGCGCACAGATAGCACAAAAGCGCATAGATGGGCGCAGAAACGTTGATCAAAAGACGCGCTGACACCGCCTCTTCGCCTCCCAACTTTGCTAGACAGTGTCAAGCTGAAACAGTCCGATCTTGAGTCCTTGTCTGAGATTCTACCGTCCAGGCGTACCGCGCAGCCGCTGGACGGCGCGGCGCACCCCGATAATGAGCGCACCCAACCCAATGGTGCAAGCGCCTAGCATGCCCACAATCGCTCCGACTCCCGCGGCGACGATGGTGTTCTGACTTGCTGGCCGGTCAGTCCGGGCTGCTTGGCGAGCATGGGGCAGCGGCGCTGCGTTGGCCGCAGGCCGAGGCGCGGTCGTCGCCGCTTTGACCGCATCGGGGACAACTTGGACCAATTCCGTTGCTTCTCCAGGTGCAGCGGCCTCTTCCTGCTCTGGCGCGGGCGGCTTGCTGTAGCTGCCAAACATATGGGCGTAGACATAGGTCAACTCGCCCCCCAGAAAGAGGATGAGGCTGGTCAGGTAGATCCAGAGCATAAGCGCCATCACTCCGCCAATCGCGCCATACGACTGGAAGTTGCTGCCGATCTGAATGCCGACACCGCTGATCAGCCGTTGCAACACGACGAACAAGATTGCCGTAATCAATGCACCAAGCCAGACATCACCCCAGGCGACACGTACATGGGGCAAGTACTTGAAGAGCAGCATGAGCACTAGCGTGAGGATCAACAGTGACGCGAAAAACTGCGCAGTCCGTAATAGGAACTCCTGTTCAACAATACCGCCGGTATATTGGCCCACAACTTCGATGACTATCCCAATAACAACATTTGAAAGCATCGAAACTAGAACCAGGAACGCGCACCCCACAACCAGCGCGAAGGCGAAGAGCCGCTGCTGGATAATCGTAAGGGCCTGACCGGCGATACCCTTTTGGGGCTGCGCCGCCGGATCGAAATCCCAGATGATGTCGAAGGAGCGGTCCAGCGCCAGAAATACCCCGCTCGCGCTCATCAGTAGGATAAGAGAGCCAATCGAAATCGCGCCGGGGCTGTTGGCGCTGAGGTTATCGAGCGCACCGGTGATCACGTCTATCAATTGAATTTGGCTAGCCAACGCTCCGTTCACAAATATCATAATTTGTTTACGCGCATCGGTGCCCTCGCGCACGACAAAGCCGACAATGCTCAGCATGATCAGCAACAACGGAAAGAGTGAGAACAACGTATAGTAGGCGAGCGATGTCCCCATATCCAGGCAACGATCTTTTTGCCACTCCTGAAATGTCCGCTGAAGAAATGGCAGTACCTTCGTCTTGAGCGTGTCGCCCATATGTCCCCCTGCTTTTTGTCTAAACCCACTGCTCCGTCGCTAGTCATACCCAGGCATTATAGATTTGCAGCGGCCCCAAGCGCAAGCCGCAGGCTGCCAGGTCAGGGCGAAAATCAGGTACAATGCGTGTACTACCGTGCGATGTGTCATCCTGAGTACAGCGCAGAACCCCACAACCTGCCCGCATCCAAGACCTTGCGCTCTAGCTATGTCGGAGTTTACCCTTGAGCGAAGCGAAGGGCTCAGGGCGACAGCAGACGCGGCTTGCCGTCATGGCACGAAGTTTCGTTGTAGCGCTCGCTTGAAAGGAGTAAAGACATATGGACTTTTCGCTTTCCCCTGAGCAACGCTCGCTCCAAGAGCGCACACGCCGTTTTATCGACGAAGTGGTCATCCCGCGCGAACCAGAGGCCCCGCTCGATAATAGCGGATGGGATACGCTGCGCAGCCAGCTACAGGCCGCAGCCGGTGAGGCCGGGTTGTTTTTACCCCACATGAGTTCCGCATGGGGCGGCATGGGCCTCGACTGGCGGACTTGTACGCTGGTCTTCGAGGAGGCTGGGCGCAGCCTGCTTGGTTCCCAGGCGCTCAACTGCTCCGCACCCGACGAGGGCAACATGCATTTGTTGGAGAAAATTGGCACGCCAGAGCAAAAAGAGCGTTACCTACAACCCCTGGCGGCGGGCGCGACTCGCTCCGCCTTTGGCATGACTGAACCGGCCCCCGGCGCCGGCGCCGACCCGTCGCTGCTCCAAACCCGCGCCGAGCAGCGCGGCGACCGCTGGGTGATCAACGGGCGCAAGTGGTTCATTACCGGCGCGCAGGGCGCGGCGTTCATCATTGTGATGGCGCGGACCGGCGAGATACGCGGCCACGGCGGCGCAACGATGTTCCTGGTCGACGCCGACAATCCGGCCTATACGATTGTGCGCAAGGTGCCGACCCTCGACACGATGTTGCCCGGCGGCCACTGTGAGATCGAGTTCAACGACTGTGAGGTTGCACCTGCGGCAGTGCTGGGCGAAGTCAACAAGGGTTTCGAGTACGCCCAGGTTCGCCTCGGCCCCGCCCGACTGACCCATTGTATGCGCTGGCTGGGCGCCGCGCGGCGGGCGATGGAACACGCGGTGCGTTACGCTGCGCAGCGCGTGTCGTTTGGCGCTCGGCTGGCCGATCAACAGGGCGTGCAGTGGCCCATCGCCGACTCGGAGATCGAGATGCACGCCGCCCGGCTCATGATCTGGCACGCCGCCTGGCTGCTCGACCAAGGCCATCCGGCCCGCCACGAGACCAGCATGGCCAAGGTCTTCGTTGCCGAGACCGTCAATCGGGTCGTCGACCGGGCGGTGCAGATCTGCGGCGCGCTGGGGATCTCCGAAGATATTCCGCTCGCTATGCTCTACCGTGAGATCCGGCCCTTCCGCATCTACGATGGGCCTTCTGAAGTTCACCGGATGAGTATCGCGCGCCGGATCTTCCGCCGAGCGGATGAGGCGCGGAGTGGATGAGTGGATGAGGCGAAGAGGCGATGATGGGGAAACCCGCCACCTTACCAACCGGCAATGGGCTACCGATGAACACCGACAGCTAAGAATGGAGAAAGGAGAGTTGGGCGTTGAGTGTGCGAAGCTGTAACCGGCTAACGTCCCAACGAAACTACACGAGGAGTTATGACTGATACTATAGCGTTACAGACCGCGCTGCAACAGGCTATCGCCGATGCCGCCGGCGGCGCGGTTGAGATCGGAGCGCTGCAACTCGTCGCGGGCGGCGCATCACAGGAAACCTGGCTGCTCGACGCGGTCATTGCCGATGGCGCGCACGCGGGAACATACCGCTTGGTACTGCGCCGCCCGCTGGGCGGAAAGATCTATGCCGCCGCGCTCGACCTGTCCGAGGAGTTCGCCGTACTCTCTGCCGCCTTCGCTGCCGGTGCGCCGGCGCCGCAACCCCTCTGGTTCTTTCCTGATCTGCTCGACCGCCCGGCGCTGCTGATGACCCGCCTCGACGGCGAAACAATCGGGCGCAAGATCGTCAAAGATCCTGGCCTGGCCACAGCCCGCGCCCGTCTCCCCCAGCACATGGGCCAGGCCCTGGCGACCATTCACTCGATTGACTACGCTATGCATCCCGATCTCGCAACGCTGCCCAAACCGCCTTCTGGCCAGACCCCGGCCCAAGCCAGCATTGTCCAGCTAGAGACCGACCTCGACCAGCTTGGCGAACCACACCCAGCGCTCGAAGTAGCGCTGCGCTGGCTGCGCCTCCACGAGCCGCCGCCCGTCGAATCTGTGCTGATTCACGGCGACTTCCGGATCGGCAATATGGTCGTCAATCCCGATGGGCTGGTTGGCGTCCTCGATTGGGAGTTCGCCCATCTTGGCGACCCCGCCGAGGATCTCGCCTGGCCCTTGACCCGCGACTGGCGCTTTGGCGTCGATCACTTACACTTTGGCGGGGTGGACCAAGCCGATGCTTTTCTGGCCGCCTATGCCGCCGCCAGCGGTCACCAGGTCGACCCAGCCCGAGTAGCCTACTGGGAGATCATGAGCAACGTCAAGTGGGCGATTGGCGCGCTCAACCAGGCCCAGCGCCACCTGAGCGGCGCTGAGCACAATCTGGAGTTCGCCAGTCTGGGCCGTCGCTGCGCCGAGATGGAGCTCGAAGCGTTGGCCCTGATCCAGGCGTGGGAACAGAGCGGGTAGGACGAAACTCGCTCTGGAGATGATCGACTATGTAACTCTGTCAACCTGTCACTGCGCAGCCTCGAACAGCCTCTTGTGCTGGCGTGGCTGTGTTCCCACGATCATGACCAACACCACACCGGCTGCCGCCAATGCTGACCAGGCGACCGCCGGATACGCTTGCTGTTCCACAAAGATAGCCACAAAGGCCCAGATGAACACGGCACGATACACGTTGTCCTGGTTGACGCGGCGACCGACTTCCCAAGCGACCGCCGTGCCTGCCACCAGCATGATCAGCGTCCAGTCAACGGGAGAGACGCCCCAACCGTCCCAGCCCAGCACGTTGAGCACCGCCGCACTGTTGGCAATCGTTGCGACCGAAAGCCAGCCAAGATAGATTTGCAGCGGAATGGCAAGCAGGCGTTCCCCCTGGGGCAGCGCATCGCGTTGATCAATGCCGAGTTTGAAGTAGGCGATCCAAGCGGTCATTTCCATGACAATCAAGACTGGAACAGTGAGGGGAACGGTAGTAACCGAACCCGCCAGCCAAATCCACACCAGGTTGCCCAATGCTGAAGCCGCCAGCCACGGCGCGGCTTGATTTGCTCGTTTGCTGTCAGCCCGCAGCAACCATAGACCGTAGAGGATTAAACCGACGTAGTTGACCGCCCAAATGCTAAAGGCATAGCCAGCCGGTAAAAATAGTTCGGTTGTATTCTGGCCAGTGAGATTGCCATTGTTGAACGGCCCAAAGATGCCAATGACGGGCGTAACGATCACGGAACCGATGGCCAGTACACCGAGTATGCGGTTGCGTGTTTTCATGTGCGTACTCCTCAAATGCGAATTGGTTGGATATCACCGTCGATCAGCGCCATCCCCAAGAGCGTCGGTAGCGTATTCCGTTTTGACCAAGCTGAGCTCGCCAAGTTTGTCCACCGCAAATTCATCGTTGTAGTGCTGTATTCAAGGGCAGGATCGTTTCATCAGCCTGTAGGTTGCTCAATTCGATGCTCGTTTGCCAAAGGTCGGTTGCTTTGCTCAGATCAGGAGACTCGGGTGAGCTGGGAGCCCTGTTCCGCCCGCTGAAATAGCGCCCGGTTACAACCGCCAGCTGTGGCGCTGTTGCCAAATAGGCCAGATCGGCGCATGACTGGGCGGTCGTTCGCCTGCTGGAGCAAATGGCGGAAGGTGACAGCGGCCTGGCGTAGCGAGGTGAAGGTCGTGGCCACTGATGTGCTCGCGCCTGTACCTGCTGTGTCGGCAAACGCAACCGCTGTGCCAGCCTGCACGATGTCGAGGTCAACCCAATCGATGCCCAATTCCTCGGCGGCAACCTGGGCCATTGACATGTGGATACCCTGCCCCATTTCGACCTTCGTGATAAAGAGACGAAGGCGACTCTCCAACGTTACTTCAAACCAGGCAAAAGGATCAGACGGGAAGTCAGCGGACGGACCATATTCTCCACTTTCAATGATGCTCGCGATCTGCAAGCGTGCCCAAGGCAATCCGGCAGGGATACCGAGGGCCAGAGTCGCGGCTGTCGCGCCGGCGCCAATGAGAAAGCCGCGTCGAGTCATGCGCCAGCAGCGTTTTGTTTGTTCAGTTGGTTGTGAAGTCTGTTGCTTGGACATCTGCTGGCTCCTCGCTTTATCTCGCATCTGCCGCCTGCCACACTGCCCGTAGAATCCGCACATAACAGCCGCAGCGACAGTAATTATTACCCATAGCTATGACAATATCGTCGTTTGTTGGATTCTTCGTCTGTTGCAAGAAAGCTGTCGCCGTCATGATTTGACCGCTGGCAGCCAACTATCAACCTCACGCTGCTGCCACTGCTCGTAAGCGATCAGGAGCAGGTTAAGGTCGCCGGCGAAATCATTGGGCAGCGTCTTGGCGTCACCGTTCAAATCCTTTGTTGCCACATTCGGGAATTTCATCTTCACCTCTTTTCTACCTATTAGTTGGTAGAATTATCAGCTAAAATTTTTAGCGGGCTAGCCAGCCATTCAGCAGCATGTCGATCAGACTTCGTCCGAATTTTTGCCGCCCCTCGGGGATACTCTCAAGTGGAATGTGATGCACGCTTTGCACCAGCGTGATCAGGGCCATAGCAGCCATCTCTGCACTCTCCACTACAACCGTACCGGCGGTTTGCGCTTGCTGCAAGGCCGTAACAAGCGGCTGCGTCAGTGAACGAAACAGCATGTCGGAGAGTTCGCCCGCCGTTGCCGCGTCAATCGCGGGTAAATCCGCCTCGACAATCCGCACCAAATCGAGCGGCGGCTGCGAGACGAGCCAGTCGCTGACCGCATAGGCCTGTGCCTGGATATCATCCCCCGCCTCCGCAATTAGGCGCGTCATCTCTTGTTCGTGCCGTCGTATACTGCGCCGCAGCACAGCCACAAAGAGCTGTTCCTTTCCGTTGGGCACGTAGTAGTAAAGCGAGGCATGACGCATACCGACTTCCTCGGCGATGTCGCGCAGGCGCACCGCGCTGTAGCCGCGCTTCATAAAGAGCGCTTCAGCTACGTTCATAATCCGTTCGTGTGTTACGTTGTGTGTATTGTCGTCCATGATTTACCTATAAGTTGGTAGAATACGAGCAGGCTGACCGCTCATTGTCAACCCTGTTCTCCAAAATGCCAACAGACCGCCAGCGTTTGGGATATGGCTGGTCGCACCGCGCAACGCACAAAACGGACTTTGCAAGAGTCCTACACACTTGGTCAGGTTATTGACATACTCAAAAGATCGCAGTATAGTATATACAAATTTGTATATATTCTTGAATATGTCTACCATTCGAATGCTGCTTCTGGGCATTATCAGAAGCTACCAACCAATCCATGGCTATGAAATACGCCGCCAGCTCGAGTTATGGGGCGCGGCTGAGTGGGCCAATATTGCGTACGGTTCTATCTACTCGGCGCTCAATAAGATGGCCGACGAAGATCTCGTCGATGCCGTAGCAACCACACAACACGGGCGTGGGCCAGCGCGCACCGAGTACTCGATCACCGAGCGGGGCGAGCAGCACTTCCAAGTGTTGTTGCGTAAGGCCTGGTGGGAGTACAAACCCATTATCGATCCGTTCCAGGTGGCACTAGCGCTTATGGACGAGATGCCACGCGATGAGCTTCTAGCCGCACTGCGCGCGCGTGCGATCCGTTTGCGCGCCCACCTCGAAATATTTTCCTACGCTCAAAGCACTAAGCTTGCTGGCGGCGCGCCACGCCACATTGCGGAGAATCTCCGCCTCGTTGCAGCTCACGGCGAAACGGAGTTGCGGTGGATCGAGGAGGTGCTTGGCAAAGTCGAGCGCGGCGAGCTGCCATAGCGCGTTGATACATTTAAATGTTGGCAGGTTTGAACGTTTGAACGTTCTTTATCGCATACACGAGGCCCGATAGCGATCAGTAGCAGTCGCCCGCGCAGGAGGGCCGTAGTCCTGTATCAGGGTGCGGTTATCTTGCCCGATGCAATAAGGTACGATTCAGCAGTTCAATCCGTGCAAGTATACAAATTTGTATAAAATTTGGAGGAAAAGATGGCAGTGATTGAAACCCGAGGTTTGCAGAAGCGCTTTAAGACACGGCAGGCCGTTGTCGAAGCCGTGCGTGGCATTGATCTACAGGTTGAAGCGGGGCAGATCTTTGGCTTTCTTGGGCCAAACGGCGCCGGTAAATCCACGACGCTGCGCATGCTCGCCACGCTGCTGCCGCCCAGCAGCGGCGCGGCAGTGGTGGTAGGCTACGACCTTCTACGCGAACCGGCGCGCATCCGCACGCGCATTGGCTACGTGAGTCAGGTTGGCGGTGCAGACGAGAGCGCCACTGGTCACGAGAACTTGCTGCTCCAAGCACAGTTATACGGGCTTGGCACTACCGCGGCGCGGCAGCGTGTCCATGAACTCAGCGACGCTTTAGAGCTTGGAGCGTTTGCAGCACGGCGAGTCAAAACCTACTCCGGCGGGCAGCGTCGCCGGCTCGATATTGCTCTCGGGATGGTGCATCGCCCAGCGCTGTTGTTCCTCGATGAACCCACCACAGGTCTCGACCCACAGAGTCGGGCGCGGCTCTGGGACGAGGTACGCCGCCTGCGCGATAACGGCACGACCCTTTTTTTGACGACACACTATCTCGATGAAGCCGACGCACTCTGTGACCGCTTGGCGATCATTGATCACGGCCAGATCGTTGCGGAAGGCACGCCCGCTGAATTGAAGCGATGCATTGCCGGCGATGTCGTCACCATTGGCATAGATGCCGAAGAGAAAACGCTCCGGCGGGCTGAGGCATTGCTGCAGGACGAATCGTTCGTACGCGAGCTGCAAATCGAAGCGGTCCGTGGAGTAGACGAGGTTCCACGGTTGCGGTTGTATGTCGAGCACGGTGAAGAAGCGCTTCTCACGATTCTGCGTTTGCTCGATAGCGCGGGGCAGCCCATCAAAACAATCGCCCTAACCCGCCCGTCGCTCGATGATGTGTTTCTGCGCCAAACCGGTCGTTCTCTACGTGAAGGTGAATAAGGAGGACTCGATGAAGTTGGCCCACGACACGTGGCTGCTGTTCAAACGCAGCATGACGAGTACGGTCCGCAATCCGACATGGCTGATTTTTGGCCTGTTTCAGCCGGTTTGTTATCTGCTGCTCTTTGCGCCGCTTCTCGATGGCGTGGCAAACACAGCTGGATTACCAGCCGAGAATGGCCTCACCCTCTTCACCCCTGGCCTGCTAATCTTGCTCGGGCTGCTGAGTGCGGCATTCGTTGGGTTTGGACTGATTGCCGATCTTCGGGCCGGCGTTGTCGAGCGCATGCGGGTCACACCCGCCAGCCGCATCGCGCTCTTGCTCGGTCCAGCGCTCCGTGATGTCGTCGTGTTGCTCGTGCAAGCAGCGATCTTGATTCTCACAGCCTGGCTCCTCGGCTTGCGCGCCAGCCCAGAGGGCATTGCACTCGTGTTTGGCTTATTGACGCTGCTTGGTCTCACAATGGCATCGTGCTCTTATGCGCTGGCGCTCACCCTCAAAGACGAGAATGCACTGGCTTCTATAATCAATTTCTTTGCGGTGCCGCTCATGCTGCTCTCCGGAGTATTGCTGCCGCTGACGCTCGCACCGCCGATCGTTCAGGGAATCGCGGGGATAAACCCGCTCTCCCACGCGGTGGAAGCAGCGCGAGCGTTATTCAACGGTGATGTTGGCGATAGTGTTGTGCTGCGCAGCTTTGTGCTTATGGGTGTATGCACCGCCCTTTCGACCTGGTGGGCCGTTCGTGCATTTCGTCAGGCGACGGCGTGATAAGAGGTTGGCATCCTTCGGCTACGCTCAGGACAGGGTTTGGCGCGTTGCCGTATGTTTTATGGTTCCGTGCTTGCGGGTGGCGCAATCAGAACCTCGCTGAAATCATCGTTGGCGCCGCTCACAATCAAATTGCTCGTCCCGTCAGCCAGATCTAGCTGATAGACTTCGCGCGGCGCGTTCGCATCCCCGCTCGTATCATTGAATACGTAGATCAGTCCGCGACTATCCGCTGACCAGGTCAGATGCGAGATGTTTTCGACCAATGGGTTCAAACGCAGCAGTTCTTCTGTTGTGCCGTCGTCCAAACGCAGTAGGCGCAGCACGCCGCCAATATCGCTCTGGGCCAGCATAGCGCTGTCCGGCGACCAGGCGAATTCACCCAATGGAAGTTGCCACTCTTGTAGGATTTGTGGCGTATCGCCCGCCAGTGATACCAGCGCGTAGGGAAAGAGCTGGTCTTCAGCGATGTTGAGACCAACAGGTTCCCGGATTACAAGCAACATCGTCTTATCGGGAGATAGCGCGACAAAACCGCCATCGAACAGCACTTCAGGGGGCTGAGGCGGCGTCGCGCTAACATCAACCTGAAGCGTTGTCGTAAATACATTTGGAGTCTGCTCCGGCGAGAAGATCAAGGTATTGGCATCAAGCCAGGCGGGTTGTGAGACAAACGGATATTCCGGCGTGACCCGGCGGGGAACTGCACCGTATGCCGCATCCACAACCCAGAGCGCCGTAGGCGCTGGCGGACTCCCTTCTGCCCGAGCAACAAAAACTATCTGCGAGTCGTCCGGCGAGAATGCATTGGACCAGACGCGTAGATTGCCTTCGGCCAGCATGGTGTCGGCGCTGCCGTTCGAACCGCCGCGAAAGTCGGAGCTGCCAATAGAATCATCACTTCTAAGTAGGATTAGCTGGGCCGGAACATCCAGATCGCCAGTGCCAATCATATCTTCATCTTCAACAAAGGCCAATCGCGTCCCGTCCGATACAATTGCGACACCATCGAACGCGCGGTTGGACGACAAGGAGATGAGCTGCAAACGCATGCTGCCACTTACCGTCGTGCGCCAGAGTTCCATACGCGGCGCTTCACCAAGTGGAACCTCCCGCAGCGAATAAACCACATAACCTGCCGGCTCTCGAACCGGAACGGCAGACGATGTCGGGGTTGAGATGGCAGTTGGTTGGACCGTCAATGTTGATGAGGGTGGAGGCATTGATGTTGGTGAAGATGGCGCGGCGGCTGGCGCCGTTGATGTTGGTGAAGGTGACGCTGTGACGGTCGGCGCGGTACAGGCCGACAGAAACGCCAACAAGACACCAATCGCCATTGTTCGCAAGACATGATCATGTTCAAACAATCTCGTGTTCCTCCTTCTCATAAGCTGTCTGAACAGGCAAGCGATGGCTCAAACGGCTTAGTACAGATGGAGCAGCGGTTATCGAATTGTGGAGTGCGCAAGCATAGCTTGCGCAGCGGCAGCATGGCTTACACACTCCATAATCCTGGCGCCACGCTCCCTACTCCACCTGGCGCCACAAGACATTCACGCCATAGTCAGCAATTATCTGCGGCGCCGGGTTCGCAACCGCTGTGACGTACACCGAGTTGGCGTCAGTCTCTAATTGCCGGCCTGCAAAAACGATACGCCGTCCATCCGGTGACCAATCGGCGCTCTCGACCGCGGAGAAGCCATCGGCAAGCGTTGTCAGGCCACTCCCATCGGCATTCACAACGGAGAGGGTTTGACCATAGAATAGCAACCGCGTGCCGTCGGGCGACCACTTTGGTCCGCCCAAGGGCCGATTGATTGGAAACAGATTGCGTTGCCCAGAGCCATCTTGATTGATGACATAGGTCATACCGCCATCGACGTTAGGGTTCATCGCGAGCTGCGTGCCATCGGGCGACCACGCGAGCCTGGCGTCGTTGTCACTGACATTCTCCCGCACTCGCACCAGCGACGAACCGTCGACACTGGCGATATAGAGATCGTATTTTGGCGTCTCACCCGCAGGTCTGGAAAGCGCAGTAAACGCCATCTGGCTGCCATCGGGTGACAGCGTCAGGCTTCTGATGGAATACAGATCGGTCCCAGCGAACGTCAGGCTGCGACGCTGCTGGCTTTCCGGATCGATCACGACAATGCTCTGCGGTCCCTCGCCCATAGAATCGACCGCAGCGATCGGCGCACCACCCGCCGCGAGCGCAAGCACACGATAGGCGCCCCCGTCGGTCAGGCGTCTCTGATTGCTGCCGTCGCCCGCCACAGTGTAGATGTTCGACGCATCGTCACCACCTGTCTTAGGATTCCAGACGGTTGTCGCATTGAAGGCAAAGCGCGATCCATCTCGCGTCCAATCGTACGACAAGATCAAAAACCAGCGCTCAGCGGAGGTGTTTGACGCATCGGACGCGCTTGGATCAACGGTGGAGATCAGCCGGCGATCCGTACCGTCGGGGTTGATCGTGTAGATCGCGTTCCCGTTGATAGCGGGGACATTCGGGCCGTTGTCAAGAAACGCGATCCGCCCCGGCGGTGTGGGCACATCGCGCGGTCGCAGCAGATTACCCAAAAGCCCAAACTGCACGTTAAAGGGCGGTCGGTTTCCAGGATGCACTTCGAAGCGGGTGCGCTCGAACCACTGTACTGTGTAGGCCTTCCCGTCGATTACCTCGGTCTGGGCTGGGCTCAGCGGTTGACCGAACAAAGCCAGACTTTCCTCGGGTGAACTGCCCGCCTGCCCATCGAGTTCCAAGCCATTCGCCTGCCAGGCAGCCAGGATGTCGTCACAAACGTTGAAGCCCGTCGTGAACAGGCGGCAGCCCGCTTGCAGGCCCTCGTCCTTCGGGAACGTAAACCAATCGCGCCCGCGCGACTCCAGCACTGTGTGGCCCAGTCGACCCAACAGCACGTCGTAAGGCGGAGCATTGTCCGGGTGCAATTCGAGCCGGTTGCGCTCGAACCACTGCACCTGAATCAGCCGGCCCTCAACCATTTCCTCCTGTTGCGCCGAAATCGGCAAGCCGAACACCCGTAACCCGTCATTCTGCTCCCAAAACTCCAGAAAGCGCCCACTGATGCAAAAATCCGTTTCTGCGAAACAGCGCTCGTTCTCCTGCGCGTTCGCAGGTATACTCATAAATAGTGCGAGCGCGCTAACGAGCAGCATGCCCAGCAACAATGGCGTTCGCAACAATGTACGTCGTACACGCATTACTTCACTCTTCCTCGCTGATAGATACAGCCATACTCACCCAAACAGCGAATATCATCCGAACATGCACGTATGTCGTGCCAAGACCTTACTCATAGAACGACACCACAGTAGCGACTCGCATAACTGGCCGTGTGCGATACGTTTGAACGTTTGAACGTTCGCAGGTTGACGTCTTCGATCGGCGTTGATTGGCGACCATCTGCGCTATCAGCGGTCCATTGCAGATTGGCAGGTTGGTAGGGATGACCGGCTGGTCGCCCACCCAGGAAGACCTCAATCCTGCACAAGAGTATGGTCTAACCGTATAGATAGCTCAACAGTAAGCCCCAATCGGCGCTATCAGCGGGCCATTGCAGCTTCGCATGTTTGAACGTTGACAGGTTAGCAGGTTGACATGTTCGATCGGTGTTGATTGGCGATCATCGGCGCCATCAGCGGGCCATCGCAGATTGGCGCAATTGAATGATTTACCCCTGCTAGGTTAACGAATAGTCTAAGCCTTCCGTTACTAAACCATGGTTCGGCGTCGCCCTCCGCAAGAGACCGCCAGCGCGGCTACAAGCCGCGCCTAATGGTTCTTGACGATCAAAAATCGGTAATTTGGAAAGGCGTTCGTAGTGCCGCCTTTAGGCGGCTGTGCTGCCATCAAACCGCCTAAAGGCGGCACTACGTAGACTACCCCCGTTGATTGTCAAATTTCATTAGAGAAAGCCCCAACAGGAACATCATGTTGATTATCCTGAAACCTTGTCTAACTGGGTGATCTATCAGGCTACCTGTTCAGCCGAGATGACTCCAACACACAACAATGCACCTCGAGAGTTCTTGTTTATTTTCGTGTATACGCCCAGCCCTGAAATAGCAAACATTCCAACGTGCTAATGCGCTAACCTGTTAACATCCCCGCATCTTTGACGATCAGGGGCGGTTGTGGTACATTCCACCTACACACCCAACATGTCAATCTTCCCGATACGACTGACCGTGGATGTCTTTCAGCGCGTATGATCAATGCCTCGAACATCCCTCTCCAGCACCATAACGCTGTACATCCTGCTTCCCCATCAATGCTGAACGTATCGCTAGAAGTGCGTAGATAAACCCTTCGCTAAACTTGTGAGGCATTGCTAGATATCGCACAAAGATATGACCTACGCTCCGCCCGCCTATAAGACCCCGCTTATCGGTCGCGCAGACCTGCTCGATCTGACGAGCCAGTTGTTACTGCAAGACGAGACTGGGATAGTGACGCTGGCCGGGCCGGCGGGCGTTGGCAAGACACGCCTGGCGCAAGCAATAGCCCAACAGCTTCCATCTCATTTTGGCGATGGCGTCTGGTTTGTACCGCTTGATAGCGTCAGCGATACGATGATGGTCCTGCCAGCTATCGCGCGCAACCTCGGCCTCCAGGCGACTACGCAGCAGCAAACCCTTGAAGCAATTGTTCGCCGGATCGACACGGGCAGAATGTTGCTGATCCTCGACAACATGGAGCACCTCATCGCCAGCGCCGCCGATATTGCCAATCTGGTCGGGACATGCAAACACCTCAAAATACTGGTGACCAGCCGTATTCCGCTCGCAGTGCGCGCCGAACAGATCGTGACGATGATGCCGTTGGAGTTGCCCGATGCACGTCGTAGCTGGGATGTCGAAGCGTTGCAGCAGATACCGGCTGTGCAACTTTTTGTACAGCGTGCGCAACTACGGAGTCACACCTTTGGGTTGACCGCGACCAATGCGAAGAGCGTGATCGATATTTGTACGCGGATGGATGGCTTGCCCTTGGCGCTCGAACTGGCCGCCGCCTGCCTGCCTGCGCTGAGTGTTGAGATGATCCAATCGTACCTGGATCACGTGCTGCCCTTGCCAATGCTTGGTTATCAGGATATGCCCGATCGTCACCAGTCGTTGGGCGTGGCCATTGCAACGAGCTACGATCTTTTGACTCCACTCCAGCAGGCTCTATTCCGGCGGCTGAGCGTTTTCGTTGGCGAGTTCACGCTCGAAGCAGCAGCGGAAGTCGCCACCCTGCCTGCGCACACTGCAGCGCACACGCTTCCCGCGATCATCGATCTGGTCCACCAAAACTTGTTGTCTGTCACCGCGATCTCCGGGCAGCATCACTACCGCATGCTCGCAACCATACGATCGTTTGCGTATCAACATTTGGATGCATACGCAGAAGCCGCCGCAGCCTACGAAAAACTTTGCGTCTACCTCTGTCAATGTGTCGCCCGCCAGAAACCCAAGACTATTATGCAGGCGGATGAGCGATGGCTACAACGGATCGATCTGCACCACAACAATATCATCGGCCTGCTCGATTGGATCACGCGCACCGATCAGTGCTTTGAACAGCGCACCAGCTTGATCGTCGATCTCATCCCGTATTGGACGATTCGCGGGCAGCTTCTCGAAGCTCAAGAGTGGTTGGACTCGGTGCGCACAAATCCTGAATTGCTGCAATACCCGCACCTGCATATCGACGTTGTGAACGGCGCCGGCTTGGTCTCGGCGCATCGCGGCTTGCTCGATCAGGCGTATCAGTACCATCAACAGGCGTTTGATTTGTGTACGACCCAGAACGACCAGGAGCGACTGGTCTATACCATCCGCAGGATTGGCTACATTCTGGATGTACGCGGCCAACACCGCAAGGCCGTCGACATGTACGAGCAGAGCCTGGCGCTGGCGCGCACCCTCAACGATGAGGCGGGCATGGCCGACGCCTATATGAACCTGGGCCATCTCTGGCATGAACTGGGCAACGAAGACAAGGCGACGACCGCGCTCAGAGAGGGCATTCGCCTGGCCCACAAAGTCGGGGCGAAGCGCATCTTGGCGTGGTCGTGGATCGGCCTGGGTCATATTGATCGCGCCCAACAACGCTATGCCGCCGCCCGCCACAACTACGAGCGGGCCAGACGAATCTTTTGCGAGTTGTACGACAAACGAGGCATCGCGTGGTCGACAAGCAATCTCAGTCTGGTTGTGGCGCAGGAAGGGCAGCAAGAGCGCGCTCTATCGATGGCGGACGAGAGCATCCAGCTTTTTCAAGCCGTGCAGGACCAGCGCGGCGCCGCCTGGGCGTACTATCACCTCGGTTATGTCAATATCGTCCACAGGCGCTACGCCGCCGCCGGCGCTGCCCTCTGTCAGGCGCTGCAACACGCTGCATTGGGCGACGCCTCAGCGGTTCTGCTCTCGCGATCCCTCCAGCAAGCGGCCCAATTGATGGTAGAACTGTCGCAGTTTGATCAGGCCGCTCGCTTTCTCGGTCTGGCCAGCGCGCTGGCGGCGCAAGATGGCGCCGCCGATGCGATATCGGGCGCATACGACATAGAGGCGCAACTGATCGAGTGCATCCAGTCACATGTCGGTAAAACGCAGTTTACGACCCTTTGGCAGGAGGGGCGTCGCCTATCTGTCGATGATGTGGTACAAACGCTGCACGAGATACGCGCTGATCCCTCGCCCATTCCCGCCGTTGTAGCTATGTTGACTCGACGCGAGATCGACGTGCTGTGCGCTGTCGCCGAAGGCTTATCCAACCAACAGATAGCCGCCCGCCTCACTATATCAACTGGCACGGTGCGAACCCACCTCAACGCCATCTACGACAAGCTCGCCGTCCAATCGCGGACCGCCGCCGTGCATCGGGCGCGAACCCTCGGCATCTTGCCCTAAACTCAGGGATGAGCGATCAGCGATCAGCCATCCCCGATACACAGGCGACCGGCTGGTCGCCCCTACTGACCACAACCACGCCCCATATATACGATGAAGAATCGGCCAATCTGTCAACCTGTGTAGGAGCGGCGGCAAGCCATAAGACAAGGCTTCTCCGCCAGGGAAAGCCAGCGCGGCGGCAAGCCGCGCCTACAACGCACGCCTGCATTGCGCCGTCGCGTGATTATCTTGAAACCATGTCAATGTGTCAACGTTCAAACGTTCCAACCCCGATCCTGAGCGCAGCAAAGGATAGCAACCCTTGTCCTGAGCGCCGCCGAAGGATGCCAACGTTTCAACATTTGAACATTCAAACAAAATACGCATTTTTGCAGATACCGATACGTCGCAACGCCGTGTATGCTACCAATAGCCCAAGGTTTGTCGGCAATGTGTAGGAGTCAGTCTGTGGCAACCCAGCCGCAACCACGTCTGATAGGAGAGTGTGCGCCTGATTTTCGGCTCCACTACAGCCCAAGTCAGACGCTTTGCCTACATCATATGACGACACAGCGGGTCATCGTCGCGTTTTGTCCTGCCGTTTGGGAGCCAACGACCAAAGGTCAATTGGCGCTCTATCAACAGTCGCTCCACTTGTTTCACGAGCGGAATGCAACCCTGGTAGCGATTTCGGTGGATGGGGTCTGGTGTCATATGGCGTTCGCGCATCATCATCGGATTACGTACCATCTCCTGTCCGATGGATCGCCCAAGGGAGCCGTGGCGCGTGCCTACGGCGTGTATGACGAAGAGCGCGATATGGCCCGGCGCGCCTTGTTCTTGATTCAGGATCGACGAATCGCATGGCAATTGGTTGTGCCAGACGCGCTCAACCCAGGCTTGAACGGAATTTTGACGGCGCTGGAAGAACTATCGGAGTAGACAATTAAAGAAAGGCGATCTGACCTGGATAGTGAATAACTATACAAGGCATTGTATGCAGCAGCTCAGACCGCCGACGAAGGCACTTTATCTAGCATGAAATAAGCAATGAGAGGTGAAATCATGACGATGATCAAGGTTATGTTTCCAAGCAACGGTGTAAGCCTTGCCGGTGATCTCTACATTCCTGATAACCTCACTCGAAAGGCTCCAGCCTTACCTATACTGGGTCCAATGACTTTTGTAAAAGAGCAAGCCCCGACAGAATATGCTCGCCGCTTGGCAGAACGAGGTTTTATCGCCCTCGCCTTCGACCCACGTTATCACGGCGAGAGCAAAGGAGAGCCGCGTCGCTTTGAGAGTCCTATTGCAAAGGTGGAAGACGTTCGCGCGGCTGTGGATTATTTACAATCTCGAGCGGATATAGATGCCGATCAGATCTTTGCAATGGCTGTTTGTCAAGGCAGTTCCGAGATGTTGCGTGCAGTTGCTGATGATCGGCGATTCAAAGCACTTTCGACTGTCGCTGGGCACTATCGCGATCACGAGGCGGATATAGAGTGGATGGGAACAGCAGCAGCTCTCACAGAACGGCGCGAGCGCGGTGAGCAAGCGAAAAAACATTATGAAGAGACAGGTGAAGTCAAGTATGTTCCAGCAGTCGATCCTGAACGGCTAGATGTAGGGATGCCCGGACGTTTCGTCTGGGACTGGTACAGCCCGTGGGCAGAACGAGGTATTTGGGAGAATCGCTATGCGGTCATGAGTGATGCTGACCTGCTCGCATATGAGTCATTAAGTGCTGCATCAAGCATTCAAGCGTCTTACCTGATGATTCATAGCGATAATTCCTTTCTGCCCAATGCAGCACGACGGCACTTCGAAGCTGTACCAATTGCCGACAAGCAGCTTTCCTGGGAGGGCAGTACCGGCCATTTTCAATATTACGAAGATCCAAGTGTTCTGGACAGAACTGCTGACAAGATTGCAGACTGGTTCCGAATTCATCTGGGTTAAGTAAGGATATAACTGTTCTGTTATAACGACAGCGTTCGATCGCCATACTAGTAAGAACGCGTATACCCGCGGGTAATAAGGAACTAAAATGATGCGTCATAAGATTTGGACCTTGATCGTTGTGTCGCTTCTGGCGGGTTTCGCCGCGGGCTGCGCGACTGCGCAGGACAACGACAACTCCAACGGACCGGCTGAAGCAAACGCTGAAGACGTTACAGCGAACAGCACTGAAGACGTTGCGGCGGACAGCACAGACGCTGACATTGATCCAAACATCGCCTTAATTCAACAGTACTACGCTTACTATGGGGAGGGCGATCTTGAGGGTATTCGCAGCGTGATGGCGCCTGATGTCACTTGGACGCTTCCCGGTCGCCATCCTCTTTCGCGCACATTTACTGGCGTCGATGCGGTAATCGGTTTTTTCGAACTGCTGCAACAAACCAGTTGTCAGGCGGAACTACTCTTCCTGGAAGCCAACGAAACCTACGTTATCGATTACCACCGAGGAATTTGTCAGGCCGGTGATGCCGTCTTGGATCAGAACTTCTTCCTAGTCTTTGAAATACAGGGCGGCTTGATCCAGAACGTTACAAACACACCGACGGATCAACACGCGGCGGACGAGTGGTATACCCTCGCCTATGGCGACGGAACAGAAACATCTTCAGGCGACCTACAAGAACTACGTGACCGCCAAGCCATTATCGACACTATCAACGCCGTCGGCATCTATGCGGACTTTGGAGAATGGGACCAGGTCCAGAACCAATTCGCCGATGAGGTCATCCTGGACTACAACTCCTATGACCAGGCCGCTGTCGGCACCGAGGCCGGCGACCCCGATACGCTGACGCCGGCTGAGGTTGTGGCCGCCTGGCAAACCGTTTTGCCAGGGTACGACTACACCCAACATATCATCGGCAACCATCAAGTCGAATTCACTGGCGATGACACAGCCAGTGCAACATCATCCGTCTACGCCAGCCACTTTCTCGACAACAACGACGGCGAGAACTATTGGGTGTTCATCGGCAACTACGAACATGAGCTCGTGCGTACAGCAGATGGCTGGAAGATCTCGCTGATGCGGGCCAATCTGCGCGCTGAATTGGGAAATTCCAATCTGCCGGCGCTCGCAACCGAGCGTGTATCGCAGAGCCAATAAACCTTGCCCCAACCAAATCTTTATCTAGGAACCAGATGAAAGATCGGCAAGAAAAGCAACAGTGTGCAGAATCGCACCCTGATAGGGCGACACCCATAAACGACTGTTCGCCCTGTACGCCGTCCGATTTTTGGGAGCGGTTGGAAGTGACCAGGGGTGAGCAGCAAGCGCTCCTCGCCGGATTCGACGAAGCGGTGCGCGGCTTCATCGCGCGGCAAATGTCCCGGCGTCGCTTCCTGGTCGAAGTGGCGCGGCTCGGCGTCGGGGTAGCCGTCGTCTCGCACATCTCGACGGAAACGGCAACCGTTCGAGCGGGCGCGCCCGACGGCTCACTGCTGGAGCTTGGTCCGCCGCCAGCGCTGACCGATATGAATCTGCGCGTCAATGGCCAGGCGTACGCCCTACTACAGCTCGACCCGCGCACCAGTCTGCTCGACGCCTTGCGCGATAGTCTAGGGATGACCTCGGATCCGTCGCAGGGCGGACCTATCAAGACATCTTGCTCCGGGCTGGTCTCGACCAGATCGAGGCCACAGGCAGCTATGCGCCAGATTCCGAGTCGCCCTTCGCCTACGGCGCGTTCGGGGCGCAGTTCGCCGAGGTGCGGCTCGATGTCCGGTCGGGACGCATCCGGCTGGCCCGACTGTTGGACGTTTTCAACACAGGGCGCATCCTCAACGTGAAGACAGCGACCAGCCAGGCGAAAGGCGGCATCATCTATGGCGCGGGCACGGCCTCAGCGAACAGCAGATGCCACACCCCAGCCTGGGCCGCCTGATGAATGCCAACCTGTTCGACTACCTTGTGCTGGTCAACGCCGACATTCCAGCTATCGATGTCATCTTTATCGATCAAGGCGACACCGACATCAATCCAGCCGGAGCGAAAGGCATTGGCGAGCTCGTTTCCAGCGGAGTGAACGCCGCCATCGCCAACGCCGTTTACCACGCCACCGGGCGGCGTATCCGCGACCTGCCGATCACCATAGACAAACTGATCCAGGCGCGGGGATGAGGCGCGGTTGGCGCGGTTGAACGTTGGCATCCTTCGGCGGTGCTCAGGACCGGGGTTGGAACGTTAGTACGTTAGCAGATTTGAACGTTGACACGTTTGAACGTTAGATCGGTGTTGATTGGCATCCATCTGTAGTATCAGCGTGCCATCGAAGATTTGCAGGTTCGCACATTAGAATGGTTTCAAGACCATCAACGCGGCTGATCGTCAGGCGCTTGCGCCCACCGCCTTGAACCGCTTTGGACGGATCGATGTTTTGATCAACAATGCAGGACAGGGCAGCCTCCGGGCGATTGAAGAATTCTCCTCTGACCAGATCAGGAAGCAATTCGATGTGAACTGCTTTGGGGTGATCGAGATGGCCCGCGCTGTACTGCCAGTGATGCGCCAGCAACAATCCGGGCACATTCTCAATATCACCTCCATCGGCGGGCTCGTGAGTCTGGGCGGCTTTGCGCTCTACTGCGCCGCCAAGTTCGCCGTCGAAGGCTTCGCGGAGGGGCTGCGCGACGAGGTCAAGCCCCTGGGAATTCACGTCACGATTGTCGAGCCCGGCGCCTTCCGGACCGAGTTCGCCGGCGCCGCCAATATGAGCCCGGAACAGAGTATCGACGCCTACCAACCCGTGGTCGAGCCCCTCCAGCAGTACCTCTACGGCAACCACGGGCAGCAGCCTGGCGATCCGCGCAAAGCCGCTTTGGCGATGCTCCAGGTGATTGAAAGTGATGATCCGCCGCTGCGCTTGATCTTGGGCAAGGATGCGTATGATCTGTGGGTGCAAAAACGCGCCGCTGAGCAGAACGAGATCAACAAGTGGCGCGCGGTTGGCGAAGATACCGCGTTCCCCGACGCTACACTCAGAGCTATTGGCCGATAATAAAGCTGGCATCCTTCGGCGGCGCTCAGGACCGGAGTTCGCAGGTCGGTGCATTTGCCGGGTTCAACCTAACTAATGCGAATGCGCCGGGCTTGATCTAATGAATATGGATAGAGTCAATTAGCGGGGGTAGCCTACGTAGTACCGCCTTTAGGCGGTTTTACGGCAACACAGCAACCTGAAAGCAGCACTACGAATACCTTTTGCAATTACCGATTTTGATTGTCAAAAATCATTAGGCGCGGCTTGCAGCCGCGCTAGCTGTCTCTTGCGGATGAAGCTTGGCCGCTGATCCTTCAATCTTCAAGCAGCGATGAAGCGCGGAGATAAGAAGGCGACGGAGCAACGAGGCGATGTTGGCATGTTCACAGAATGTGTTAGGAAGGGCGACCAGCCAGTCGCTCCGTGGCTGACAGCTGATTGTTGACGTTTAAGCGCAATGTCAACCCGCCCTCTCTATCTCACGACACGATAGTTCAACAGGCTTTCCGCCGTCGCAATGACCGTTTGCTTGGCCGGACGGGGCTCCCAACCAAGCAAGCGCGTGGCGGTGGAATGATC
>JAKSDJ010000898.1 GCA_022360155.1 Chloroflexales bacterium | reverse complement strand
TGGTCCATCCAGTGCAATTTTGTTCTCGACGGCCAGCCGCCAACCTTGACCCCGCTCGGCGAAACCAATCGCTTCCAGGGCCAGGCAGACCATAATACTAAACGCATCGTGGACCTCGAAGAGGTTGATATCGTTGCGGTGAACATTAGCTTTGCGAAAGGCGCTGCGTGCCGAGTGCGCGGCGGCATACAGATGGAGCGGGTCCGATCGGTCGGCGATCCGGAACCAATCCGTCGCCACGCTGGAGCTCAGGATTTTGACCGGCTGATCGGTATACGCGCGAGCTTCGGTGCTCGGGGCCAGGACGACCGCCGCCGCCCCATCACACACCGGCGAGGCATCGAATAGGCGTAGCGGTGGAACCACCACGCGCGAGTTGCTGATTTTCTCTTCATCAACTTCCAGATCCTTGAACAATGCGTTGGGGTTGGTCCGCGCATTATGGTGAGCGTTGAGCGGGAAGTTGTTGAAGACATCCACCGCAACGCCATATTTCTCCATATACAGCTGCATGAGGTGAGCATTCTGGCTCAGGAGCGTAGCGCCGGCGGGCGTCTCGGTCTCGGCATCAAGGGCTTTGGCTAGCGCCGGGGTTGCGCCGCCGCCGCTCATCTTCTCAACGCCGAGCGCAATAGCCAGCCGCGCCTCGCCGCTGGCGACGGCGAAGTAGGCCATTCGCAAGGCTGCTGCGCCGGTGGCAGTAGCCGCCTCGACCTGCAACGCTTCGATACCGCGCAGACCAACGGCGCTTGCGATCAACGTAGCAAGATGCTTCTGGCTTTGCAACTCGCTGGATAACGTATTCCCCACAAAGAGAGCATCTATTGTATCGACCCCGGCGCTCTCCATCGCCAGACGCACTGCTTCGGCGCCCATCGCTCGCAGCGATTGCGGATTCTCTTTCAGCACCGAAATAAGTCCTGTTCCAACAATGCTTACGCTGTGTAAGCTATGATCCATAGTTTGCAATTCCTCCATACTCTTGGGACTCACGCGACGCCTTACGCCTTGCTAGCGGATGGTTTTATTGCTCTGACGCAGTTGCTTGTTCAAGCCAGGTAAGCCAATCAAGAGCTTCCTCCGCAGTCTTTCGGCACATCTCAGGGGAGGGTTGCAGATTAGAACACACTGCTGGCCGTTCCGGTTTGCCATACAGCGCACAGCGATTATCATCGGTGAGTTGGACGCAACGCACGCCGGCCGGTTTCCCATGCGGCATACCAGGGATAGGCGAAGAAATTGAGGGTGCGATACAGCATGCACCGCAACTAATTCGGCACTCTCTCATAACACCTCGATTGAGCCCGTTCCAACGCCCGCGCGTGTATCCCAGAGAATGAACCAAAACATATCCGCTGTGCAGTATAGCATAGCGCATGCAGGAAGGCGGGCGTAATTTCAAAGGCCAGATGGATCTCAAAGACTATCGTGATCCGCGATGTCAATCAACGCTTGGGGATCTTTGTCTCGCTTTCCGGCTACGAACAACAACGCGGCAGCCAACGGATGGCACAGCATATTCTCGCTCGCGCCAAAGAGATCGCACCACTGATCGGAGAAGAGCTCATTTATCACTTCGTGCAACCAAGCCGGATCCACAATGGTGATTCGCCCCAACCACGCCCACGTTGCGCTTTCCTTCTCGACGGCCTGGACGCAATCCCCGAGCAACAACGGATCGAAGCCAGCCGTGAGATCGCTGAACTGGCGCGCCAATTCCCCGATCAGCTTTTTATCGTCAGTTGCTCAGAGGAGCGTTTCCCCGGCGCGACATTCCGCAATGCCCAAATCCTCTTGCTCCAACCATTGAGCGAACGCCAGATCCAGCAATACCTGCAAAACCGCAATCCAGAGCATAGCGCCCGGTTGTTTCGGCAGATTGTTGAAAATCGTCTCCTGACTCTGATCACAGATCCGCTGCTGCTATCAGCGATCTACCAGCAAATGGATATGGAACAGGAGCTCCAGTTAACCCGGAATCAGTTGATTCAGGATTATCTGGATCAGGCCTTGAGCGAAGTCGATCCCCGCTATACACTAGGAGACGCTGCACGCGAAACACTGATCGCCCTAGCTTGGCATGCCCGATGGCAGCACTGTGAAGATATGCCACTACGCGAAATGTTCGCAATGATGAGCCAAGTGCGCGGCGAGCGCGACTACTGCTGATGCGCTGACCTTGTTCGAACCAGAAAGCGTTGCGCGCCTGCTGACGGTGCTGGTGAAACGCCGCGATTCTATTCCTGATGCCAGCGCGCAGCAACTCGCCTACCTTGCCGGACGTGTTCGCGCCCAGGACGAAGCAGTGATCGACTGGCTCATATATTTATTAATTAGCAACCCAATCCAGTCAGTCAAGAGCAAAGCAATCCAATCATTATCGTGGCTGGGCAAAGATCTGCCGGAACGCAGACTGCCGGGTATCGATGGGCGGCCAGGCCCAACCTTAAAACAAGTGATTGAACAGATCGTGCTTGGGCGGCCCATTCCGCCCACAGCGCTGGGGCAATTCAAGGTCGATCTCGATGACGACGATGGGAATCAAACGCCATTTTATCTGCGCCGCAAAGCCATCGAAGCGCTAACCTGGATCGGCGACAAACAGACCCTGCAAAGCGTCGGACACGCCGCACGTTCCTGGGATCTGGAGCTACGCGAGATCTGGTATACCACCTCCGCCGCCCTCGAAGAACGGCTCCAGCACACGCATCCCAGACATTGGCGCTCGCTGATTGCTGATAGCTAAACGCTGTGATAGAATAAAGTGAACTTATTCCTGGCAAGACTAGTACGTGGCGCAGGTTTTCGCGCTGGCCACTGCTTGAAAGATACGCGTGGAGTCCTGTCGTGGAACAAAAGTTACCGAGTATGCAACATCCTGTTCTGGTTCTGCGCCGCCCTACGGATGATGGGTCCATGGACAAGAACAGAAGATATATTTCAGCATGGGAAGGCCGGTAATTCGTATCAATGCAAGCATCACCTATCAACACACCCAACAATCCGAACGAGACCACAGAGCAAACATCCGATCAAAGTATTGCTGATTTTGGTCTCGACGCAGTGCGTGAACTGCTGCAACTTATTGGACAAACCGATATTACCGAGATTCTGATCGAACGCGGTAATATTAAGTTGCATATCAAACGGGGTAACTCAGCGCCAGGGCAAACAACGCCACAGGCTTTGCCAGCGCCCAATCCGGGGTACACTCCGATTCCGGCGTCTTCAATGGCTAAACCGACGCCGCACGATGATCTGGCCAATCATCAAATTGAGATGCCCGCTGGCTACACAGTAACAGCGCCGATGGTAGGAACGTTCTATGCTCAACCATCGCCCAAAGAGCAACCTTTTGTGCGCGAGGGCGAGGAGGTCCACGCCGGCGATATTGTCGGAATCATCGAAGCGATGAAGATGATGAACGAGATCGAATGTGAAGTCTCAGGGCGAGTGGCGCGCATCTTGGCCAAAAATGGTCAGCCGGTCGAGTATGGACAACCGCTTATGGTGATCGAGCCATTGTAAGCAACGCCCGATATGGTTCATGTAGCGCAGACCCGTGAGACGTCTATCGATAAGATGGCCATCTCCCTGTGCTGCAACGGGATCATGACGCTTGCTTGTGTATCACTCATCGTTGAACGTCGTTATGCAGATCCTCACGGTTACTGAAGTCAACACCTACCTGCGCGAACTCCTCGAAGCAGACGAGATTGTCCGCGATATCTGGGTCGAAGGCGAAATTTCCAATTTCAACCGCCATTCGTCGGGACATTGCTATTTCAGCCTCAAACACCAGGATGCTGTATTGCGCGCCGTGCTTTGGCGCAGCCATGCCAGCCAGTTGGCAGCGATACCCCGAAACGGCGATGCCGTCCTCGCGCATGGGCGCGTCTCGCTGTATGAAGTGCGGGGCGATCTGCAACTCTATGTTGATACACTTCACCCCGCAGGGATCGGTCGGCTACACGCCCGCTTCGAGCGGTTGAAAGTGCAACTCGAGGCCGAAGGATTGTTCGATCCGAGTCGCAAGCGCCCCTTGCCCATCTTGCCGCAACGTATTGGTATTGCCACATCGGTCAAAGGTGCAGCCTTGCGCGATATTCTCAACGTACTGGGCCGGCGTTGCCCTCTGGTCGAAGTGCTGGTTGCGCCTTGCCTGGTCCAGGGCGAACAGGCGCCGGCCAGTATTGTCGCGGCGCTTCAGTCGCTCTATAACGCGCAAGTTGACCTGATCATCCTGGCCCGCGGCGGCGGTTCGATCGAGGATCTGTGGGCTTTCAACGATGAGAATGTGGCGCGCGCCGCTTTTGCCAGCCCGGCGCCGCTGATCACGGGTGTCGGCCACGAAACCGACACGACGATTGTTGACTATGTCGCCGATATGCGGGCGCCAACCCCATCGGCTGCTGCCGAATTGGCAGTACCCGATAGAACCGAACTTTCAATGGCCTTGTATGGATTACACCAACGCCTGGATGGGGCAATTCACACGCGGCTCGACGACTATCGCCGCCAACTGGCCAGCGCTACCGAAAACCTGCATCGACATACGCCCGCCAAGCGCCTGGCGCAACAACGCCAACAGGTCGATGATCTGATGCGCCGATCCGGCGTTCAGCTTGCGCACACGATCGAGTTGTCTCGAGCGCGCCTACAGGGTCTCCAGTCCAAACTCGCTGCGTTGAGCCCCCGCGCCACCCTTGATCGCGGGTATGCCGTAGTGAGTCGCAGCGCTGATGGAAAGGTCGTCACCCATTCTGACCAGGCTCAGGCTGGCGAGAAACTCGAACTCACACTCCGCACCGGACGCTTGTTGGCGGAGGTTCTTCCAAATGACACGGCGCCATGTAACGACGCCCCTAGCGTGTAACAGGTCATATTGTCATATCGAATAGGAGAAGCTATGCTGGAGCAAACCAGCAACGAAACATACGAGACGCTCTATACGCGGCTTCAGGATATCGTGGCTCGCCTGGAGACCGGCGAATTGCCCCTGGAAGAAGCGCTTCAACTCTATGAGCAGGGCGTGCAGTTGGCAGCCGCCTGCCAGCAACTCCTCGACACCGCCGAACTGCGCGTGCAACAGGTCCAACTCAACACCGAGTTGGAGATTCTCGATGATACATAACCTGTGCGGAAACCACCATGTACACATCTGAGACCGTCCACCGCTATCCACGCACATTGATCTGGTCGATTGAAGCGCTTTGCACTATTGTTGTTGCAATCAGCGCGATCAATCTGGGATCAGTGATTCTGCGCTATGCCTGGTCGAACTTTGGTCTTGATCAAGCCCTCTTCCTCAGAGTCCCCTTTCTCGTCGCAATCGTAGACTGGATCCAGGGGCCGCCGGGCCAAAGGCGGATCGACGAGTTAACCGAACTCTTGCCGACCTTATGGTGGGCGGCCATTGCTCTGCTACTCGTTATTTTGGTGCGCAATGCTCTGCCAACTGTGCGCACCAACTCCCAGGGGCTATTGGTCGAATTCGCCGATGAGTGGCTGCCAATTCCCTGGGAGAATTTGCGTGCTGTCAAGGTCACGGGCGACATCGCTGGCGAACGCTTTGTAATCCTGGTGCAAACCGATCGCAAAAAGCTGACCGGCTGGCATCGTTTGTATAGCTTGTTCTATCGTCTGGGTTGGCGACCGGGTTTCTGGGTCACCTCCAGTATTAGCGATTTCGATAACCTGGTGAAGACCGTTCTCAGCGAAAGCAAGCGGATCGCGCATTTGATCGACAACGTCAAACCGGTTCAGCTCGATGAGGGAGCGCCTTCACCGCTCTTTCGTTTTATGCTTGGTCCCGCTTCATTCTTTAGTCAGGCCAAAGCGACCAAGAACAATTCAGACAACACCCTGACCCTTCCCGACCAAGCGATGTACGGCGAGCAATCCGCTGCTTATGCCGGGCCGGTGCAGGGTGTCTATCCCGCCCGGATCACGACGTTGCTCACCTGGAGCATTATTATCCTCGCCGGACTGACCGTCTGGCAGTACTTGCTCTATTGGGCCAGATTCCTGGCTTTAGAACTGCCGCTGATACGCGGGGTTCCACCCTTTAGCTGGGTATTCGCACAAGCCGCGTATGTCGAACTGGTCAATGCCTATCGAACCAATCCTGTGCCCTTTTTCGGCGTCGCAGGCCGCCCAGATCTACCACAGCCGTGGTGGCTGCTCATTTCCGCCCACCTGCTCGTACTGTTTATGATCGGTGTGCTGATGACGCTGCGCGGCTTGTTGCCGACGCTGGAAGCGCGCAGTGAAGGCCTAGCCGTGCGCAACCTGATGAGCAATCACTGGTTTGTAGTTCCCTGGTCGCACTTTGCCACGTTCAAAGCAACCGAGTTTTCTGAACATAGTCAGGTGTTACTCCTCCAGATACGCAACGCCGCGCTGCCATGGCACTATCGCCTCAACAGCCTCCTGTATGATGGAAGTTTTAGCCGGGGGATCATCGTTACTTCAGCGATGGACAACTTCCAGCCCTTGCTCCAGCGGGCGCTGTTCGAGGTCACCAGCATACAGGCCAAACGCCCGCCTCGCCCCAACGATCCGCCGCTCTTGCAGCAAGAAGCCCGCTCGTGGCTACTGTGGCTGGCTTTCATGACAGGCGCTGCGCTCGACCAGCTTATCGAAGAGGCCCGTGACGATGTCAAAAACCGGGCGATCCAGACCGCTCCACTACTCCGCGCGGCTGGATCGATGACCTGGCTGGCTTTGCCGCTGCCGCTCTTGCTCTTACTCGACATGATCCTGCTGCGCGGTTCGGTGCCAGGATTGGGGGTGTTTTTAGGCGCAATTGGTCTATGGCTGGTTAGCATGCTTGAATGGCCATTGGTCTCCCTGGTATCGGTACTACTCGATGAGACAGGCGGAAGCGGCGGCGAGGAGGGTTATCGCGCTGTGTACCTCTACCCCGCCGCACAATTGCCCCGCCTGCTGCCCTGGATTGCTCTGTTGACGCTGCTTGTGGCAGGCGTACCGCTCTTGCTGCTCGTTGTGCTTTGGATTGGCGCCCTGGCCTGGTCGTTTCTCCTGGCGGCTGGGCTGTGGGAAAAGCTGTATGGCTGGAAAGGCAGTCTGTCGCTGCTGGGCGGCTTATTGCCGGTGCTTTGGCAATTGATCACACTGCTCATCCTACTGCTCGTCCAGCGCTGAATAGGTTTGAATATTAGAACGTTCGCAGGTTGGTGCATTTGAACGTTGCAATCAAAAGCATCAACCTGCGAATCTGCGAACATTTCCTTCTCCTTGCAAGTTCCCGCCGTGCATCCTACAATAGGCCGTAGATTTTTGCTCGTCCGCCAGCAGAGATTTGTGCTATGCCCATCGTACTCGATCTAGTCGAACCCGCCTTGCTGCAGCAGGAGCCGCCACG
>JAKSDJ010000023.1 GCA_022360155.1 Chloroflexales bacterium | reverse complement strand
GATGAGCGCAGGTACGAACGGGCGATTGGTTGCGCAGGGCCGTTTGCGCGGCGGCGCAACATCTCGTCGCCTCCGCGCCTCCGCCGCTCTGCGCGTCTTCAACAGACCCCGCCGCAGGTGACGTGGTCGGCAGCTCGTCCGGCTGCGGCGCATGCCTCCGTTGCGAGGTTTGTATGGCGGCACACACGAACGGGCGGTGAGCCGCGCAGGGCCGTCTCGTCGCTCCCTCGCCTCGTCGTCTCCTCACTTCCTCGTCTCCGTGAGGCATTCCAAACACCATCCTAACTCTTGCACAGACGCGCTGAGAATGGTATAGTGCCAAAGGCCACTCGATAACCTCCACATCAGCACATCCTGGCCCGACGATAGTGTCATCAGCCAGCGACGCCGCCCCGTCGCTGCCGTCTGTTTGTATGCCTTCGTTGGTGTTTGCTTGAGCACCGTATCAGCACATCGCCGCCCCCACAACGATGTGACCGAATCCATGACCATACCACATTGTTGCAGCGCGCCTCTAATTCTACGTCATGGCTTGGTTTGATGGACCATGCGTGTACAGGAGTTGTTTGAAGCGTTCAGAGGAGAGAAATCCGCAATGCCGACCATGCTGATTATCGATGCCGATCCTGCTACCCATGCGCTTGTGCGGGCCGTCGCCCCGCAGTGGACGATTGTTGCCGCGACCGATAGCGTCACCGGGGTAGACCTTGCGCGCCGTCAGCTTGAACAGCTCGACCTCGTGTTACTGGATATGGACCTGCCCGGGATAGACAGCGCCGATACCGCGCTGCTCCTGCGCGGGCTGAGCCCGACCCTGCCCATTCTGCCGTGCGTTACCGCCGCCGCAGCGCCGCTGCTGGCTGAATTAGGATGCTTGCCGCCGCTTAGGAAGCTAATTGGACGGGCGGCATTGCGGGCGGCGCTTCACGCTGCCCGCAGCGCCGCCCGCCCGGAGATTCGCCCCGGCCCGGCCATGCTCGCCTTGATGCAACGCGCCGCCACCGCACGTGAACCGGCCGCGCGCCAGGAACTCCGCGGCTACCACATCGCCGCCTTCGCCACCTGTGTGATCACCCGCAGGGGTCTGGCGCTCTACCTCGACCGCATGGCGCTGGCATTTTTGGCGGAGATTCCAACGCCGGAGGGGCTGGAACGGCGCCTGCGCACCAGCGCCATCGACGCCGTCGTCGCCGATGCCCGCGACCATGCAATCATCCGGGTCATCGGCGGCGCGTACGCCGTCCCGATCCTGCTGGTTGCCAGCACGCTGCTGGACGGGCTGATCGCCGCCATGTATCCCGCGGTCGCCGGTGTTCTGTTCACGCGCGACGACCCGGCGACCGCGCTGGTCCCGGCGCTCACCGCGGTGACCAGCGGGCAGGAATATCGTTCGCCCTCCCTACAAGCGCCGTTTGCCGGCCTAGGCTTGACCCCGCGCGAGCAGGCGCACCTGGCGTTGGAGGCGCAGCAGCGCGCGGTGAAAGCAAGCGCCGACTACCTGGGGGTCGATACCAAGACGGTGCCGAAATACCGGCAGCGCCTGTGCGCCAAACTGGGCCTGGCGCACGGCGACGAGCTAGTGGCGTGGGCGTGCGCATGCCTCCAGCCCAGAGCGCGTGGGGTGGGCGAATAATGCCGAGCGCCGGGTTGTCCATATGTTATGGACAACCCGGCGCGGGATCGGTCAAAAATCATCGATTTTGTCCATATTTTATGGGCAGACAACCCGCTATGCGCGTGCTAGACTCAGCGTATCCGTACGGTATGGCAGATGACACAAGATCAGTACTGCGGCAGGTGGTGTAGTGCGCGTACTCCACGCCAACAACCCTTGGCGTATGCAGCTGATTGCAATAGACGATGTCGGGTAGTACGGTCGTAACTTGGAAGCACTGCAATAAATCTTGCATTAAGATGTTTGACTGTGCTTTGAAGGACAGGAGTTGGATGCAAATAGCAACATTAGGTTCTTGCTGTAGCCTAATATTTAGAAAGGAGGTGATCGTACATGAAAGCTAAGCATGGTGAGGCTAAAGTTGAAGTGATGGTAGTTAAACCGGCGCCAACTTGGGAAAAGCCTCAAATCAAAATTGTACCTTTGACTGAGCTTCAGTCGCATTGGCCGCGACTGCTTAGTGTCGAGTCTTCGCTTTATGCAAGTGGATGCCACCACGGGCGTATACATTAAACAATGTCAAAGAACTGCTGACTTTCTGTGTTAGCAGTTCTTTCATCACTCAAAAATATGTGAGGCAGTAATGAGTAAAGTTCAGGTGTGTTCCGACTTAATTGCCCAGGATTTCGGGAACGAAATGGTGATTATCAACGGCATGCAAGACACAGTCTGTATTTTGAATGAAACAGGGGCGACCATTTTCAAAGCGTTACGGACGCCTCTTACAACAACCGAATTAGTAGAGCGATTGGTCAATATGTACCAAGTTCCATTTGAAACAATCGAGCATGATATTGGCGAGTATTTACAAGCCTTAATACATCAAGGGGTACTGCAATGGATAGACTAAGTCATTGGATATCTCATGATGGAGCTTTTTTCATTCAGCAGGTTGCTAGCGGATGTAGCCTATGCCAAGGTACCCTAAGCGGTATAAACGATGCTGACCGTCTCCAACTATTTCGTGAGAAATTGGCATTGCCATCGCAACTCTACCTTGAAGTTAACCGGAACTGTAACCTGACTTGTACTCACTGCTACAACGAATCTGGTCCGGGTTATCGCGAACTGCTAAATCTTGGTGACATCCAATTATTGCTACGATGGCTTAAGCAAAGGAATGCTCCGCTACCATGCGCAGGACAAGCTTACCCTCCAAAGGATTACATACATTTTCGATCGTTTCCTTTGTTCAGATCAAAATGATCCATCTGTTGAGTTCATGCTTCTTGCGGAAGCACAAGCTTCCTTTGTACAGGCAATTGTTACTCCTTCACTAGATGCTACGGTATACTACCGGTATCCAGAAGAAGAATGGACACGCTGGCCGCACCAAGACACACCATTCCCGCCACTGCAAGCATATCCGCTTAAGGATCGGTTTCTGGTATTACATGGTTGTGCTATAGTTACGCCTTCTGGCAAGGCTATCGCCTTCATTGCTCCTAGCATGGCAGGAAAAACAACACTCCTAATGGAATTATGCCGAAGAGGATACTCTGCCTTAAGCGATGACTTGCTGTTTATTGAACCAGCCTCTAATCAAATTGTGTTGTACCGAAAGCCAGTCGGGGTGCGAGAGGGAGCGCTCCCACTTTTTCCAGAGCTAGTACATTCAAATGTTCTACGGCAAGCACTGTGTTTTGAGGCATACGGTAGTAGTCCAAAAACGTGGTTAGTTCATCTCGATGAGTTAATGCCAAACTGCTACTATTCCCACCCATTGGCGCCAATTCAAGCATGTGTATTTTTGGACCGTGATGGTAAAGGCGGAGTGAAACCAATTGAGCCAAGCCAAGCCATTCTACACATGCTTCCGCAAGTAATTTCCTCCGGGCTTAACGCAGCTAAAACTTTACAATGCGTTGTAGAGTTGGTAGAACAGAATCCCGCCTATTGCTTGGACGTTACCAATCTTAACCAAGCATGTGACCACATTGAACATTTGGTTGAGAATGTTTTAGCACACTCAGTTACTTTGAGCCACAAGCTCCTCTAAAGGATGTACTCATATGGTTCCTGCTGCTAGAGAGCACATAAGCGGTTCTTGTACGAAAGCCATCAACGTGGAAGGTCTAACTAAGCGATTCCCGAATGGTGTGGAAGCGGTTCGAGACGTAACACTTTGTATTGATCGAGGTCAAGTTATTGGCTTACTGGGTCCAAATGGCAGTGGTAAAACGACCACGATTAACCTATTAACTACAACGTTCAAACCTACGCGTGGAAGCGGACACATTCTCGGCTTTGATCTTGTGCGCGAGAGTCATAAGATTCGGCAAGTCATCGGATTAGTTCCACAATATGAAACTATTGATTGGTCACTCACGGTTGATCAAAACTTACGAGTATTTGCAAACCTGTTAGGCGTCTCCAAGGCTACGGAACGAATTGTACAGTTGCTCGACATGCTTCAACTCGAAGATAAACGGTTTTCTCCGATTGAGGAGTTGTCTGGTGGACAAATCCGACGCGTTCAACTGGCGCGTGCGATACTTTTTCCCGCGCAGCTCCTGTTTGTTGATGAGCCAACAGTAGGTCTCGATCCAATTGGAGTCGAGCGAGTACTCACCTTCCTTAAGCTCCAAGCGAATGAAGGTAAAACGGTTGTGCTCGCTTCGAACATTATGGAAGATATACAAAGCGTATGTGACCGGATTGTCTTTTTGAACAAAGGACACCTTATATATGACGGACCACCGCAACGTCTTATACACCATTTCAATATGGAGGAGCGGGTCATCATTGAAGCGAAAGATGACCCGCCAGCCGATCTTTTGCAGCAATTGGTACGAGCAGGCTTGTGTATCGTTGAGCATAACCCATTAACAGTAAATGGCGTCAATGCTGGAAGGATGACAATTACAATTCTTGCACCTTTCATCGCTCATGGATATCACATAACGAATTTCACAGTGGTGCAACCAACGTTGCGTAATGCTTTTGTAGCGTTAGCTCGTGAAGAAATTAAGGGGGGCATCCTTGAACGTTAGAAGAATTGGCGCACTTGCTCAGGCTAAAGTGTGGTCCTTCATCAACTGGCGCCGCTCATCCTACATCAGTTTGATAGAATCAGCCCTTTACCTTGCTTTGTTTGGTGCAGGACTGTCAGGAGTGGTAGGAGCACAAACGATTGGTAATCAATCCTTGTCCTACCTGGAATTTCTGTTCGTTGGACTGATTGCCGTACAAAGTTTTCGTGTTTTCCCTTACATGACCTTTACTTGTTCAAATGACGTTAAGTGGGGAATGTACCGATTATATGTCCTCGCAGGTACAACACCACTCGAATATTTGCTTGCTCGTGGGTTGAATGCTTGGCTGTATATGTTGATGCAATGGATCATCTTATACATAGCAGCCATCCTCACCATTGGCGGTTCAATTTTATTTCCAGGTATGGTAATGGCCGTTCTATCCATTCCTGGCGTTTTATTTTGGGCATGCTTAGGCGCCGTTATCGGAACGCTCATTCAGGATTATGGTACCCGTGACCTCGTTGGTACAGCGGTCATTCTGCCCGTTGTGTTTTCATCAACGGCGCTCTACAGTCTCGATAATGCTCCTGCATTCCTGCGAGTGTTGAGCCGCCTCAATCCACTGACATATCAAGCAGATAGTTTGCGTCTCGCCTATATAGGTGACTGGAATGGCGCCTTGATTCATTCTGGTTTACTGCTCATAGGCGTTGTTGCACTTGCAATTGTAGCGCAATATGTATTGCCGCACGCAAATTTAGCAAGTATGCAACGTGCATAAACGCGGGAGGAGTTACGGAGTTTATTTGGTCTCGATGGTTGAAATTGCAGGTGGCGAAATACCTTATAGGAGTGGTTTCAGCCCTGCCAACTGCGTAACGCCCTAAAATGATATGAGTGTGAATAACGACATGATGAAAGTAGAAACTCATAAAGAATTAGTGCAGCAGCGGGGGCGTATAGCTCTCATTAACATGCCATTTGCCTCCCATTACATACCCTCTATTGGTCTAAGCTTGCTCAAAGCTACCCTCAATCAACAGGCTATTCCTGTTGACATTCTGTATCTAAATCTGGTATTTGGTGAATGGTGCGACCCAGAGTTGTACCGGGCATTGTCATTAGGGTATCCAAACAACACTGATTTAATAGGCGAATGGATTTTTACGGGAGCTCTGTACGGAGAAGACCCAGCAGCAGAAAAAGATTTCGTTAACACTATCCTACTCGGACGACGGGCAAATGAAGCAGCACCAGCTGGCAACGAAATTGGCGGTGATGGCAGGTTGAGTTTAGAGCAGGTGCAGCGTTTGGTTGACCTGCGAAAAAAAGCCCAAGCTTTTTTGCATTGGTGTATGAAGACGTACCACTGGAGTCAGTACGCTGTTGTCGGTTTTACATCTTTATTCCAACAGCAGATAGCATCACTGGCACTTGCTAGGTTGATTAAGGATCAGTATCCTGAGACCGCTATTGTGTTTGGAGGAGCGAATTGTGAGTCGTCGATGGGAATATGCCTCCTTGATAACTTTTCATTTGTAGATGCTGTTTGCTCTGGCGAAGGTGATATAGTTGCACCGCAATTATTTTCTGCTTTAGCGAATGGGACAGCTATACATAACTTGCCAGGAATATTTTATCGGCAATCTGATGCATCTGAAAATTTGTCGGTAAAGCCTATGGTATCCCAATCGCTCGTTGTACGTATGGATGACGTGCCTATCCCTGATTATGATGATTACTTCGCTGCTTACCATGCCAGCACTTTTACTAAATTGCAACTGCCAAGGGTTCTGTTCGAAACTTCCCGCGGGTGCTGGTGGGGTGTTAAGTCCCACTGTGCCTTTTGTGGCTTAAATGGTGTTACTATGGCGTTTCGCACCAAATCTGCAACACGTGTTATAGAGGAGTTAGGCCATTTGCATCAACGTTATGGTCACTTGACCAGCTACTTCAGCGCTGTGGATAACATTCTCAGCATGTCGTATTTCAAAGACGTGATTCCAGCACTACAAAACCTTGATCTACCCCTTAACCTTTTTTATGAAGTCAAAGCAAATCTTAATAAGGAGCAGGTGCATGCGTTAGCACGCGCGGGTATTCGATACATCCAGCCAGGAATTGAGAGTTTAAGTACGAGTGTACTCAAATTAATGGGCAAGGGCGCGACATTCCTGCAGAATGTCCGTCTTCTTAAATGGTGTAAACAGTATGGCATTCACGTACACTGGAATTTCTTGTTTGGGTTTCCGGGCGAGGATGCTTCAGAGTATGATTACATAGCAAAACTTATACCTCTGCTAACACATTTAGACGCACCTGATTGGGGTAGAGTACGTTTTGACCATTTCTCTCCCTACTTCAGCAACCCTAAGCAATTCGGACTTGTCAATGTAAAGCCCTATCCTGCTTATAGTTATATTTATCCACTTTTGCAAGAGGCGGATCTCTTTCGAATTGCCTACTATTTTGAGGCGGAATTTGCTGGAGCAGATGATGTTTCTGGCTACACACATTTGTTACGAACAAACTTAGCGCAGTGGAAACAAGCAGTAACTGCCAGCCAACTTCTAGCAACTCGCCATAACTATCAGCTAGTTATTTGGGACCATCGTTTAGGATCGATATTGCCAGTTCATGTGCTTGAGGGCTTAAGAAAAGAAATTTACGAATTATGTGCTGATATCACGAATATCAGCACACTATACAAATTTCTCACTGCTTCTACACAATCTACATGTAGCGAAGCTGAGTTAGCAAAAGAACTTAAGTATCTGGTCGAACAAGGTTTGATAGTGCAGGAAGGTACACGTTACTTAGCTTTAGCAGTTAGTCCAGAAGCTACTATAGACTCACAAATAGAATTAGGGCTACGGCGTCCTGACGGGGCAAAACGTCCTTCACTGGTGGTGAACTAAGGTTGCTAAAGCCAAACAGTCAGACCAGAACGGACACGATGATGGTAGTACCGACGACAGCGCTTGTCCAACCGGAGACGTACGAGACGGACGTGACTGATGCTGAGTGGGAACTGGTTCGGTCGCATCTGTAGAAGCGGGCGAAGATTGGGCCAAAGCGGGTGGTTGATCAACCCGCGACGCGTTTTCAGCACGCTGCGCTATACTTTGCAGACGGGCTGCAAGTGGCGCCTGCTGTCCAAGAGCTTTCCGCCATGGAGTGCAGCGAAATACTGCCTCCGATAGTGAAAAAAGAGCATCCTGACGCGCTTGAATGACCTGTTGCGTTGGCAGGTGCGAACCGACGTGGAGAGCCGAAAGCACGCTGAGGCAACAGCCGGTATTATCGACACCCAGAGCGGGAAAAGCACGGAAGCGGGTGGCCCTGAGCAAGGCTTCTAGGGTGGCGAACTAGTGAATGGACGCAAGCGCAGTTTGCTGGTTGATACATTGGGTTTGTTGATTATCGCCGTGGTGCATGTGGCAAATGTGTATGACGGGGATGGCGCTGAGCGGGTATTCGCGGCAACTCAGCAGCGGGACATCCAACTAAAGAAGACCTAGGCGGACAGAACCTTTCGCGGTTCGCTGTGAGCATTTCTGGCCGAGCGCGCGCTCGGCGAGTTGGAGATTGTCGAGTGGCTGCCAGGCCAGCGCAGCTTTCAGATGCAGCCGCGAAGCTGGGTTGTCGAACACACCTTCGCCTAGATGGGGCCCAACCGCCAATTACGTAAGTAGTACGACCACGATCCGCGCTCCTCGAAGAGTTGGCTCTACTTCGCCTCCATCCAGATCCTCACCCGTCGTCTCACAAAGCTGCGTAAACGGAGGAACCTTTGTGATTGGAATATTAAACAGGCTCTTAATAAGGACAGGAAGGAAACTCTTTTGGAACTCTCAGGCAAAATAGCATTGGTAACCGGCGCCAGTGGTGGTATTGGGAGCGTGATCGCTCTTGAACTGGCTCAACGTGGAGCAGACATTATTATACATTATCATCAGAACAAAGAAGCTGCACAGGAACTTGGCGGTAACATTGGCAAGCTTGGTCGACGGGTATCACTGGTTTCTGGCGACGTTAGCAAATCAGAGGAAGTTGATGCAATGGTAGAGTCGGGGGTAAGAGAATTAGGTGGTCTGGATATTCTTGTTAACAATGCTGGTGTGGCTGAAGACACAGCGTCTGATTGGGATGTGCTAGCTTGGCAACATTTATTGAATGTAAACTTGACCGGTAAATTTCTTTGTGCTCGTTCAGCTCATCTGTTCTTAAATAAACGACGTGGAGTAATTGTAAATATATCAAGCACGAGCGCTTACAACCCAACGTATGCATATGGTGTAGCCAAAGCAGGCGTTAACGGGCTTACTTTCTGGTTAGCTCAATTATTAGCGCCTTGTGTTCGTGTGGTAGGTGTGGCGCCAGGCTACATTGAGGCTGGTTTCAACGGTCAGCATTCAGAAAAAATACGTAAGAAAGTTGCGGACACGACCCTTCTAAAACGTAACGGTAAGGCGGAAGATGTCGCACGAGCAGTAGCATGGCTAGCAAGCCCTGAGGCTAATTTTATTATGGGGGAAACATTGATGATTGGGGGAGGAATCTATTTACGACTGTAGGGCGTGGATGATCCCGGAACTGGTCGCCGAAACCGATCTCGACTGTTTTGCCTGGTTCGATCCCCCCAAGGCGGGCGAGGTATCGGCGCTGCTAGACCTGCAGCCGCTGCTGGACGCCGACGCAACCGCGCGTCCGTCCGACTATCCTGGCGTGTTTGTGCAGCCCTTCCAGCACGCCAACCACCTCGCCGGCCTCCCATATAGCGTGACCTTTCGCTGGGCGCTGGTCTATAACCGCCAGCATTTCGAACACGCCGCGCTCGCCCCACCGGCCAGCGATTGGAGCCTGGATGCCTTTCGACGCGCCGCCCAACAACTCACGCAGCCCGCAGACGCGCAGTATGGCTTTGCTGCCTTACGAGCCGCCGATCTTACTTTTTTCTGCGCCATTTCGACGCGGCGTTGTTTCGGGTGAACGGCACGATGGTGGAGCCGACCTTGACCGCCCCCAACGTCCTGTAAGCAGCCCAATGGTACGTTGATTTGCTCCAGCAAACGGCGCCGAATGACCATCTCCCCGAGTATCGAATCGGTGATCCAAGTGGACACGAGCTGGCGCGACAAGCCGCTGCGGGGCAGGTCAGCATGTGGTTTGCGTATGGCGGGAGCAAGCCCCTCTTCGGGTATCGCGATGCGCCGGCGGTGGATCACCTCGGCGTGACAGTGCCGCCGCTGGGGTCCGGGAAGCTGATCGCCGATGACTTCTACCTCACCGGGCTGTACATTGACGCCGATACGCAAGAAGCCGCCGGCTGTTGGGAGTGGTTGACGTATCTGAGCCGCGATCCGGCGGGATACGCCATGACATCGCGGTTCCCGGCCCGCCAGTCGGTGACGGACACCGCAGCCTATCAACAACACGTGCCGGCGGCGGCGCTGGCGATGTATCAGGCCTACCGCACCGGGTTGAGCGCCAATGCG
>JAKSDJ010000304.1 GCA_022360155.1 Chloroflexales bacterium | reverse complement strand
TGGCGCGTTGTAGGACTAGTCAGTTAAGAAGAATGGCCAAAATCTTCACAGATCACTCTGGGTAAACCTTCGAATACTCAGATACTGCACCACCTGCCAGTAAGTAAGCATGACGCCAAGCGTCTGAATATGTTCCTTGAATACTCGATTGAACAAGCTTAAGGATCTAAAACCGACGGCTGCAGAAATCTCTGCAATCGGCTCAGACAGATCTTTTAATAGCAGTTCACAAGCCTCATTTACCTTCAATTGATTGATATAGTCCTTAAGGTTACGAAAACTGAAATATCACGGATTTATCAAGCTACTCGATATGGATTGAACGATGCCCTATCTACAAGGGTGTAACCATGTTTTTGAAGGAGCGAGGTTACAGTCACGTCATGCCTTTGACGATCTGGTGCTGGTTGTGCTTGGCAATTGCTAAACACTACCGAAATAGGCATTGGCGTAAACTTGATAATTTGATCACACCCTGTTTATAAAGAGGGTATAATCTTGGTAAAAATATCGTATTATCGTATATAGTTTTCGCTGAACTAACAAAGTGATCTGTGACTATGTGTATTATGCTGCGTTCTAGTGCAGAAAAAAGCGGTTTCATTATACTGGCCATGCCTAACATCCGCTGGGCCATTTCATCCGTATGCTTCCATACATGTGGATAGGCAATACTCCCGGATCGCTTCACGCGAATCCCCCCTGCGCTGTATGGTCTGGATCGGCGTATGCAAAAACGGTAATCGGAATAAACCCGCGCTGGCGCAAGGTCATCAGCGATCTGTTGAGTAACAAGACACGCACGATACTAACGGTGCTTTCGATTGCGGTCGGCGTTTTTGCGGTTGGCATGATCGCTGAGGCCGGGGTAAGTAGTCCAGCGTCGTCACGTGGATGCTGTTGCCCCGGTGGTCGCCCCACGGCGTGTCGCCCCGGTGGTGGGCCCAACCGCGCAGCAGCACGAAGCAGGAGTGGTCGGGCGTGGCGGTCAGAGTGTTGTCGGCGCGGGTCAGCACGATCAAGGTGCATTCCATAGTTAGGCAATGCAAGTATCGACAGCATCGTGATAGGCCAGCACCGTATCGCCGACCGCGATCGCGCTGATGGGGACGGCGCCGTCCGGCGTGGCAACGGGGTGTCGAGGGTGAAACTACACCCGCCGGTCGATGTGCTCTTGGTCGACGCGTGCTTCGGAGTGTGCCTCGTCGTCTGCTTGGTCGTCTTGACCGTGTCGGCGGCCTTGTCCGCCACCTTGTGCGCGTCGACCACTTTTTCCGTCGTATAGCCATTCTGCGCGCTATCGACCACGTCCGCAACGATGAAGGCGACATCGACCAGCGTGTCGCTGACGTGGCCGGTCGAGTCGGTGGAGCGCACCGGGTTGGTGTTCACGTAGCTGGAGCGATTGAGTTCCTGCGGGTTGAGCGGGCCAGCGCCGCGGCGCTGTGGGGGCGCCGCGGCCACGCCATCGCTCGGCGCCAAGGTCAACGGGACGCAGTTCCGCCGCGCTGACCCAGCCGCGCAGCAGGACGAAGCAGGGATGTTCGGGCGATGTTTCGTGATGCGTAACGCAAGCGGCGCAGACGGTACGATGCGTAACGCAAGCGGCGCAAACGGCGCACAGCCTACGCAGAAGACGGAAAGACAACCCTTTGCAGATCGTGCGGGCGATGCTATACTGATTCTATGATGAACAAGGTCGCCAATCCGCACGATGCCTTCTTCAAGCAGTATCTCAGCCAGCCCGCCGTGGCCACAGATTTCCTGCGCCAGCATCTCCCGGCGGCGGTGGCGGCCCTGCTCGATCTGACTCAATTGCAACTGGAGAAGGACTCGTTTGTCGACGAACACTTGCGGGGCTATTTCAGCGATCTGATCTATACCACGGTCACGCGGGAGCAGACCCCGGTGCGCATCGCCCTGCTCTGTGAACACAAGAGCTATCCGGACCCGTGGGTCAATTTCCAAGTCTTACGCTATCAAGTGGGCTACTGGGTTCAAGAGTTCGACCGATTACAGACGGCGGGGCCGCCATCGGACGAGGAGCTGGACGCGGCGTCGCGCCGCACACGCCGTCCGACGCTGACCCCGATCCTGGTGCTGTTGGTCTACCATGGGCGCGCCGAATGGCAGGTTCCGTTCCGCTTTGCCCGCCATCTCAGCGGGATGGACGACCCCACGACGCCGTTGTCTGTGGCCTTAGCGCGCTACGTGCCGGACTTTGAGCCCCATGTCGTCAACCTGTCGACGCTGGACGATGACGCGATCCAGGGCGAAGTGGTCACCCGGCTCTTTGTGTTGGTCTTGAAGCACATCTTTGACCACGGCTTGGGCGGCCATCTGGATGAGATTCTGCGCATGGCCAGTGAAGTCATCCGGCAACCGAGCGGGATGGAGATGGTCATGGCCTTGCTGCGCTATATTGGACGCGCCACCGTGAAACTGGACAAAGCCGCGATGGCCCGCTCCTTACTCGCCCATTTACCCAAAGAAGGAGGCGTCTTGATGGAAACGATGGCGCAAGAATGGATTGACGAAGGGTTTGCCAAAGGCATCGAACAAGGCAAGCAGGAAGGTCTTGCCAAAGGCATCGAACAAGGCATCGAACAAGGCATCGAACAAGGCATCGAACAAGGCAAACTCGCCGCGCAACGCCAGACGGTGCTTCGCTTGATCCAGTGGCGCTTTGTACCGCCAGACGCAGACTTTGCGCGCTATGCCGCTCACCTGGATCAGATCGCCAATCTGAACCACCTGGAGCAACTGCTTGATCATGTGCTCACGATATCCACCCATGCGGAGTTTGCCCAAATGCTCCAGAGCTACCTGCCAGAGACAGATGCGCCGCAGTAAGCCCTTCGTTCGCCGCTGCAGTGTTCCTCGCACGCTGCGGGGATGGAAACGCAAACGACGCGAGGAACGCAAACAACCGCAAGGGCGCGATGCGTCATACGAGTGACGAGTGATGCGTGACGAGTGATGCGCCGCACATTCCGCATCGCAGTGTGGAGTAGCGCCAACTCATTTCACAACTTTTCACCCGAATTTCGTATAACGCACGTGACGCAACAGTTGCAAACGGCGTGACGGCAGTGGAACAGCGTCGCGGCGCTTGCCCGCCGCCGGTCATCCCCTGCACCGCCGCGCTGGCCACATCGGCAGCGAGCACCGCCCCTTTTTCGGCGGTATAGCCGTTGGCGGCGATAGCGTCGATGTCGTCGGCGATAAAGGCGACATCGACCAGCGTGTCGCTGACGTGACCAGTTGAGTCGGTAAGCGCACCGGGTTGGTGTTCACGTAGCTGGAGCGATTGAGTTCCTGCGGGTTCAACGGGCCATCGCCGCTGGAGCGCGTGTTGGAGCACAAGCGCTCGGTGTTCGCAGGTTGTGGTCCGGGTCGTTATGCGGCGGTTGAGAGACGCTGCCCATGCCCACGATACGCCAGGAGGAAGTGCTGACGACATCATGGAAAAAAAGCGTTGTGTGTTTCGACCAGGCTCGTAGACAGTGGACATACAACACGTGGGAGAGCCCGCACGTCCGCATCTGCGTGACGTGCGGGCCACATAGGAGAGTCATTGGGCAACCAGTAACTAGCTCAGCCTGGCAACGATGCATTCGCCACGACGCTCACATGAAGGTATCGTCATCGTCTTCCTCCTCCGCATCGTCATCGTCTTC
>JAKSDJ010000421.1 GCA_022360155.1 Chloroflexales bacterium | reverse complement strand
TTACCGACCGCGCGATCCTCTACCGGGCGCGCAATGGGTTTGACCACAAGCAGGCGCAATTAGCGGTGATCGTGCAGCGTATGGTCGCCTCCGACGCATCAGGCACACTCTTCACCGCAGACCCGGTAAGCGGTCATCGCCAGATGATCGCGATTGATGCGTGCTTTGGACTTGGCGCAGCGCTCGTTGCCGGCCTGGTAACCCCTGATCACTACGTTATCGACAAGCGGAGCAAGGCGATTATCCACACGCAGATCGCCGACAAACAGACTACACTCCGCCCTGCCAGCGCTGGCGGCGTTGTCGAGGAATTGACGGCAAATCACGCACGCCATAGCCCGGTGCTCGATGCGACCCAGCTTCGCGCCCTAGCCGATCTCGGGATGCGGATCGAAGCGCACTACCGACAGCCACAGGATATCGAGTGGTGCTACGCCGCCAATCAACCCTATATCGTTCAGGCCCGCCCGATCACAGCGCTCTTCCCCATCCCAGAGCCGCGACCCAGCGATGCCGGGCTTCATGTCTATGTAAGCTTCGGCCATGCCCAAGTCATGACCGACCCCATGCCGCCAATGGCGCTCTCGGTCTGGCGAATCTTGTTCCCCTTTGGCAAAACGGGCAGCCCAAGCGACTATAATCCTTTCTTCTGTACAGCAGCGGGACGACTCTATATCGATCCGTCGCCTTTGCTGCGTCTGCGTTGGACACGGCATGTTTTGCCCAGAATGTTCATGATGGCCGATCAGCATATTGCAAGAGCGATACAGCAGGCCGTTACGCGCGATGCATTTCAGCAAGGGGCAATGCAGGCGCATGTTCGGGCCTCACCACGACGAGTCGCGGCTTGGGTGCTGCCCTTGCTGATGCGCGTGATGGACCTGCTATGGCATCGCCGGCCCGAAGATGCGCGAACTACACTGGACGCTCACCTCGACACGTATATCGAACAAATCCGTATATGTCTGAGCACAGCCGCTCCCGGCCACGAGCGCCTCACGGCAGTGCGTCAATGGTTAGGCGGTGTATTTGCAGAGGCGGCTTTTCCAATCGCTCCTTATATTGCCACCGGACTGCTTGCCCATCGCCTCGTGGGATTATTGACCCGCGGGCGCGCCAATCCCTCGGATGTTGCGGCATTGATGCGCGGTTTGTCGGGGAATGTCACTACTGAGATGGATCTTCAGGTGGGCGATCTCGCCGATCTGGTACGACAATCACCAGACTTGGTCCAGCATTTGTGTGCGCAGGAAAACCCCAACACGCTGAACGCCATCGCGGGCGGTGATGCATTTCTGGTCGCCTGGGAGCGTTTCTTGGAGCGCTACGGCATGCGCGGTCCTTCCGAAATCGACATTAGTCGCCCGCGCTGGCGTGACACGCCCGATTCGCTGCTCCGCGTCCTGATCAGCAGGCTACCGCAAGGTGAAACCAACGCCCACCGGGTCCACTTCCAGCGTATGACGGCTGAAGCAGAAGCCGCCAGCGCGCGCCTGACCGCCGCCGCCCGACACGGTCTGCTGGGAGGACTCCGCGCCGCCCTCGTGCATCGCCTGATTCGTGTAGCTCGTAACCTGCTACCGATGCGCGAGCATCCCAAGTTTCTGCTCATACGCAGTATGGCTCTGGCGCGCCAGGCAATCCTTGAAGCCGCCGACATACTCCAGAAGCAGGGGCGGATCGCAAGCAGCGACGATATCTGGTTTCTGGAGTTACCCGAAGCCATCGATGTACTGAACAACCTGGCACATGATGTACAAGCGCGCATCGACGAACGCCGTATTGCGCTCGATCACTTCCGCGCCTTGACGCCGCCCCGGGTGATCACAAGCGACGGCGAGATCGTGATCGCGGAGCAGAACCATGAACCCCTGCCTCCTGGCGCTTTGCCCGGCGCTCCTGTTTCAGGCGGTGTAATCGAAGGTTGGGCGCGCGTCGTTATCGACCCGACCACCACAACTTTACACCCTGGCGAAATCCTGGTTACTCGGTTCACCGACCCAGGCTGGACGCCGTTGTTTCTCAATGCCGCCGGACTTGTCATGGAAGTAGGGGGACTGATGACGCATGGTTCAGTCGTAGCCCGCGAATATGGCATTCCGGCGGTTGTTGGGGTTATCAATGCCACTCACCGGATTCGCACCGGGCAGCAGATTAGAGTGCATGGTGATCTGGGGTATGTGGAGATCTTGGCGGGCGATCAGGGTGATAGCGGCGGCGATGCCCAAACCCGGTGAGATGAGTCTGAACTCACCTCACAGATTCGAGCCATATGCAAACGACATGAGGAAGCGGGGGCTTGTGGTCCCCGCTTCCTGCCCCCTCCAGAGTGATTTCGCAGAAATCTGAGCAAGGCGCGCCGCGAGAGGGTGCAGGCGTCCTGCAGATGGCGTTGGTCTAGCGGGTCAGCAACGGGATGAAGACTTGTTGCTCTCCGCCGGTATAAGTCACCACCAGGCTAATCTGGTCGATCCAGGTCTGCTGGGTCGTCGGGTCGTCGTTACGGATCTGCAGC
>JAKSDJ010000214.1 GCA_022360155.1 Chloroflexales bacterium | reverse complement strand
GCGTGATTGGGTTATTTTCGACATAACTATACCGATTGAGTGCTTGCGGGTTGAGCGGCCCATCGCCGTCCGTCGCCCACACTGCCGCGGCGACGCCATCGCTGGGCCACGTCGTGAGCAGGGCGCTGCCCGGCACGATGGTGGGTATCCAGCTTGTTGCATCTCAGCTCTAGGCGCCACGCTCGCTAGCTTTGTTTCCATATGGCGTCTTCGTGAAGCAGTATGTGCCAATTTGGGGTAACGTTGAGTTCGTTTAGGGTAGGGGCAGCCAGTTGGGGTAAGGCTAGGGTCATCGCATCTATTTCCTGATGGCAAAGCGGAAGCAATAGCGTCGCGGACGCCAAGATCATGATGGGTTGCCTCCGCGGTAGAGAGCAGGTATCCTGCGGTAAGGAACCGAGGCCAGCGGCGGAGGCATGCGATGAGCGATGGACCCGTGGCGAGTATCGCCACGCATTTTGGTCACCTGCGCGCCCCAAGGGTGGCGCGCACCCGCGCCCATAACTTGCTCGCCATCCTGACGATCGCGATGTGCGCCATTCTGGCGGGCGCGGCGGGACCAACCGGCATGGAGACCTTTGGTCCGGCCCAAGAGGCGGGGTTGCGTACGCTCTTGCCTTGGCCCAATGGCATTCCCGCCCACGCCACCTGCAGCCGGGGGTTGGTGCAATTGAAACCTGCGGAGCGTCAGCAAGGTTTCCTGGATTGGTTCGCCGCCATTCAAACGGTCACCCAGGGCGAGTTGGATGCACTCGACGGCAAGACGTTGCGCCAATCGGCGGCCACGGCCTGGGGGCAAGCAGCGGTACCGATGGTGGGTGCCTGGGCCAGCGCGAACTGGCTCGTCCTTGGCCCGGAGAAAGGGGCTCCCGACGCGAACGCGATCACGGCCGTTCCCGCCCTGCTTGAGCAGCTGGCCCTGCACCGGTGTCTCGTCACCGTGGACGCGCTCCATTGCCAGGTCAAGACGACAGAAACGATGGTGAAGGGCGAAGCCGACGACGTCATCGCCGCCAAGGGCAATCCGGAGCCGCTGCACGCGGCCCTTCGCGCAGCTTTTGCGGCGGCGCACGCCAACGATTTTGCCGATGTGGCTCACGATACCTACCAGACCGCGGAGCCCCGCCACGGTCGCTGGGAGCGCCGCACGTACTGGACGCTGATGGCCCCGCTGGTGTTGGCACGGGTCCATCCGCAGGGGCGCTGGCCGAAGTTGGGCTGCATTGGCATGGTGCGTGCCGAGCGCACGCTGAACGGGAAACCCAGCAGCGAGGCGCGCTTCTCTATCAGTCGCCTTGCTGGCAACGCCCGGACGTTCGGTAGGACCGTCCGCGGGCATTGGGGGATCGAGCACGCGGCGCCCTGGCTGCTCGATCTGGTGTTCCGCTCTCCGCATCTGCTCAGACAGTCCGTACTATCGACCTTGGCCTGGTTATGATAGCCCCATTGGAACGCACACATCATTTCGGTGACTTATCTAAGAGCGGCGAGCGAATGATTTAGGATCTGATACATGCGTTTGGTGCTGCCATCCCAATTACCCCACGGCGATCCGTCAGCAACATAAGCACGTTGTTGCAAGCCATAGTCGTCACTATAATCAATCAAGATCCATTTACTATTCAGATCTAGCAATATCAAAAGGAAAACCCCGCCCAGTCCGAAAATAATGAGGGTAAATCCTAATCCTTGTGCAATCATTAGAATATCTGATAAACCTGCAAGTACAGCCACGAGAAGGGCGATCAGGTACAGCGAAAGCTGAAATAAAACGACACTTATATAAGTTGACCATTTTAGAGGTTGTCTTACAAGCTGTATGTGTTGGACAGATCTCATTTGCATAACATGCTTGCCGCCTCTAAAAACCAACCCTTCTTGAGTGACATCGAGGATGCCTCTATCATCAAAAGGTCGTAGTTTCCAAAACCGTCGAAACCTTTCTCCAGTTTCCATAAGGACCGGTGTAAAGTGATTATACATGAAGTCTTACCTCGATCATAATTGCCTCAAGCATGCTGCACACACAAATCGCTTGCTCGCAACCTAATAATTTTCAGGCGCACCGTATTGAAATGTCACTGGGTGGTATCACCCTGAGCGCAACGAAAAGTCTCGAACCCTTTCGTAGGGAGATTCTTCACTGCGTTCAGAGTGATAAGCCTCTATCTCTCGGTTATACATATGACAGAGCATCACGATAGCAAGCTTCCATTGGGTGTCCGTCATGCTTAGTGGTCCAAAGTGAATGTAGCGATTGCCCTCTTTGCAAACCCACTACGTACATTTCCATGCAAAGAGGGCATCTATATGTTAGTTCCCACCACTGCCGAGACGGTGAAAAACACGAACGAATCGGGTAGGGTTTTTAGGAAGATTTGTCAACCCTTTATCCCAATTCATATCTGATTACTATGACAATTATGTAGACGAAGATTTCCTTTAGCGTCTTTGCCTCTTCCGTTGCGGTGGGCCAAGCGAATATGCACTCGCAAATGCTCTACTCGCCTCATCACCCCACACGAGGTTTGAGTGAATTAAAACTGCCCCTGCACCAGCCACAGCTGAGACTCCACCTACAATCAAACAGCCTGCAGGCCCCCCAACCACAGCTCCAGAACCAATAGCCGCTCCTGCTACACAGCCTGCTGCACCGGTAGCGAGCCCTACCCAGAGTGCTGATGTCAGGCTAGCATACATATTATCTATTGCGTTTTTAAATTGTCCGAACTGCGAACTAGCGCTATCAACATACTTGCACCCGCCCCTATGGAGACACATTTTCATCAAGTACTGCTTACCATCGATGGTTTCACGGTAAAGATAGCGTGTTTTCTCATCCACCTTGTATTCATAGCCGTCAACTATATAAGTATCTCCATAGTTGCCTCGTACATGTTCATAACTATGACCGAAGGCTGACCTTTCTCCAGGATCATGCCCACTCGGATCAGTATACTTCAGCGGATTATTGAGCGCATAGCTATACCGATTGAGCGCCTGCGGGTTGTGTGGTCCCCACGGACTGCCGACCTGCTGCCGCTCCTTGGCGCTGAGTTGGAACCAGAACGGCTGCCGGTTCTCTCGGTTCAGGGTTGCGGCAAAGCCAGCCTCGTGGAACCCAACCGTCAAGGGTTTGCGGGCCATGCCGTCCATGCGACCGCTGGCGCTGCCCGGCGCCACGGTGTCCGCGCTGAGGAATTGCCCGATGGCCGGATCGTAGTAACGCGCATGATAGAATAACAAGCCGGTACCATCACGATAGTGCCCGGTGTAGTTGCGATCGGTTTGCGCCATGCTGCCCGAACGCACCTGGCCCCACGGGTCGAACTCCTGCTGGCTCACCACCGTCCCTGTAGCGGACGTCGCCACACTGACGCTGCCCAGGTGACATGCATCTTATTTGTCTGTGCCTACAAGGTTGGGGCGAAGAACCTTCCCAGGGCTAGCGTGCATCCGTGCCCAGCCTGTTGAACTGGGCGCGGATGCTGACATGGCCGAGGGGCTATGGATGGTATGAACTTTAAGTTACCTCTATACCGGCTCGTAACGATCGCGTAAGCTCGCCCCACAGCATCTGCTAAACAACTCGGCTTCACTATGCCAAGGAGTTTTCTTTGCTGCTCTCCTCTTGCAGGCGATAGTACTAGTTGTCTTTACCTGTGAGCGAGACTTCTTTACGCGATCGGTTCCTCTGCATCAGCACCTGTTTGCAAGATACCAAAGTGCTCGAGCGAATAGCCGCCTCCAACGCTCAAGCGCAAGCATTCTTCAAGAGCACAAAAGATCGCATCCCAGGTGACTCTTGTAACGACAAGCATTCCAGGGGCAACAAATGCTTCAAGCGCGTTTTGGTTCATTAACTGTTGAATGTTCGGCAAGGCGAATACAGTAAACCCCAATTCACGCCCATCCTTGAGATGAACGAAAACATCCGTATTTCCTAATTCCTTTAACGCCGAATCAGGGATGTATATCTCGCCGATATGTTCTTGCACAAGCGGATATGTCTGAGGGAATGTTTGCACATGTGTCAAGGCAGTCTCCACTTCAAGATGTTTTTACGGTTGCTAGCGGCTGTACAGTCTTAGGAGCGTCTTGATAACGTCAGCTTCGTTATGTTTGTTGGCGTAACCAACAATCTCATACGCATCGTCTCCGACTTTACGCATGAACACGCGCGTACCGTCACGAGCGCGCAGGTAAAAGACATCAGTACCAGTCAGGGTCTGCGTGCCAATACCAGGATTTGCATTGCCATTGAGAAAACGCTCGACCAAATCGTTTGCAGTCTCCCTTTGGTTCTTAGTTAAGGAACGGGCGTTCCGGAGCAGGCTTGGCGGCCCTTCTTTTACCGTTGAGCGGATCTTGCGCAGAACTCCATCAGCACCTTGGTAGCCAACCCAGCCACCGGCGTTAAATACTTCTTGGGCGCGCTGTGCTTGATACTTCGAGGTAACCCAGCTGACGAACCAGTTAAGTGCTGCACGTATACCAACGAAGGGACTATAGATGCAGCACGGCGCATGCCCACTCGGATCCGTCCACCGCAGCGGATTGTTGAGCACATAACTATAGCGATTGAGCGCCTGCGGGTTGTGTGGTCCCCACGGACTGCCGACCTGCTGCCGCTCCTCGGCGCTGAGTTGGAACCAGAACGGTTGCCGGTTCTCCCCGTTCAGGGTTGCGGCAAAGCCGGCCTCGTGGAACCCAACCGTCAAGGGTTTGCGGGCCATGCCGTCCATGCGACCGCTGGCGCTGCCCGGCGCCACGGTGTC
>JAKSDJ010000422.1 GCA_022360155.1 Chloroflexales bacterium | reverse complement strand
TGAGGTGCTTGGGGATTAGCGGATGAATCGCTTTGACGCCGGGCAGCCGTGCAATAGCAGCCAGTTTTCCGGTGTCGACCTGAACAGCAATACCATTATAGACTCGTTGCACCCGATAAATAACCCGCATCGAGGGATCGGCGCTTTGCAGTTGAGAAACCATCTGCAGCTGGTTGCTTTCGATCTGGGCAAGTTGGGTCTGGGCTGCGCTTGTCGCTTGCGCAAGCGTAGCTTGTTCGCGGGTGCTGGTGAATCTCTCGATAACGGAGGGGTCGTCTAATTCGACGACAACACTCACCATCTTGGCGCCGGAGCCTTGTTCGGTCAACCGACCCTCTTCGGCTATGTTGGTGAGTGGAATAGCGCGTAATTGCTCCCGTAGCGCTTCCAATTCCTCGTGGTCAAGCGGAATGGGCGGTGTGCTTTGCGGTTGAGCTTGTAACGTGAAGGGCATTGCCAACAGTGTAATGCTTGCAAAGAGAATGAAAGACATCAAGTATTTCTTCATGGACGCAACATCTCCTATTTGGAAGACTAATACAATTAGAGAGTTACGGGCAGCTTTGGCGCTATGATCTCCTTTCACTATAAAATTAAATACCGGGAAAATAGAAATACGAAGTAAATCAGACCCCATTGGTTAGGTTATTTGGAGAGGTAGAGCTAGACAAACAAACACGACGCACAGAAATACGGCTTTTGCACGCCACTTCCGGTACAATCTTTACTTGCCCTCTCTTGAGGTAATTCACCTCATTATTAGAGAGAAATTTCGAAACAAGGGCTTAGGGCACTGTACTATACTACTGACTGCCTGTCAAATTATAGGGTTATGCCATACACGCTATCGTAACACGAACGGCTTTGGCGAGGCAGTGAAGTTGTGGTTTGACGCCTCTACTGCGCAATCGTTTCCTCTCCGTGTAATTGCGTCAATCAAGCTGCGTTTGCAGCATGAACAGCGCCAGGCATCGCCTTGACAGTCAACCGCAGCCTCGGCTACAATGCTGAATTGCTGCGACATAACGGCCTCTTTTCTCTAATGAAGAGGCCGCTACTATGAACTTGCTGGCTAAGAAATGGAGACTATGGGGGTGCAAGCTTCCAAGAAAGGCTCTCTCTGTGGGTGATATCCGGCGTGGCTTCGCCCTTGCGTCCTGACCTCGTCTTCCATTGCAAGGGTAGCAACTGCGTTGTGTCGTACGGAGCCGTACCCCCGGCAGCGCTGCCGGGAATTGTAAGGAGAAATTCAGGTGATTGCATCGGTTGAGACGACAAAGCCTAATGAGACAAAGCCTAATGAGACGGCTGCCCCGATTCCTGGTTCCAAGGCGCGTGCCTTAGTCGAGCGCGACCAGCGCGTGATGGCCCCTGCCGGGCGTGTCTATCCTCTGGTTGTTGAGCGTGGCTTAGGCTGTGAAGTCTGGGATGTGGACGGCAACCGCTACCTTGATATGAATGCCGGCATTGCCGTTCTTGCCGCTGGTCATAGCCACCCGCGCATGGTGCAGGCGTTGCAAGATCAACTGACGCGCTTTACCCATATGGCTGGCACCGATTTCTATAACGAGCCAATGATACGCGCTGCTGAAAAGCTCGTCTCGGTAATGCCAGCGGAACAGAGTTGGCAGATCTTCTTTACCAACAGCGGTACTGAAGCTGTAGAAGCCAGTATCAAATTGGCGCGCTATGTTACCGGTCGCCAGAATATCATTGGCTTCTATAGCGCATTTCATGGTCGCTCTTATGGCAGTCTCTCGCTGACTGCATCGAAGCCGCATCAGCGCCGTGGCTTCTTCCCGCTTCTACCCGGCGTACAGCATACGTTTTACCCCAATTGTTATCGCTGCCCGATCAACCTGCGCTATCCAGATTGCTCCATCGCGTGCCTGGATATGATTGAAAAGACCCTCTTCCAAACAACCACACCCCCCAGCGAAGTTGCCGCCATTGTGATCGAACCTATTCAGGGTGAGGGAGGGTATATCATTCCGCCTGACGGCGCTCTGCGTCGTTTACGGGAGATTTGCGACCGCCACGGAATCTTGTTGATTTGCGACGAAGTTCAGAGCGGCGTTGGGCGTACCGGTAAGATGTGGGCCTTTGAACACGAAGGTGTTATCCCTGATATTGTCGCCTCTGCCAAGGGGCTGGGCGGCGGCATACCTGTCGGCGCAATGATTGCCCGCCAAGAGCTAGCCCAACGTTGGGTTCCGGGCTCCCATGGGAGCACCTATAGCGGGAATAGCTTGGCGTGCGTTGCGGTTCTCGAAGTGCTCTCTCTGGTCGAAGAAACCTTAATGCGTAATGCAGCGGAGGTTGGCGCCTATCTTATCGAACGACTCCATGCTCTGCAAGCGCGGATACCTCAAATCGGCGCAATGCGCGGGCGTGGACTGATGGTCGGCGTCGAATTCATCAAAGATCCAGCCACCCGTGAACCAGCCCCTCATCTGGCGTTGAGCGTCATGGAAGAGGCGTTTCGACGCGGCCTCTTAGTTCTAACCTGCGGTGCGTCAACAGTGCGCTTCTGCCCGCCTTTGGTCATTACCAAGGCCGAAGTAGATGAAGGGCTTGAAATATTTGAAGCCGCCATTAACGCCTGCCTGTAACGCGTAGCGATGAACGCTGAATGATGACGAATGGCAGGGGGTTTCTGCTTTATCAGTTATTATTTGTCGTTCATCGCTCCTCACTTGAAAGGGAGTCGTGGTCAAGCTGGTACTTGCATGGGATATTCAGAAGGGCAAAGCTGAGGAGTACGTCGAGTTCGCGCTTGGTGAATTGCTCCCCAGCTTGGGACAATTGGGTCTGAACCTTAGTGATGCCTGGTATACCTGGGTCGGCGCTGGACCACAGATTATTGTCGCCGGATGGATGCCATCAGCGGCTGATGCGCAGCGGCTGTTATCGAGTGATGCATTTCTTGAACTCAAAGATCGCCTCTTGCAATATGCCACAGACGTCACGTGGCGAATTACTACCCCGAATCCCGGCGACTTACCGTTTTAAAAGTAAAACAGACTTCATCAAGACATTGAAGTATCCTGCATAGGGCGTCATATGAGGGAGCGAGGTATGGAGGTATACTCGGTCTGGAAACGGCGCTTGTACATAACCGCATCAAGCGGTATGCCGCAAATGAGAATCAGCTTCGATAAATTCATTGCGCGCTTATCCCGGCGCGTGCTATAATCATCTTTACGGTCACTAGCTACTACTACGATGCGCACCCTTGTTTTATGATCGGTATTGTGCGTCAATATGCGCCTATGATTAAGATATAGTACTTTAGACGGTTTCTGTTCATAAAACCGTTTGGTGCGCTTATGGCTGTATTGATGCAAGATTTGGGGAATACGAAAACAATCTTGCGGTTCTATCACGCCCATGCGTCAACGTAAGAGGCGTTTTCGTGCTGTAGGCCTTCAGCGCTATGACGCATGATCGCTCAATGTGAAGAGAATGTTTGACTTGTATGACCAATCCTTCTGCCTCTGCACCTGCTGCACCGTTGCTTTTTGGCCGTTATCGAGTTCACGAAGCGCTCGGCGATAACCGGCTTGCAACCGTATATAGCACACTAGACGAACGCCTTCAGCGTAAAGTGTTGCTTCATCTTTTGCGTAAAGATTTGGTTGGGCAAGAACACTTGCACGCCCGTTTTGTCGACGAGGCCAATACTAGTGCGCAGCGATCCCATCCAGCGCTTTTAGAAGTCTTCGATAGCGGCGAAGTGAACGGGCGTCCGTTCATGGTCACCGAATATGTATCGGGGCGTTCTCTCCGCGATCTCGGGGCGCTGACGCTCGAACAAGCATTGCTTTACACTCGCCAGGTTGCCGGCGCCGTTGCGGCATGCCAGGCCCTCCAATCGCCGCAATTTCCGATTGGGCTTCCCCATCCGCCGATTAGTAGCAGTAATATCCTGGTTGTTGATGAAGGCCAGGTGAAACTCATTGCCGGTTGGAGTTTGCCGCTTGCTGCTGTACCCCTTGATTTGGCGCATTACCGCGCTCCTGAACGAGCTGAAGGTCAACCGCCTAGCCGTGCTGCCGCTGTGTATGCCCTTGGTCTGCTGCTCTACGAACTGATCACCGGGAAGCGCCTCATTAGCGGGGACGATGCCCGATCGGTTGCACAGGCCCACTTGACAACCTCGCTGCCACCATTGTTGCAAGTGCGTCCGTTGTTCTATATGCCTGCGCTCGAACGGTTGCTGGTTCGCTCTACGGCGCGTGTTCCGTCCCAACGCTTTCCTGATGCTGCTGCGTTTGGTGATGCACTCGATACGCTCTGGCGTGATCTTGGCGCGACAACACAGCGTCTGGCTGTTGCGCCAGTGCGCCTGCCACGCCGGCTCCCTAAACCACGCCAGCCAATGTCTGTTGCTGCACTCCATCCGCAACCGGTTTTGGTTGACCCTCCAGACGCTGATGCATTGCAGCCGGTTGATCGTACAGTGCTGCGGCGACAAAATCTCGCGCGAGGTATTGCCGGCTGGTTTATCATGCTGATCTTGGTTCTAGCTGTAGCCCTTGGCAGTTATGCTGGCGCCAGCTTTATCGTCGATCAAATGTTTTCGATTACGTTGCCTCAGCCATCATTTCCCGATTTCGCTTCGTTCTTGCCTGAGTGGGTTCCTGGCGGCGGTGAAGTATTGGTCGTCAACTCAAATGTTGGTCTCTATATTCGTAACGAGCCTAGTCTCTCCGAGACATCCATTATTACTGTAGTGCCGAACGGCACGCCAGTGACGAAGGTGGGAGGGCCAGTCACAGCCGATAATGTGGAATGGTTGCAGGTACGGGCCGAAGTTGATGGTGAACGTGTTGTAGGCTGGGTGTCGCGGAGATTTTTGCAAGCCGGTTCGTGAAAGAGGAGATATGGTCATGGGCATATCCGATGAGCTGGTAGAGCGGCTGCGCGCTGCTGAACACGTTGCTGTTCTCACTGGCGCCGGAGTGTCGGCTGAAAGCGGCGTACCGACTTTCCGCGATGCTCAGACTGGGCTGTGGGCCAACTACGACCCCGCTGAGCTAGCGACTCCGCAGGCATTTCTGCGCAACCCACGCCTGGTATGGGATTGGTATGCCTATCGTCGGCAGACGGTTGAAGCAGCACAGCCGAATGAGGCCCATTATGCGCTGGTCGACCTGGAGCAACATTACTCTGATTTCACCTTGATCACCCAAAACATCGATAGCCTCCACTGGCGCGCGGGTAGTCGCGATCTCCTCGAACTGCATGGAAACATCAGTCGGGTGCGTTGCTTTGAGTGCGCCACGTATGCTCCTGGCTGGGACGAGGAAGGCGAACTACCCCCGCGTTGCGCGCGTTGCGGCGGCTTACTTCGCCCCGACGTCGTCTGGTTTGGCGAAGGACTGCCTGATCAGGCCTTGCGCCTGGCGTATGAGGCCGCACAGCGATCACAGGTTTTTCTCTCGGTCGGGACATCCGCTATTGTGCAGCCAGCGGCCTCTTTACCCCTGATTGCGCGTCGCTCAGGCGCCTATCTGATCGAGATCAATGTCGAAGAGACATCGCTGTCTGTTTTTGCTGATTGCTGGCTACAAGACCAAGCTGGTACAGTGTTACCCGAGTTGGTGCGCCGAGTCATCAGGGATATCCAGAGCCGTGAGGAGGGTGCGTGAGCCAAGACGTCGAGCTGCTGCGAGTGAAAGCGGAACGGGTGTGGATTCGCCCCTGGCAACGGCGTGATACGTTGGCTCAGGAGTCATGGCCATCCTATACGGACCCTTTTCATTCGCTTTGGAACATCCCGCGGCCCAATAATAATGATGATGATACCTTCTTATGGTTCACAGTCAACGAGGGGCGTCGTGTTTGGGCTATCGAGGATGCCCAGGCGCATCTGATTGGGCGGATCTCATTGCGCGAAGTCAACCAGGATCTTCGTCGTGCGCGTTTAGGGATTTCGCTTGGCGCGCCGTATGTTGGGCAAGGTTTAGGCACCGAAGCTCTGGCAGTCTTCCTCGATTACTATTTTGGCCCGCTTGACTTTCTGGCCATGTTGCTTGATGTGGCCGCATTCAACCAACGCGCTGTGCGTTGCTATCACCGGCTGGGATTCTGCGATGTGACGACCGACTGGCGTAATGCCGGGAATGATCCAAGTCTGCGCTTGCTCGATGATCCTCGTTATGCGGACCTCCAGCCGTTCTTTCGCCGTAGTCGTCATGGAGTCTTTGTGCAATTTTTAGAGATGAGACTGCAGCGTGCTGAATGGTTTACCCAACAATAAAAACACAAGACAGTTTGGCATCATCCCTGTTCATTGAACCACAACAATCAAGGAGTTGCTATTATGTCACTCATTGCAGGAAACTTGGGTTTCGTCCAGCGGTTATTAGATCAGCATAAGCTTGTTTGGGGCGTATGTGCGGGTGCAGCCGCATATGTCTATGGCAATCGTCGCCCAATTCAGGATGTTGACATCTTGGTTGCCTCCGGACGCCTCACAACGATCGTTCAGCTTCTTCAAAATGCGCAAAAAGCGGTTCAGTTCGATGGCCAGCGCATC
>JAKSDJ010000576.1 GCA_022360155.1 Chloroflexales bacterium | reverse complement strand
GCCAAACGGTATTATTGCAATGAACCTTGTTCCAGCGCAATATTGCAATATCACCGCATCACAAGGATCGCCGCATATAGAGACAAACAGCCCGCTAGGCGCATTACAATTTGTGCATAACGTTTTACGCACCGCATATCTGGAGTATAATGCGCCTGCACGCCAACAAATGTTATGAGGAGGGAAGATATGAACTGGTTGGGGATGTTGGTTGGCGTGGCGATCCTCTTTTGGGGTCGCCGGCTATTCTGGCTGTTTGTTGGCGGCGTAGGATTTGCAATGGGTATCAACCTCGCTACCCGACTGCTGAGCGGGCAAGCGGAGTCTACGATCATTGTTATTGCCTTAGTGCTTGGCGTACTTGGCGCGCTACTTGCGATTACTGTACAACGTTTGGCTATCAGCGTAGCGGGTTTTTTTGCTGGCGGTTATATTACCCTCTATCTCCTCAACGCCCTAAGTATGTCAACAGGCCCGCTTGATTGGCTCTATGCACTGATCGGAGGAATCATCGGCGTCTTTCTGATCTCCGCTCTATTCGATTGGGCATTGATCATATTGTCTTCGATCACTGGGGCCGTCCTCATTATGCAGACCTTTACGCTCGACCCGACGTTATCAGCCTTTCTCGTTTTGGCATTGACCGTGTTAGGCATCGGGGCCCAGTCTCGGATGCTGCGCGGAGGCGCAACGCACTCTGCGTCGCCCGGCCACTCGTAACCTAGAAGAGCAAGGAGAACACTATGTCTGATCTTCAGAGTCAATTCGAAACTGCGGCAGAGGAGGTGCAACAACTTCCCAAACGACCAAGCAATGCGAATCTGTTGCAAATCTATGCGCTCTACAAACAGGCGACGGTGGGCGATGTCGTTGGCAATCGCCCCGGCATGGCCGATTTCGTCAATCGGTCGAAATACGATGCCTGGGCCAAGCTCCAAGGCATCTCTCAAGAAAAAGCAATGCAAGACTACATCGACCTAGTCGAACAACTCAAAGCCAGCGGTGGACGCTGATGATTGGCGTAAACGCCAGAATATAGCGCCTAACGAGAGAAGTGCGATTATCTCCGTTGAAAAGAGGCGCATGCGCAGGCTAGGGTTCCTGCGCCTCAACGCCTCATTTTCATTCGGACAAGTAGGGAAGGAGAGTAGCAGTGAAACAAGTCATCGTGATCCACGTCAACGCCAGCGATGAGACCACGACCGTTTCGTTTCGCGGCCAGGAGGTTCAGATTCGACGGATCGGCTGCCACGGCGATGCTGAGCGCGCCAGCAAGCTGATTGCTCAATACGACGGCAAGGTCACAGCGATCGGTCTAGAAGGAATGCCGGCCCAGCTCCGCCTCGGCCCAGCCCGTCGCCCCCACACGACCGGGACCAACCTTCAAGCTGTCGCTAAAAGCACACCGGTCGTTGACGGTAGCGGTATTCGCGGCGGGCTGGAACGCTGGGGAATTATTCTGGCCGAGCGCGCCAACCCAGGAATGTTTAGCCAAAAACGTATTTTGATGACGCCGGGCTTGAATCATGAAGGCCTGGCCCAAGCGTTGTCGCGGCGCAGCCCAACACTACGCTACGCCGACCCGGTCGTCTTCTTTGCGCTTCCCGACATGCCGGGCGTCGGCAGCCGCCAGAGCCTCGACCAGGTTGCCGCGCCAACGCTAGAGCAACTCAAGAACGCGCCATTTCGCCTCTTAAGCGCTCAACCCGGCCAACCGAACATTCATCGTACGACCGCACCTTTCCACTGGGCTGATATACTGGCCGGCGATATTGGCGCCATCCGTCGCTACGCACCCAACAGCCTCAAGCATAAGATGATTGTCGTCGACTCGGCGGAAGAGGCCGATCTCGACGATCTGTGGCAACGCGGCGCAACGATTGTTGTAACGGTCCTGCCCTCACTAGAAGAAAAAGGCGGGCTGGGGCGTTGGTCAGCAGCAACAATCGAGGCCGTGCTCGTCGCCTTGCGTCACAACCCCAACGCACCATTAACCGAAGACACATACCTTGATTTGCTGGCCGATTGGGATTGGAAGCCAGCGATTCGTTACCTCCAGCCTGAAGAAGCGGGGATCAACCGATTTGCTTTTGTCATTCATCCCCTTGATTTGCGCTTTATCTACTCACATCCTTGGTTCCGCTGGACCCGCTACCTGCCCGAGCGGCTGGTCGAAATCTTTGCCGCCTATATCCCGCCGCTCTATATCTCGCGGATCACGGGCGGCAAGTCGCCAAGCACCGAGCAACGAATCGAAGGCCATCTCATTGCGTTGGGCGCCACGCCGCGCGAAATGATGCGTCACGGCGAGCGCTTTACCTACAACCGTCTGAATATGGCGGCGCATATGGCCGAGCGCAAAGGCGCTCGTATTATGGGGTTGGGCGCATTCACCAGCGTCGTGGGCGATGCGGGGATCACGGTCGCCCACGAGGCTGACATCGCGATCACCAGCGGCAACAGCCTAACCGTCGCGGCGACGCTGGAAGCGGCAAAACAAGCGGCGATCAAGATGGGCGCTCAGGATCTAACCAAGGGCAAGGTTATGATCATCGGCGCAACCGGTTCGATCGGCTCGGTCTGTGCACGCCTACTCGCTCAAGCTATCAAAGATGTGGTTCTGGTCTCCATCGAGCCCGAGAAGTTGATCGACCTCAAACGAACAATCCAGAGCGAAACTCCCAGTGCACAGGTTGCCATCGCCACGCGCCCCGACGAACTCGTTGGCGACTGCGACCTGATTGTCACAGCAACATCGGCGTTTGGTCAACGTATCCTCGACATCACCAAGTGTAAACCGGGCGCGGTGATCTGCGATGTAGCTCGCCCGCCCGATATTGGCGCCGCAGAAGCCGCATTGCGCCCTGACGTGTTGGTCATCGAGAGCGGCGAGGTGTTGATCCCCGGCAATATTGACTTTGGCTATGATATTGGCCTGCCGCCGAAGACCGCCTATGCCTGCCTTGGCGAAACAGCGCTCCTGGCTATGGAAGGGCGTTTTGAAGACTATACGCTGGGTCGTAATATCACGATCGATCGGGTCAAAGAGATTTACCGGCTGTTCAAGAAACACCACTTCCAGTTGGCCGGGCTGCGCTCGTTCGGCAAGTATATTACTGATGAAGACGTCGTCCGCCGCCGCGCCCTGGCCGATACACTGCGCGCCAACTCAGAGCTGTTCGAACGCACCAAGGCCGAAACAGCCGCCAAGTTAGCGACAATTCCCATCATGGCGAAGGGCGTCAGCGCAACACATGGGGCGAATGGGGTGAAGTGGACCTTGGCTATCGCCGGCCTAGGAATGGCCGGGTTGGCATTCCTCTGGCGACAGTCTCAGCGCAATGACGACCAGCGCTGATCAGAACAGCAAAGGCAACCAGTGATCGGAGCAGGCTAATCCAATACTGGCATATACACATACAACGCGCACCGTGGGAGCTGGTGCGCGTTGTACTTTACTCAGGAAGATTGTTGACGGATCGGCGCTCTCGAATTAGAGTTGGGCGCACTGATCTTCTTTTTTGTTGCCTGCGCTGTTCTCGCCGCCGGTTGGATCAGGGGTGTTTTCTTTACACTGGATATCCTCGATCACCTGATTGCCGTTGAGAGTCACACCACCGGTGTTCTTGAACACTTGGAGGCTACCGCCGACAACCGTGGCTGAAACATTCAGCATTCTGCTGTTCAACTCGAGTTGCACATCACCCCGAACCTTCACATGGTCCATGGTGGCAGAACCGCCCTCTTTGAGTTGGATGTCGCCGCCGACAACCGAATCAGGCATGATCTGGACATCCTTGGCGCCCTTACCCTGGATATCGCCGCCTACTTTCACAGCATTGGCGACCAAGTTTGCGCCCGAGCCAACGAAAATGTCCTGTTCGACCATTGTGCCATCCAATGTGCAGGAGGCGCCATCGGGCACCACCAGGCCTTTGACCGCAACGGCGCCGAGGGAGGTCTCACAGACTGTGCCTTCACCTACATCATTATTGTCATCATTTGAGGCTAAGCTGGCATTTGCGCTAGCCGCTATGGCGACCGAGAGGGCAAGGCTCATGGTCCCGATGACCAGTTTGTGCTTCAACATTATCTACTCCTTTCCTTCAAGCTTACTATTGTGAACCGATTGGTTCATTGGTTGTTGTTCCGGCGAACATAAGTGGATGCCCTGAGTATGCCACATGGCAGCATGGGTGTCATCGTGAAAATGAGTTAAATTGCCGTGGTTCATTTGAAGGAAACGGACCGACCATGGATGCATAACTAGAAGCTCTGGGCGCTGGCAAGAAGTTCTCCGCAACCTGGACCGTCTAGGCTTTCTCTTCAGTGCAAAACCGGTAAGAGGCCAGCGGGGCGCAGTGATGACCTAACAGCCCGCCATAAGCTGCAAGTTTGGAGCCATTCCCGAGCGTAACACGCCGGCTCTTGCCCTAATACGCCACCAATGGCATACTAGAGATTACAGCAGCATCGTGGCAAATGGCGGAGCATCGATACGCTGCAACGTGCAACAAGATCGCTTACAGGTCTGCACGATGCTGGTGCATGAGCAGTCCGTCGGGCGTAAGCGACAAGCGATAAGAAACAGCAACCAGTGAACGATCATTCTCATTCTGCTGCCTCCATCCTCGATCAGATTGTTATTGTTTTGTATCAACCCCGCGATGTCGTAAACATTGGTGGTGTAGTGCGGGCGATGAAGAATATGGGACTGCGCCGGTTGCGCCTGGTCGAGCCCGTTCCGTTCGCCTCCGAAGACATCTTGCGTATCGCCCGCCGCAGCGATGATCTACTGGCAACGCTGCAGATCTATCCAGATCTGGATGCAGCGCTGGCCGATACTACATACGTTGTGGGCGCCAGCGAGCATCACCACGCCGAGCATCCGGCCCGTAGCGACATCCGTGCGCTGGCGCTCGCATTGCTGCAACGCAGTGCTGGCGGGCCGGTCGCCCTGCTCTTTGGTCCAGAAGACAACGGGCTGAGCAAGCGTGAACTCGACCGCTGCTACACTATCGTTCGGCTGCCTACCGATCCGGACTACCCCTCGCTTAATCTGGCGCAGGCCGCCCTGCTGCTCATGTATGAATTGCGGATGGCCGCCGGCGCCGGCGGCCTGGTACACGCGCTCGAAACACCTAAGCCTCACGTCCCACCCCATGATCAAGCGGCTTGTGTCGCCGATCTGGAGACATTCTTCACCACAGCGGAACAGGCGCTACAGGTTATTGGCTTTTTCAAAACCGGTTCGGCGACGAAGACGCTCCGCGCCCTGCGCCAACTCATCCATCGGGCGGAACCAAGCCAACGTGAAGTTGCCTTACTGACAGCAATGGCGCGCGAAATCATAAAATTCTTCCAGCGTCAGCGATAGGCCGCCCTGACGCAATCCGTACTTACCTACACTATACTGGGTGAAGCGGTACCATAAGCGGGATAAAAGCAGGTATAAGCATAACGATGCCTGGAGCCGTCGCAAGAGCTGCGACGGCAATGCCATAACGAGATCAGCCTTTGACTCCTGGGTCGCGTCGGCGTTGGAAAGCGCTTGATCGCACATAGCGCCCTTAACACTACCCGCATTCAAAAGCCCCGCCATTAGTCCTGTACAAAATAGGCGCCCCCATTACGCGAATCTACTGATGTATTGCTGCGCCGTACAGAGTAGAATCGCGCTGTCATTCGCGATAGCCGCCTTGCAGCCAATCCGCGCCTTGCCTAACAAGCAAGGCGCTTTGTGGGTGCGTCCAGGGCGCGTATCGCCAGACAGAAACAGAACATTGAACTGTGAATATCGATGCCTATAATAGGCTGCCTGCAGAATCTCCTGATATTTTGCAGGCAGCAGCCTATGCGACCAACATCGATATGCCCGCGAAGTACGATGCGCTCAATAGTATCGCGCTTGGCGAACTGCTCGCCGGCGGCGTCCAACTCTGAACCTATAGCGACGAGATTACGGCGGCGGCGCAACAGACCTCTTTTGAACTCTTCGCGGAAAATGCGGCCAGCAACCCGGACTTCAAGGCAATCTACGAACCCTGGAAAGAATTTCGCGCCAGGATCTATACGTGGAGCCAGACGAACGAGCAAACCTTCTTCACTTTCGTAACGAACAACCCGATCTGAGTCGTGGTTCGCCGACTCACACGGAAGGCAGCGCCGGTGTTATGCCGGCGCTGCGAGTGAGATCCGCTGTGTCTCCCGGCAAGGTGATTCGCACGCACTGTACTTCACGGGCGACACACTTTGCCCTGATCGTCTCCGCAACGCGCTGGGAGTTGACCAAAGCGCGCTACGGAGACGCCATTCACGACGCCGATAGCTGGGCAACAAAGCTCTGAAACCGCTCTTCATCACGCAGAGGCGGGCCGTGTCCGAAGCAGACCGTTGCAGGCCGCAACGCTGCGAGCTTTCGTGCCGTCGCACGGTTCTGCGCTGGGTCAGGCGTCCAGATAGCAAACGGCTCGCGCAATCCGACTTGCCCGGTGACCGGGTGTTTGTTAAAAAGCACATCTCCTAACACCAACACCCGGTCCGACTCCCGCCAGAAGGCGATGTGGCCAGGCGAATGCCCAGGCGTCTCGACAACGGTGAACCCGCCAACGTCATCGCCTTCTTGTAGCGCCCGCGCAACCGGATGCCCGGCGCCTGCAATCATGCGTTGTTGCAACCCAACACTCCAATGTCGCGGCGGGGGAAACTGGGCGGTCGTATCACCACTCTCGGCCACAGCCACATCGTGCGTCCCGCACCAAAAGGGTATGTTCAGTGTCTCACAGACCACCTTACTCGCCCCCTGATGATCAGGATGCGCATGGGTAAGCGCGTGCGCTGTGACGCGCCTGCCCTGAAACTGACGAAGAATCCGCTTTGCATCGAAACGTGTTCCAGCATCGATCAATACATCACCAAGTAGATAGACGTTCATCACATACTTGGGAAATCCGTCTAGTAGGTATGCATCCTTAGCAATCTGTTCCATGATTTGCACCTCATCCTATTGTCTTCTGAGCAAGCAGCATTTCATGTAAGTATATGCACAAGTGTTGCCAGTTCGCCGATTGATGAATGTAGCCGATATGCCCATCGGGGCGAATCAGATAGGCGGTTTGCTTGCCGAGCTGATGATACTCGGTCAGTTTCATTCCGCGGTCGATCCACTGCGTTGCAGTCGCGGGCGTTGCGTTGAGCGCCTGCGGTTTTGTGGTGATAAGATGGGCGTCGATTATATTGCCGTACTGGGCAGCACATTGATGAATAATGTCAAAGAGCGTTGTTAGATCACGTCCATTATTGCTATCGACCAGCAGCAGCTTGAACGACGGTCCGCGCAGCAGTTCAAACATGTGAACGTATCGCTGGGAGATGCCGTCGTAGAAGTGTTGATCGGGCGCACGATCGCCTGCCGACAGCCGATCGCTTTTACCTTGAATCCACGTTTTACCACGATAGTTATGATTGAGTTGCGAAAGCGTGCGGATCGCGCGGCTCTCCATGTGCGGTGTTATGTTCAGTAAGTCCATAGTTCGGTCGCGCATCATCGCCGGCCAGGAATCGCGGATCAACATGGCGGATGCGCCGATATGCGTGTTGCGCACAACGCCCTTGGCTGCATCGTGTCGTTCTTCGTGATACGTATCCAGAATCGCTTCGTCGATCCATCCCTGTTCCGCCAACGCCAGCTTCCAACCAAGGTTGAACGCATCGGCCACGCCAAGGTTCATACCCTGGCCCCCGAAAGGCGTATGCACATGCGCCGCATCGCCTACTAGAAAGACACGTCCGTTGCGGTAGCGGTCTACTTGCCGGTGGGCGAGGTTGAAAACCCAGAACTGGCTAGTTTCCAAGATGCGACCGTCTAATCCTGTACGCGCCATTGCGCGTTGGGCGTCTGCCATGTCTGGCTCAATTGGTGTGCCGTTTTCGTCGTAACTCTGGGTATAGGCAACCCGATACTTGCGATCGCCTGGCAAGGGAAAGATGCCATAAATGCCTTCTGCATCGCTGCTAAAAGTCATCTCGTTGCGTGGTAAAGGCCAATCGATCACGGCATCACAGAGCACCCAATCATCAGCATAGGCTGCACCATGAAAATCCAACCCAGCGATCTGGCGTACCAGGCTTTTCGAACCGTCACAACCTACCAGCCAGCGCACGTTGCACAGCTCTTCGCGCTCATTGCCCTGGGCATCTTTATGACGCAAGCGCACTTCAACATATTCGGCTTGCTGGGTAAAATCGACCAACGCCACTTCGCGCTCGATGGCGACACCCTGCTCGACCAATTTGTCGATGAGCAAATATTCAGTGCGAAACTGCGGGAGATCGATCATAAACGGATAAGGCGTGTTCTGCAGCCCGTTGAAGTCGAAGTGGAGCCGATCCTGTTTATCGGTGCGCAGGTCAAGGATATCGACGCGTTGCCCCTCATCGAGTACGGCATCCGCGATATCTAAATCGGCGAAGATTTCCAGCGCACGCGCGTGAATGGCTGCGGCTTTGGTCAGTTCGAGCGGCGCGGCGTGTTTGTCGATAATGCGGAATTGCACACCATAGCGTGCCAGCGTATTGGCAAGCGTCAGCCCGGTAGGTCCGGCGCCGACAACGAGAACGGGAAGTGTTGATGTTGACATCTGTCTGTCCTTTCTATACAAAAAATGTAGTTATGTTAGAGCCCGTATGTAGAGATCGATGATGGCTGTTATGCGCGCCGATTCTGGCGGACGCGGAGGGCCATCGATAACGAAGAGCCCATCAAGAATGGCGTACGTAAGCAGCGATCCGATCAGCAAACGTGTCGCTGCGTCAATATCGACAACCGTGATACAACCGCGCTTTTGCGCTTCTTGCAACACGATTGCGATGCTGCGAAATGCGCGGGCCGGCGCAGTGGCCGTAAAGAGTGCGCCGAGCTGCGGAAAATGCGGCGCTTCGGCCACAAGCACTCGCATCAGCGCAATGTAGTCAGGCTGCATGATGCTGCTAAGAATGCGTTGGGCAAGATCGATCAGCACCAGACGTAGCGTCTCGTGATCGTCTATCGACAATGCCTCAACCGTTAGCGGCAAATCGCCGTGCGGAAGATCATCCACAAGTTG
>JAKSDJ010000348.1 GCA_022360155.1 Chloroflexales bacterium | reverse complement strand
CGCATGGCTCGACCATCTGCGTGGTTCTTTGGCGCGTTGGTCCGCTAAGCAGTTTGGCAATGGCGCAAGCGTCTCCGCCAGTGCTGGCGGCGTGAGACAGCTCTCGCCATCGGCAACGCTTACCAAGCTCTTTGAGCCGGCTCTCTTCGCCTTGGGGTGGACGGGCAAGGTCGATGATGCTGCACGCCCGTTGGCGGTGGCGCGACATAATACGCAACGTCTGAATAAGCTCTTCTTTGTAACACGGCAGGTGCGCATGGATCGCTATAATTTGAGCAATGCGCAACGGTCAGCGATGAATAGCCGCATGAATGATCCGCTGACTGGACACGGGTCGATGCACGAGTACAGCAACATTGGCCAGGAGTACGCGGTCGCCGATATGCTCAGGCACGTTCTACTGAAGCAGCGGTGGAATATCTGCAACAGTCGAATTATGAGGTGCTCTTTGTGGGTTCACGTATCGCCAACTACCCTCTTAATTTAACGAAGGGGCCAGATATTGTCGCTGTCAATCGAACTACGGGCAAAACAGTGATACTTGAGGCAAAGGGTAATGTCACCGCCAAGGAGCAGGTTGTAAACCTGAGACGGATGCGGTCAGAAATCGGACCTGATATTTTCATAGAAAATTCGATTGCTTGGTTAACAACTCAGCCTAATCGTTACTTGACGCCGCTGCAAAACAGTGCTGATCCTGACATTCAACGTGCCGCTACTCTTCTCAATCAGATTGTCAATGGCACGGACACCTATGAGACCATCATCTTTGGTTCTGGGCTTCATCCTAGTCTCTGGGGGAATGGTCTTGCCGATGTCTTCGAAGCATTGGACAACAACCGCATTACCTCTGTTGAGTTTATCAAACAGCCTTGGCCTGATAGATGAATCACAACAGCGTGGGTGTAATGAGCCACCCACGCTGCTCTATTGAACAAGAAACACCTCATGATCAAGATCAATGAAAACAAGTTGCGCCAGGAATTAGTAAAGCTTCAGGCAAGCTTAATGCAGTATGGTGGATGGTCACGGATGGAAGCAGTAGCTCGTTGCTTACATTGGCTAGGTGAGGCAGAGGCAGTAGATTATTTCTATCGTGCTGCAACCGCTTATCCGTTAGGAAAAGAGGCTGAGCCAATCGATTTTCTACGTGTTGGAACGCTACTGTATCTTGCCAATGACATACCCGCATCTCGGCCATACTACGAAAAAGCCCGTGCGCTTGCACAACATAAAATAGCACAAAAACAATGGCTGGTGTATCAGCAATTAGTGCCAAGTTGCTTTTTTCTCGGACTCGATGATGAGGCACAGAGCTATGCACGATCGTTTCGACGCCAAGAACCGAATCCTGAACTGATGATAAATTATGTTGTCATGCTGGCTGAGGCTCGTCAAACACACAATGCGAAACGTGCTCTCGATAGCGCCGAAAGCATTGCCAATGCTATTCGTAAACATCGGGCAAAAATAATAGATGCAGGTGCGCCAACTCCATGGGACTGGTACGAGATAGCCCTGCGCCTGGCTAAAGAGCTGGGCGCTGCAGTACCGGCGGAGGCGTTGCCATGACCGCGTATGACGATGATGGCTGGTTTGCGATCTTCCACGCCTACCAGGTGACCCAGCTCACGTGGACGTGGTACCAACAGTACAATGACGATTGGGCGTGTCTGAATGAACAGGCGACCTTCGCCAATGGCCAGCGCAAAACGATCACCCAGATTGACGAGCAAGAACTCTACGAAGCCATCTGGGAGATCAGCGCGGCCACCTCCTACGATGGCTTGTTTACCGGCCAACTCGGGGTGTTTCGGCTCGATGTAGCGACCCGCACGCTGTGCAAGATCGCCGATGTGGGGGATTGGGAACGTGATGCCTATGACCCTACAACCGGCCCCTACCTGCCGTCGATTCAGCCGCTGCCGGCAGACCAGCAGCCCTGTGGCACGATTTAAGGCGCAGCGTGAACGGTCTCCGGCGCGCGCGGGCGCGGAAACACGACCGCCGCTGCGGGCAACGTGCTCGTGCAGAGATGCGCCACAGGCGCCGAACACATTGATAACCTCTTCGACCATCGTAACGCACCAAGGAGACCCTATGACGGAAGCCGCCCACGACCCAACTCCGCGCACGGGTGCGGGGCTTACGCGACGATCCGCAGCGCGATGAGCAGGAACTGGAAGCGGCGTTTGTCGCCGGGATGCCGCCGCCGCTGATCACGATGGCGCGCCAGCATGCCCAGACCAAGGGCCGGGGCGCGTTGCTCCTCCATCGCCGCGGCAAGGGTAGCCGCGATATCCGCGGCCAAGCTCTGCCCTGTATCTCCTCTACTCCGGCGCTGGCCGCAGCGCATGGCAGCGGCTGGCCCACCGCCGCAGTCGCCGCCGCGGTGCAACCCGCTGATCTGACCCCGGAGGCGCTACGGATCGGGCCGCGCGGCGGCGCGCAGGGCACGAGCTACCGGTTGCGCCCGCACCGGACATAAGCGCCCGCGGCGCGCATCGCCCGAATGCCCGCGCGGCGCGGGTGCGCCCGCACGGGTTTCCCTTGCGGGGCTTTGCGGCACGCCCCAGACCGGACCGGCGCGGCGCCGCGCTGTTTGCCCCGCTCGCGGTACCCCATCACCACCGATCCCGCCGAATTCGACCGCGATGGCGACGGGCTCAGCAACGGCGAGGAAGCCGGCGCCCGCCAGACCGGACCGGACGGCGACGACGACGATGGCATCACTGATCCACGTAACGTTGATACCGATGACGACGACTTGCTCGACTCGGAAGAGGTTTTTGGTATCACGAGTCCAGTCAATGCCGACACGGATGGCGATGGGTTAAATGACCGTGTTGAACTGTATAACGGCTTCGATCCTCTCAACCGCAACCCCGACGGCGACTTCTTCAGCGATGCGGCGGAGTATGCCCGCGGCAGCGACCCGTTCTATTATGACCTGACCGGCGAAGAGTATGCCGCCGCTGTGGTGGCCGGCTTTATCCTGGGCGACGCCGGCCAGAACCTGGTCGATATGGGCTGGCTCAATGCCGCGCATCTCCAGTGCTTTGGCTATGTTGGCGGCTGGCTGGCTAGCGGCTTCCTCGTCATCGGCGATGTACGTGACACGCTGGCCGCGTTGGTGCGCGGCGATGTTGTGGATACCTTCCTCAATGCGATCGGGCTCATCCCGCTGCTGGGCGATGGCTCGCAAGTGGTGCGGGTGGTGGCCAAATACCTGGAGTGGTTACCCGACACACGGCTCGCGATTCGCGTGTGGCTGCAGAAGCAATTCGCCGCCACCCCCGATCTCCTGCGCAACATGGTGACCAGGCTCTTCAAGCAGTGTCGCAACAGCTTCAGCGCCGAGACGCTGGTGTCTACCGGGGATGGGCCGCGACCGATTGCCAGTATTGAACGTGCTGACCTGGTATGGGCCTGGGATGCGGCGACTGGGCGGACCGAGCTGTTCACGGTGACTGCGACCATGTCCCACACGGACTCAACGCAGGTTCATTTGACGATTGACGGTGAATCGATCGAAACGACGCCCGATCATCCGTTCTTCACACGGGAACGCGGTTGGGTCGCGGCGGGCGACCTGTGGAACGGCGCACATCTTCGGCAAGCCAGCGGCGGCTATGGTGCAGTGCAAACCCTGTGGTTTGAGGAGGAACCACAGGTTATGTATAATTTGACCGTTGCTGAGGCGCACACCTTTTTCGTTGGCACCCAGCAATGGTTAGTGCATAATAATACCTGTAACTTCCGACAGTTGATTGACGAGTTCGAGCAGCTGTATGGTTCACCCAACGTTCATGCATCCAGCCGCCATGGGCCGCAAACGACAATGGAAGACCACAAGAGGCGGGCTATTACCGGAATCAGACCCGATGATTTGGTCCAGAAACAACCAGTCAACTCTACGCGTTTCCTCACCGAGAGCGGCATGTACGATGCGATGCAGCAGGCGCGTGCGAAATACCTCGTTGAGAGGCCGCCAAGTGGCATAGTTGAGTTCGATATAGGATATGTGGTGGCTGAAGGCTATTATAAAGGAGGAGTTATAGAGGGGACAACCTCGACGGTTCGGGCGTTCTTCGATAATCAAGGCCGCTTG
>JAKSDJ010000978.1 GCA_022360155.1 Chloroflexales bacterium | reverse complement strand
CTGATGAAATGTGGCAACCAACTGTGGTCGTCGACGTAGTGCCGCCTTTAGACGATTTTACGGCAGCACAACCACCTGAAGGCGGCACTACGAGCGCCTTTCCCTATTACCGGTTTTGATCGTCAAAATTCATGAGGCGCGGCTACAAACCACACCGGCAATACTACTGCAAGCCCTCAATCGGCGTGTATCGGCGGTTCCACTCTTCAGCAGGTTGACAAGCAGCCTCGTATCAGTTACATTTAACCAAATGGTTAAGTATTTACCAGAAGCGCCGGAAACACTGGACGAGGTCTTTGCTGCGCTGTCCGATCCGACCCGCCGAGCCATCCTCGATCGGCTGGCCTTGGGCGAGGCAGCCGTGACCGAGTTGGCCGCGCCCTTCGCAATGTCGTTGCCGGCCGTTTCGAAACACCTGCGCGTGCTCGAAAGCGCCGGTTTGATCGTCCGCGAGAAACGCGGGCGGGTGTACCATTGCCGCCTTCAGCCCATGTCGATGCAGCAGGCGGCAACCTGGCTCGACCGTTACCGCCAATTTTGGGAAGGGCAATTCGACGCCCTGGACAAGTATCTGAAGGAGCGCTAAACCATGACTTCCAAATCCAGTTCAGAAGAGACGACGTTACGCCTGGTCCGCACCTTTGCCGCTCCCTGCGAGCGAGTCTTCGCGGCATGGGTGAGCAGCGAGGCCCTGCGCCAGTGGTGGTGGCCCGCACAGTTTGCCACGCTGATCAGCTGCGATCTGCGCGTGGGCGGGACGTATCGCTTCAAGTCGACTGGGTTGCCGGAGGGCCGGAATATCGCGGTCAGCGGAACTTTTCGGGAGGTCGATGCACCGCGGCGGTTGGTCTACACCTGGCAGTGGGATGGCGAAGTAGCGACAACACTTGTCGCGGTTGAATTTCACGAGCGCGATGGCGGAACGGAGCTAATCCTGATCCATGCGCTATTCGACAATGAGGAAGAGCGCGCCAATCATCATCAGGGATGGAGCGACTGCATCGACCGGCTCGAGTCCTTTTTCCGGGAAGCTGGGTCTTGAGCTAGGCCACGACAGAACGCGCCAGTCATAGAGACTATCTGAAAAGGGGTATGGAGTGCGGCAGCCATGCTGCCGCGCGCAAGCATGGCTGCCACACTCCACAATTCGGCACGCCCGTTCCTGTCATGGAAACTCTTTTTTGCTTG
>JAKSDJ010000663.1 GCA_022360155.1 Chloroflexales bacterium | reverse complement strand
TCACCTGGTTGAGGTCGAAGAACAAGAGGCTGATAGCGATTGCCGCGACAAGCAAGGTTGTGGCGGCTAAGCGGTTGGCCAGAGTCCAGCCATCGCTGCGGAGCAAAGACCAGGTTGGCAGCTTCATGGATTCTGGCCTTTCACGTGAGACTGCCAATCATCTCTGGTGACGAGGCCGCTGGCGCTATACGCGCCGATGAGTTGCGGTTGGCCGTTGTACATCGAGACCAGCTTCACCGTATGCAGCCCTTCACCCTTGCTGTCGAACCGGTAGCGCCCTTGTGCGCCCTCGTATGTTGTCGCGCGGATGGCGGCGCTCAAGGTCGCCGGGTCGTCGGGGTGTTCCTGAAGCGTCTCTGCGAGCAAATAGATCGAGTCGTAATACCAAGCGATATATGTGTCAGGCTGCAGCCCAAAGCGACTCACGAACGATTGTTGGAACGCAGCGCCGATCGGCGAAGTGTCGAAGACCGCATCGATGGCGACGTAGATGCCGTCCTGAGCTTCGGCGGCGACATTGTGAGTGACGGCTGAAGCTCCGCCCGGCGAGGTGATGAGCGTGACATCCAGATTCCAGTAGCGAATGGCGCGCAGCAAAAGACCGACATCGGTTGAATTGGCGCCATAGATCAGCACTGTGTCAACATTTGCCTCGGCCATGGTTTGAACGACCGTGTCGAAATCCTTGGTTCCGGTCGGATAGCTGACTCGAATACGCGGCAATAAGCCACGCTGCTGCAACTCGACGACCACGCGCTCGGTCCCGCCGCTGCCAAAGGCGTCAGAGTCATAGATGATCCCAATCTGTTGCGCATCGAGTTGTTCGACTGCGAGCGAGACCATAGCCGCAGCGGTCAAACGGTCGCTGGGGCGCATCCGGAAAAGATTTGGGGCATTGTGATCGGTGAGGGTGTAGTTGGTTGCGCCAATGAACATCGGGAGATCGTACCAGCGATGTTCGGGCGCCATCGTGATGGCGTAGGCTGACTTGAGCGGCCCTAACAGCGCGATCAGGTCGTCTTCAGCAATAGCGGCGCGATATTGTTCGAGGGCGGTGACCGCATCGGAGCGACAGTCGCGGACGATCAGTTCGAACGGGATGCCATTGACTCCGCCGTTAGCATTGATCTCTTCGACGGCCAGCCGCGCGGCGCGGATGCTCAGATCGCCGATCTGCGCGCCGTTGCCGGTGACCTCGGTGTTAATGCCGATACGGTAGCTTTGTCGCTGCGGGAGTTCGGTTATGGTTGTGTCGGAGAAGAGGATTGTCGTATCGAGGATGTCGGATTCGGCAGGCGCAGCCCCACACCCGCCGATGATCAGCAGGCTAGCGAGAACCAGCCCGACCAACCGATAGCGGCGCAGCATGGTGCTCGTAATACAACAAAGCCATCTGAGGATAGCCATGAGTATCTGCCTCTTGGGACGTGGAGCCGCCGAGCGACTCAGGTTGTCTGCGTTGACGCTGGATTATGGTTCGGGTAGATTGGACCGAGTATAACAGGATTGTCGCGCTTCTGAATGGAATAATGATAACATAGAGTTATGATCTGGTCATTTTGGGGATCTGCACATCTGGCGAGTGGCGGGTAGCTGCTCGCACAGCATGGCATACCTAACCCTGACCAGTCTCGATTGCAGGTAGCATAACCCGCGGTGCGCAGCATTGAATCGCACCTGATTGTTGCGCGGATATGCAGCCCCGCAGCCTTGTTGCACGAATACCCTGCCAACGCCCCAGGATAGAACCTGCCGCGTTGCTTGCGCCTTACCGATACACTCCCATTTCTACATAATACCATGTCCCATCGCGTCGAGCATGGAACCAGACCATGGTGTCATTCCCCGCTGTATTGAAGGTTGCGGCTTCACTGTGGGCGTAGTGAACGATCTCGTCGTATTGGTAGGGCAAAATCCGCCTCGCGTAGGAGACGCCAATGCGACCATATTGCTTGAAGAAGTAGAAAGGCAGCTTGTTGACCAGTTGCCAGCCGAAGATCTCGTTATAGCCAAGTTGTTGGTTCAGGCTCTTGCCATCTACCAGAACCTGCCCGTCTATCTCGGCGACCCAGTGCCCATCCCAAGAAGACAACCGCTTGATCGGGCTGTCGTGGCGCGTCGCGGGTAAGGTGAAACGATAGACGATTTCATCGCCGCAACGCATAGCGAAGATGCGGAACTCGGGGTCGCTTTCGACGGTCATCAGCTCATTGCTGATAAAGACCGGCGGTGTCAGGGCGTGGTGTTCCAGATCCCGGAACTCGACATAATTATTACGGATAAGTAGCGTTGGCCCGTCGAATTGTTGGGCCATCATGACGAAGTCGTCGTCTGTTTCGGTCACTGCAACCGGCTAGATAGCGGTGACCGCGATGTGTTCCGTGGTTAATTCGCTCACCCAGTCGTTCGTTCTCTCGAAGCTGCTGTCGATGACAATCATCTGTTGGGTGATGTACGGAAGGTTGACGCGACATACGAGGCGTTGCCCTTGCCGTAGTTCTTAACCCGGATCTCATAGACGAGCAGCCCGTTTCGCGCCACATAGATGCTGGGGTTTGGCCAGATAGTGACTGCGATGTCAGCGGGGGGCGGCGGCGGTTAGGGGGTTGGGTTCGGCTCTGTTGCTGGCGAGGCCATCACAGTGCTGATGAAAGGTATGTAAACGAGTGTGAAGGTGTTAGGAATATAGAGCGGTTCGATAACATTAGCTGCAGCCTCTTGTTGCCGGGCGACGCCCATCTGCTCATAATCGGCGAGAATCGACGTGACAGTCCTGGTCATTTCTTCCGTAACCGGCATAGGGAAGGGATTGAGGATCGGCTCATCCGCTTCTGATTCGAATATAGCAATCCTATCTCATTCGTAAACTTCACGTAGCGCCGTCTTCAGGCGATGAAGCAGCGGGCGTCTGAAGACGGTGTCCAATCGGCTTCACGACTCAAATAGGATTGCTATAGTGATACAAGATTGTTATGCAAAGCGCTGAGGGTTGTGAAGGTTGTGAGATGAAAGCATCTTCAGTAAATACCCATAATTATTATATAATACCCTTCGTCTGTTCAGAAATACAAAACACAAATGTAATAAAGTTGTTATTGCAGTCCTGTGGGTAGCCGCGACGGCATAGACAAAAGGAGCGAGTATGATTCGCATCGAGTCGTTACTCTCAGCGCGCCTGTTCCTATCCCCCCAGTTAGTCGACAAGCGGTTGTTCTTTATCAGCAATATGAGTTGGCGGTTTAGCCTGTATGCGATGGATGCGGGCGGTAGTGTACCGGAGCCGTTGCTGCCGCCACACCTCGCCTTGCAGAATCCAGACCTCATCGGCGGCTATTCGTTTTACGTCTTTCCCAAGCTCGATCAGATCCTGGTGCTGATCGACAACGACGGTGATGAAAACTATCAGCCGATGCTCATATCTTGCAAGGGCGGTTACCCTGAACTGGCCTTTGGCGTGGCGCTTGCAGACTACCGAGTGTCGTGTTCGCACTGCGACCAGGAGAAAGGTTTGGTCTACCTGACCGCTGAATCACGCCACGAGCAGCGCTCGGTGGTCTATCGCGGCAACCTGGCGACCCGGACGCTGGAAGCACTCTGTACAAGCCGCTGGGTCCAGGAGGCTGCCGGTTTCAATGCTGATCACACGCGGGTTTTATTGACTGAATGGTACGCCTCCGGCGATGCGGTGCTGTACGAGTGGCGATCCGATGGCGCTGCCCTGCGCCTGCTCTATGGCACGCCGATCACAGCGCGCAGCGAAGGGCAACCGACGGCGACCTGTTTTATCAACGACTGCCACTTTACGGATGACGAGCAGGGTTTCGTCTTTATCACCTCGCTGTTCGACGATGCCTATGGCCTGGCCTACATGGCGCTGGAGCCGCAAGCCGATCCTGTGCCGGTGACGGTCACCGGCGCTGTTCACCACGGCGTCGGCGAGATGACCAAGCTGGAACACCTGGAGGGTTCTCGCTACCAGGTCAGCTATAACATCGATGGTTGCTCCTGGGCTTATGCCGGCGAGTTCGACGAGGCGGCGCTGGAATTGCATCTGGACACGGTGATCTGCGGCGCAGACGGGCTATCGGATGGGGTGATAGAGTCGGCCTCCTACGATAAGCTGAGCAAGCAGCATGCGCTGTCGTTCTCAACTGCTTGCTCGCCAACCCAGATCTATACCGTTGCGGGGCGGGAGGCGCCACAGATTGTGATGCATACCCGCGAGCGGATACTAGGCATTCCCCAGACATGGCTTTCCGCTGGCGAGGATGCCTCATTCACGTCGTTTGACGGGCTGAACATTTCGGCGCGGCTGTATCTGCCCGCTGCCGAGTTGGGCCATGCTGGGCCACGCCCCCTGGTCTACTATATCCACGGCGGACCACAGAGCCAGGAGCGCCCCGACTTTGCCTGGTTCTCGATGCCGCTGATCCAGTTCTTAACGCTGAATGGTTTTGCAGTCTTTGTACCAAATGCGCGGGGCAGTTCCGGCTATGGCCAGCACTATATGAAGCTGGTTGATCGTGATTGGGGTGGCGACGACCGGAGCGACCATGTCCATGCCATGCAGATTTTGGCCGACGATCCGCGTATCGACACGCAGCACGCCGGGGTTGTGGGCCGCTCCTACGGCGGGTATATGACTTTGACCCTGGCAACCCGCCACCCGAAACTCTGGGCGGCGGCGGTAGAGATGTTTGGTCCCTACAACTTGCTGACCTTCATCGATCGGGTGCATGAGACCTGGAAGCCTTACTTCGCCAAATCGGTCGGCGACCCGATACGAGATCGCGACTTCCTGATCGAACGTTCACCGCAGACCTATATCGACCAGTTATCCTGCCCGCTGCTCGTGATCCAGGGCCAGAATGACCCGCGGGTGATCGAACGCGAGTCGCGCGATGTGGTCGAGCAATTACGCGAACGGGGCAAGCAGGTCGAATATCTCTTGTTTGAGAACGAGGGTCATGATGTGATCAAGTTCGAAAACCGGGTGCGCTGCTATAACACGATAACAGCGTTTTTCAAGCAGCATTTACGCCCATAGCTTGCTTGTATCCTCGTTTGGCAGCGATTGTCACACGAAAGCGTCGAAGAAAGATCCTGGTCGTGTCGCCTTGCAACGGTTACATAGCAGCACTATTGCCATAAGGCGACACGACGATAGACAGCCGCTTTTGATTGTCAACAGTCACAAGGCCATAACAAACGGGCCATGCCGTATGAGCCCAGTTAGCCTTGTTGCAGGTTTGGCCGACGCTTCTGCGTTGCGATCCGCATCCTCTATGTTGTGAGCATGTTTCGCCCTAGCGCGCAACAATCTTGTATCCTATAGCTGTAGGACTTTATCGTTTCATACGAGAAATTCAGAGCGCGGCGCCGTTTCTGCCAGCCGAGTATGCCACGCATTACCCCGCGCAGCGACTGTGGATGAGGCGTTGAATAGGCGCACGTAAATATGGCCTCCCCAGCGCCGATGGCCCGCGTCTTCCGCTAGCGAGTGAAGGATTGAATGCCTATGATCACGATTCAATCACGGATATACGTGGACGGCATCAGCGGGGCCGAGATCGTGAACTTTCTGCTGAACTGTACGGATTGTGCGTATCAGGAGTGGTGGCCGGGAACACACTTGGAACTGCATACAATTTCACGCCGTCCCGATAATGTTGGCAACATCGTCTATATGGACGAGTTCATTGGGAAGCGCAGAGTGAAGATGAAGGGGGTTGTCCGCGCAGTTGAGCCGGGCAAGAAGATCGTTTGGCAATTGAAGAAGCTCTTCCGCTTGCCGGTCTGGCTCTCTCTCGAACTTGTGGATGATGGCAAAGGCGTGGCAATAACCCACGCGATTCGAGTTGGCTTCAACGGGATGGCTAGCCTTTTTGATCCCATCTTTCGGACGTACTTCTCGGACGAGTTCCAAAGAGCGATGGACGAACATGTCAAGGCCGAGTTTCCCAAGCTGTGCGACTTGTTGCACGGCTCAGCTCATAGCGCGCAGTTGGCATTGTAGCTTGACAGGCGCTTGCTAAACTTGCGAACGTTGTCATAGACTGCTCAGCCCTGTTCTACAGCGGCGATGATCGCCACGAAGTTATCGGCCAACCGCATCGTCCCAAAACCCCCAGACCTGACAGATGCGGCATCCGCAGTTCCCTGCTTCTCTCAAACAGACCCACGCGCCGCACCGTCAGATCCTGATGGGGGCTTACAGATTCTGAGATAAGTTCGGATTGACAACAAAACACGGATTATTGTTTTGTTGTCAACCATGCGAGCGGATTGGGGCTCACGCCGGATATTGCTAAAATACCTGGTTCTGATCGATTGGTTGACAACCTGCGCTGTGCCTGGCATGATTAACTCACCGGTACAAGCTTTTTCATGGAATTTTCATCTAAAAGAATGCTTCTTGGTTGAGGCGACTCGACCAATATGCGGCACTCCAACGCTCATGAACATTTTTTATTCCGACACCTTTGTTCTTCCGTTGCCGCCCACCCATCGCTTCCCGATGCAGAAATATGCTATGTTGCGCCAGCGGGTGGCCGAAGCGGCGCTGGTCGCGGCGGATCAACTCCAGATCCCGCTTGCCGCGACCGACGAGCAGATTACGCACGCGCACAGCCCGGAGTATTTGGCGTCTGTGCAACATGGCGCGTTGAGCGTTGCAGACGTGCGCCGGATTGGCTTTCCCTGGTCGCCGGAACTGGTCGAGCGTTCGCGTCGTTCGGCGGGGGCCACGATTGCCGCGTGCCGGGCCGCCCTGTCCGATGGCGTTTCCGTCAATCTGGCCGGCGGCACCCATCACGCCTTTAGCGACCGGGGCGAGGGTTATTGCGTCTTCAACGATAGCGCCATCGCTGCGCGCGCCATGCAGGCCGAAGGGCGGGTGCG
>JAKSDJ010001040.1 GCA_022360155.1 Chloroflexales bacterium | reverse complement strand
TGCCGAGAGTCAATCCGCTCACGCGTGTGTCCAGTACGGGCGACGTGTTCCCCCCTGCGCCTATGGCGTATGGGCCGGATAGCCGTATCCGCTATTACATCACGGAACACGGCACGCTCGGTCGCATGCTATTACCCTCACCGCCCCAACAGCAGTCAGCACGACAACCCAGTATGCACGACCCCAGCGATGCTGCGGGGACAGCGCGCATTGTTCCTCCCAAAGATGGCATAAGCTATCGAAGCATGTGGCTGCCAGCGATGGTGACGCTTGGATTGGCGATGGGCTTCTTCGGCTTATATGTATTCTTTCAACGTGACCAGAAGGAAATCCCGGCCATGATGATGGTGTTTGGGGTGATGTTGGTGGTCATCCCAACGTTCTACTGGTTGTTTTATCGTACAACTCCTCTAGTGGCTCCACCGCTCTAGCTGGCGCCAGACCGCCTCTTCGCGTTGCTGCAACAAGCGCCCGGCGCCGAGAGCGACTCTCGGCGCCGGGCGCTGTGTGTCGTCGCTGATCGCTGTGGGGCGATATATCTTTTGTTTGACATCCCTTACACCATCCACTATTATTCGCTCCTGCTCAGGTTGAGCAAGAGGAAGGAGCGCCAGAACGGCATTCAGCGTCTGTTCAAAGCGCGTTGTTACGACCAAGCAGCCAGCGTATTGATTATGGTGTGAATGCTGTGTTTCATACATGCTCGGCATTCCCTCTGATCTCTATGAAGATACAATCAGTGTTGTCTCGTTCATCTGTCAATGAACTTCTCGTCGTATGTATCATCGTTCTCGCATGTCTGAAGTTCACGTCCGGGGTCGAACAGAAGCTCGATGTGGGCTTATACGATGAAAGTTACTATCTCTACAATGGTGTAACCTTATCCTTCAGCAACATTCCCGCGGCCAATAACGCCCCCCTCTATTCATTATGGTATTATGTCCTCTCTTTTATCGAGCCCGACCGGATCGACCTCTACTTTTTGAACTTCAAGCTCATGGCGATACTGCCGCCGTTGTTCATATATGTCTTGCTCCGCGCCAAGGGCGTCCCGCTCCTATTGAGCAGCGTTATAACCCTTCTCTTCCTGATATCTCAAGCAAATCTGCCCACCTGGCCAAAGGTTTCCCACTTCGCCTTGTTGATTATGCTTATTGCGCTGACTCTCATTAGTCGCATCGCCAATAATCTGGCAGCAACGGCGGCAGCCATGGTCAGCGCGCTGCTTATGGCATACGTGCGACCAGAGTATTTTCTCTCTTTCAGCATCTTCGCCCTTGCTGTCGTTGTCTTGTACATACGCACGCATAATCGCTTCTCGCGCCTGAATACCGGCGTGTTCATCAGCGCAATGATTATCTCGACCGCGCTGATCGGCGCTCTGGGCGCGCCGTTGTCCGGCGGGAGGAGTATCTTTGCGTTTGGCCAGCACTTCTCGCTCAACTGGGTATCGTGGACAGGGAGCGATCTCAACCCTTGGACGAATTGGCAGGAAATAGTGAACCGCAATTTCGGACCAGTTCAGAGCGTCTCGGAAGCATTTGTCAGTGATCCCGCTTTGTTCATACGCCATCTTGCGGTGAACAGCGTGAAAATCTTTCGGCCATTTCCGGCGATATTCTTTTACCATACAAATATTATCCTGCCGCCAACAAAAATGTTCGGCTTGGTGGAGGCTTTTTTCGTATTTGCTCTTGGCGCCTTCTTCATTATCAAGTCGTGGCCGAAGAAGATCAAAGCAGCCGTGGCAAACAACAAGCGGTTTCTCTTGATGTCAGGCGCCTATGCCTTTACCGGTCTTGTATCTGCTATCGTCATCTATCCGCGCGATCATTACGTATTGCTGCCCGTTATGCTCATGGTTCTGTCGATCGCCGTTGTCTTTACGACCCAGCAACAACAGCCAACACCTGCTTTCGCGTGGCCCAAGCAACTTGCGATTATCTTATTATGTGGCGTGCTCGTGTTGCTTGCTATCCCGCGTTACGTCGATAAGGTGTCGCCGCTGCGAGAAAATCTCGCAACTATCCAAGCCATCAAAGCGCTACAGATCGAAGAGCGCGTAACCATGCTGGAAGCGCAGGGCGGCTTTAATATTTATGCCGGGGATAACTTCCGCCGGATGCGCGAGTTCGAGAAAAATGCACCGTTCGATCGATTTCTCGCGGAGCAAAATATCGGTGTGATTGTGCTTTCAGACTTGGTCAAGGACGATCCAAGATTCAAGCACGATAGCGAGTGGCAGTCGTTTCTCAGGCACTATCAAGAGAAGGGATTTACCCCAATCCCTGTTCCCAACTCAACGCGAACGTTATTTGTCAGAAACGACTTGATGGGGCATACATCGATAGACCAATAGCAGTGTACGTCCTACGTATAGGGCCTAACACGAAAAAACGGTTGCAGACAACACGCACACTGTGCAACTCCCTGCTCCGATGAACAATGATACTAATACTACAACGAGATTTCTAGATGTACTGAGCTGAAACGCCTTCGAGCATGTCACCCTGAGCTCATCGCGGCGCTTGCCCTGAGTGGAGCCGAAGGGCTTAGGATACACGCAGCGAAGAGTCTCGGGGCCGTTTTTCACTTCGCCAGTCCTGAGCCCTTCGACTGCGCTCAGGACCGGCTCGCCGAAGGGTTCAGAATGACATGTCTCGTTGTAGAACTAAGCAAGCAATCGCACGGTGTGCTCCTCATCGCTATGGTTGGTC
>JAKSDJ010000709.1 GCA_022360155.1 Chloroflexales bacterium | reverse complement strand
TCGCCGGGGCCAAGACCGACCGCAGTGAGGCGACGTTCAGGCGCGGCGCCAAGATCCTCTCCCGTTTGCCGGTCTCCATCATGTTCTGCTTGTTTCATATATCACCTTGCCAAATAGGCGTCAAGCAATCAGCGGTCAGCGGTCAGGCGCTGGGGCGCAGCATTGTTGCGCGGATAGCTCATCAGAAAGATCTCGATCGGCGTGTATCGGCGGTTCCCAAATACCTGCCCGCCTCCTCATCTCTTCGCATCATCTTCTCTCTTTTTCCAAACTACGACAAAAACCGGGTTGAGCGCTTCCAGGCGCAGCATCGACTGGATGGGCGCGCCACGGCTGATCTGCACCTGGCTCACCCGCGCCTCGGGCAGCAGCGCACACACCTCGTGCAGATGCTCCAGGGCGACCAGGTTGAGCACCAGCCGCCCGCCGAGACGCAGGCGACGGCGGGCCAGGTCGATCAACTCGGCGAGATGTCCGCCGCTGCCGCCAACAAAGATGGCGTGTGGGTCGGGCCATCCGTCGCAGACCTCGGGGGCCTCGCCGTGGATCAAATCCAGATTCGGCGCGGGAAAGCGTCGCATATTCTCCTGGGCGTGCGCCACAAACTGGGTGCGCCGCTCGACAGCGTAGACATGCGCCGCAGGCTGGGCGCGCGCCGCCTCGATCCCGACCGACCCGCTGCCAGCGCCGATATCCCACAGCACTTCGCCCGAGCCCAAGGCCAACTCGGCCAGGCTCAACAGGCGCACCTCGCGCTTCGTGATCTGCCCAGCCTCGGTGCTGAAGGCTTCATCGGATAAGCCTGGGGCGAATGCAGGGGTGCGTTGCTTCGTCGCCTGATCGCCGCACCAGAGGACGAAGACGTTGAGCGCTGCGAAGGTCTGTGTGCTCGCTGCGGCGAGGGTCGTGCGTATGATGCGTTGGGCCGAGCCGCCCAGATGCTCGCAGACCGCGCAGCGCGTTGCGGGCGACAGCCCCGCCGCCAGGAGAGCGGCAGCAATGACTGCGGGCGTGTTGCGGCTGTCGGTGAGGATGGCTGCCTTGGGCACAGCGACCGCCGCGGCGATGGCGTCGGCGAGAGGCCGACCATGGGCGCTGAGCAGGACTGCGTCGTGCCAAGGCTCAGCCAGGGCGGCGAAGGCGAGTTGGGCCGCCGTCGGCGCGGGGACAACCTCCAGAGCTTCGGGCGGTAGCACGCGGCGCAGGCTAGCCCCGATCCCGTACCAGAGCGGGTCGCCCGAGGCGAGCACTACGACGGCCTCACCATGTTCCCAAGCCCGCGCCAACCGCTCCAGCGCCGGATCGACCGTGGAGCTAATCGTCAACCGCTCACCAGCGAAGTTGGGAAAGGCCGCGAGGTGACGCGCCCCGCCCACCAGCAGCGCAGCGGCTTGGATGCGCTCGCGCAGCGCTTCCGGGAGGCCGGCGACGCCCGCGTCGGTCAGGCCTAGCACCAGGATGGGGCGGCTGGGGCGGGTCATAGCTGCTCCTCCGGCGGCGCATCGTCGGCGTAGGCGCGGGATGGATCGCTGGCCAGGCGCTCGATCAGCGGACGCCGGTCGCCGCTCGGCAAGGCTGGCTGTTCCGGCTTCGGCGCGCTCGTGCGGGCCAGCACCGCGCCGTCGAAATCGACCAGAATGGTCTCAAAAGCCATCGCGCCGTCCTGAGCGGCGATGAAACGCAGGCAGCTTGCCTGGGCTAGTTCGACGATGCGCTGGAGCGGAGCGATCTGCCGGTGCTCCTGGCAGAGTTCCAAGAAGTGCCGCCCGGTGTTGGCCGCGGCAACCGCTTCGACTAGATCGACGGGCGCGCCCACATCCCGACAGACCTGGGCGAGGAAGCCGAAGTCGACCTGGTTTGCGGCTACGTGGGTCTGCATGTGGCCCTGGGCGGTTTTGACCATCTTGCCGATCATTCCCACAAAAACGGCGGCCTGCACTTCGTGGACCACGCAGGTCTTCAAGGCGTCCCCGGTGAAGATGCTCAACTCGACAAAGGCCACCGCGGGCAGCTCGGGAAAGATCCGCATCGCATACTTCTCAGAGCGCCCGCCGGTGCTCATTACCACCTTCGCGGCGTTATTGCGGGCCGCCACTTCGACAGCCTGGATCACGCTGGCGCGCCAGGCAGCGGTGCTGTAGGGGAAGACTTTGCCGCTGGTGCCGAGGATGCTAATCCCGCCGAGAATGCCCAGGCGCGCATTGAGCGTGCGCTGGGCGATCCGCTCGCCGTCGGGCACGCTGATCAGGATCTCCAGCCCGAATTGTTCGAGGAAATCGACCCCGCCTGGTGCGGCCTCGCGCACGGCGTCGCGCACATTGTCGGCGATCTGTTGGCGCGGCGCCGGGTTGATCGCTGGACCGCCCACCGGCAACCCCAGACCGGGCAGCGTCACCCGCCCGACGCCCACGCCGCCCTCGATGCTGATGCCGGCGTTGGGTACGCGCCGCACGACGGCGCAGATCCGCGCTCCGTGGGTTACGTCTGGGTCGTCGCCGGCGTCCTTGATCATGCAACAGGAAGCCCAACCTTCACCTTGCGCGGTTTCCACCGGCGTCATGGTCGCCGTCTCGCCAATCGGCAAGGTGATCATCACCTGCGGTGGCCAGCGCCCGCTGAGCAGGGCGATTACGGCGGCCTTGGCGGCAGCGGCGGCGTTGCTGCCGGTGGTGTAACCGGTGCGCTGGCCCTTTTTGTCGCGGGGCGGGACGCTGTTGGGCGCCATCATGGGTCGACCTCCGCGTTGTCGGCCCCGGCGGCCAGGCGCAGCAGCGCGTTGACGATCGCAACCGCGACCGTCGAGCCGCCCTTGCGCCCTGTGGCGACGATCCAGGATAGATCGTCACGCGCCACCAAGGCCGCCTTGCTCTCGACCGTGTTGACGAAGCCGACGGGCACGCCAATCGTCAGGGCCGGGCGCGCGCCCGCGTCGGCGCAGCGCAGCAACTCGTAAAGCGCAGTGGGTGCATTGCCCACTGCAACCACTGCACCGTCGAGTAACCCACGCGCGTGGGCGGCGCGGATACCTGCGGCGCTACGCGTGATCCCAGCGGGGTTGGCGGCGCCGGGCGCGCTAGCTTCGTCGATCAGGCAGTGGAGTGCGCCGCCCAATGCTTGCACCCGTCGCTCACTGATGCCGGCGCGCACCATCTGCACGTCGGTGAGCACCGGGCAACCGCGGCGTAGGGCCGCTACGCCGGCTTCGAGGGCGCCGGGGCTGGCCTGAAGCAGCGTGGCGAACTCGAAGTCGGCGGTGCTGTGGATCACGCGCTCGACCACGGCGGCGAGGGGCGGCGCAAGCTGTAGGCCGCGCTCCGCCAACTCGGTGCGGATAATCGTGAACGACGCGGCGGCGATTGCGGCAGCGGTCGTGGGGCTGTTGGTCATGGCTGGCCTCCTTGCATGTGCTCCTGCCAGTAGTGGTGGGTCTTGGCGACGGCGGTGATCACGTTCTTGATCTCGCTTTCCAAGTGGAAGTTCGGCCCGGCGGGCAGGAACAGCACGTTGCGCTCGCGGCGCACGCTGATATTCTCAACCACGATCGCTCGCAAGAGCCAGAGAGCCATCTCCTCGCTCGTACAGACCAGGCCGACCCAGCCGGGGGCGCGGTCGGTTACGACCGTCAGCGAGGTGACCAGCCTCAACCCGCGCACCAATTCGGCGACGACCCGCGCATAAGCCTCGGGATCGGCGGCGACCGTATCGGGGGATGCCGGCTCGAGCAATTCGCCGCGGTGGGGCGGGCCACCGGCCAGGGCCAATTCGCAGAAGGGACTGTTGGGGTCGTCGCCGCCCCAGATCTGATCCCAGGCGACTCGCCCTTCGGCATCGTAGACCAGTGGCGCGGCGCCCATCGGCGCGGCGCTCACCGCGACGCCGCCTCGGTAGCGCGGCGGTAGGATGCGGTTGGCGGCGGGGGCGCCGTGATGGTGGCTCACTCCGCGCATCCCGTGATGATGGTCGCTGGTCTGGGGCAAGCCGAACTCAGCCGTGAAGCCGGGCATCAGTTGGCGGTATTTGCAGACATCGCAATTCATCGTCGCCGTATCGTTCAGGGCTTCCTCGTAGCGCTGGCGGATCGCAGCGATCACGCCGGGGTGCTCACCTAGATGCTCGGCGAGCAGGAATGCTATCTCGCGATGCCGTTGTTGCGCTGCCTCGACGAGTATGCCGATACGCTGGTGAATGCGCCCTGTGAAGAGGAGATAGGGCAGTACCACGACCTGCTTGGCGCCCAGCGCGACGCAGCGGTCGAGGGTGACGGCGGTGTCGGGCTGACTGAGGCCGTAGAAGCCATATTCGACCCAGCCGTAGCCGCGCCCTTCCCAGAGCAAGCGTGCGATTCGCGCTACCTCGGCGTTGCTGTCGGGGTCGCGGCTGCCGCGTCCGATAATCGCCAGGGCAGTCTCTTCCGGCGGGATCTGCGTGTTGGCGGCGGCACGGGCTAGGTCGACTCGCTCGGCGAGGGTGCATACCAGGGTGTACTGCGCGCCGAGCGGCGTGCCGTAGTAAATGCTAACCTCGGGCCAGCGGGCGCGGGCCAGGTTGAGCGCCGTGGGAATGTCATTCTTCTGGTGGCTCGCCGCGCCGAGCAATAGCGGCAGGGCGACGATGTGTTGAAAACCGGCTGTAACACACTCATCGATGGCCTGGGCGATGGGCGGGTCGGCTAGTTCGAGGAAGCACGGCTGCACGAAGGTCATCAGCCGGTCGCTCAGCAGTGCCGCCAGGCGTTCGTATTCGGCCTGGCCCGCGGGGTCTGCGGTACCATGGCCGACGAGGAGCAGAGCGCTTCGCTCAGGGTTCATAATGTTTCCTCTCGTATAACAATGGGGTCGGTGAGACGGTGAAACGCTGAGGCGCTGAGATACTGAGATGCTGACGCACTATTTTGTTACTGTGCTGTGGTGTCATACGCTTCACTCCACGGTTCGGACGGCCCCAATAATCGGCGCAGCTCGGGGGTGGCCAGCACCTGCGCGGGCGGCGCGGCTACAACGATTTGCCCCGCGTCCATGATGACCGCCAGATCGGCCCAGTGCTGCGCCACCGCTACGTCGTGTGTGGCGAGCAGCACGGTCGTACCCTGTGCGACCAACCGGTTGAAAATTGCGAAAACCTGGTGGCGCATCCACGGGTCGAGGCCGGCCGTCACCTCGTCGGCCAGGATGAGCAGCGGCTCCATGGCCAGGACGCCGGCCAGGGCCACGCGGGTCTTTTGGCCGCCGCTCAGGGCGTGGGTTGGCCGGTCGAGCAGGTCGCTTACGTCGCACAATTCGGCAGCTGCCGCGACCCGCCGCCGAGCCTCGGATGAGTCCAGCCCCAGGTTCAGCGGCCCAAAGCTGATATCCTGAGCTACACTGGCGCTGAAAAGCTGGTCGTCAGGGCTCTGGAAAACCAGACCGACTTGCCGGCGCGCCGCCAGCAGACCGCGCCGGGTGTAGACCAGCGGTGCGCCAGCCACGCGCACCTCCCCCGCCGCCGGGCGCAAGATGCCATTCGCATGCAGCAGCAGTGTGCTTTTGCCCGCGCCGTTGCGCCCGAGCAGGGCGACGCGCTGGCCGGCTTCTAGCCGTAGCGATGCGCCGCGCAGAGCGGGCGTGTCGAAGCCAGGAAACGAGAAGTGCAGGTTATCGAGCTCTAATAACGCAGCCATCATAGCACTCCCACGATCAGCAGGCTGACCATCATCATAACGCCTAGCCACCAGACTAGCCGGTCGAACCGGTACGTGAGCGGCAAAACACGGAGCGGTCCATCCAAGCCGCGGCTCTCCAGCGCGACCTGCATACGTTGGCTGCGCCGGTAGGCGTCGATGAAGAGCTGACTTCCGAGCAGCCCGGCGCTACGCATGGCGCGCCGGACATTGCTGTAGCCCAGGCGCGTATCTTGGGCGCAGGCCATGCGCTGGAGGCTCTCCAGCAGCACAAAAATCGACCGATAGGTGATTATCATCAGGTCGATCAGCGCCTCCGGCAGGCGTAACCGGCGCAGCAGCACGATCAAATCGGTCAGCGGCGTGGTCAGGATCAGGAAGTTCAGGGCCGCCGCGCAGCCCAGAGCGCGAGTAAGCAAGCGTGCCGCCCGCGCGAGCGTTTCCTGGCTGGCGCCAATCCAGAGCGGGCCGAACCACCAGGCTGCGACGGAGGCGGCGGGCGGCTCAAAGCCCGCGCTTATGGCCACGCCAAGCACCGAGAGGGCCAAGAACAATCCCTCGGCCAGCAGGATGCGCCCGAACACCAGCGGCGGTATCCGCGCCCACAGCGCCGTGAAGGCGAACATCCAGCCAAGGGTTAGCAACCCAACCGCAGGACGGTCGAGCAACAGGCAGAGCAGTATGGCGAGCAGGGCCAGCCCGCCCTTTTGGGTTGGGTCGACCTGGCGTAGAGCATTGGTATAGGCATAGTTGTCGATGATGCGCATAGAAGCCTTTCCGGTTTCAGCGCTCGAATCTACCAACGTTCAACCATCGCTTCTGTCGGCGGGCGGTGTGGTGCGCGCTTGGCGCTGGCCGCGCTTCAGCCCAAAGAAGTAGCCGATCAGTCCCGCGCCCAGAGCTGCTTGCAATGCGAAGAGCAAGCTCTCGACTTCGCCGCCGGGGGGCTCGACCAGCGGCGCAAACCAGGGCTCGTAGCCCGGGGCGATCTCGCCGATCACCTCCTCGGCCATGCCATCAGCGCCGCCAAATTCCGAATCGGGTATCAGCAGCAGCGGGATCACTGCGAGCCCGACCACCACGGCCAAGAGTAGCAAGGACGTGGTCCATTGGAAAGGCTTGCTGTTCATGATGAAACTCCTTTTAGGACACCGAGCGTTTTGAGCTCAGGTGCGGCGTTAGTCTGGAGCGCGTTGAAGATCAGCACCGTCAAGATACCCTCGCTGATCGCGAGCGGAATCTGGGTGACGGCAAAGATTGCGCCGAACTTGAGCAATGAGGCGGTAAAGCCGCCGACGGCATCGGGGTAGGCCAGGGCTAATTGCACCGACGTGACGATGTAGGTGGAGAGGTTGGCCAGCGTCGCGGCGAGGAAGACCGTCAGCCCGATCGATGCGCGATCCTTCAAGCCGCGCCAGATGCTCCAGGCGACCAGCGGCCCCACAATCGCCATGCTGACCGCGTTGGCGCCCAGGGATGTCAAGCCGCCGTGGGCGAGCAAGAGCGCCTGAAAGAGCAGCACTACCGTGCCGAGCACGCTCATAATAGCTGGGCCAAACAGGATGGCGCCCAGGCCGACGCCGGTCGGGTGGCTGCTCGAACCTGTGACGCTGGGGATCTTTAGAGCGCTGAGCACGAAGGCAAAGGCGCCGGCCAGGCCGAGTAGCAGCCGCGTCTCGGGCTTCTCGGCGATCAAGCGGTTGATCCGGCGCAGACCGACCACCCAGAATGGGATGGCGACAGCAAACCAGAGCGCGGCCCAGAGCGGCGGCAGAAAGCCCTCCATGATGTGCATTGCGTGGACCGGGCGGGCTTCGAAGACTATGAGCATGAGCGATCCTACCACCACCATGGCCCACTGCTTCCATCGTTGATCGAACATTGGATCCTCCTTCCAACCGATGAGTTGCACGATACAAAATGAGCATATTCAAATGGCTTTTGTCCTCAAGACATCTCACAACAACTCAAAATGCAAGGTCTCCATCCTCAGACCTTTGACAATCTTTCCACCTTCTGTGCGATCGTCGTAGACCAAGCGGGTAGGCAACGAGCGCCAAAACGCTTCTGCGCCGGGAACACGCGGATTGGTATGCAAATACAGCACGTCGTAGCCGCCTTCGTTCGCGACGAACTGCTGTACATGGGCTACCAACTGGCGAGCAAGGCCGTGCCGCCGATGGTCGCGATCCAACATACACGCGCACAAGCTCGGCAGTTCGTTCGCGTGGGTAACGATCGGCCAGCCACTGCAGATGCGGCAGCGATTTTGGTCTGCCTGTGCGAACCGCTGCAGTACCAACTATCCGACCACTGGTGTTTTCTACTGCAACAAAAAGCGCTTGTCGCGGATTGTCAAGATAGGTGCGATCCAGATCATCGACATCGGAGCGCCAGGCGGCCACGTACCCATAGCCAAGGTCTCGCTCGAACGTATTCAGCATCAAGGCGCGCGCACCGGGGCAATCTTCCGATAAGGCGGCGCGTATCGTGTAGTTTGGTATAGGGTGCATCACCCCTCCTTATTATCGTTGGCGCGTCTGGGGATCGAGCCAGTCGCGCAGTCCATCGCCTAGCAAGTTACATCCTAACACCGTAATGAAAATCGCCGCCGCTGGATACATAACGAGTTGTGGATCGGTTTGCAAAAATGGCTGTGCATCGTTCAGCATTGTTCCCCATTCGGGCAGCGGCGGTTGAACACCCAAACCCAGGAAATTGAGTCCGGCGATACTCAAAATGATCAATCCGAAATCGAGCGAAGCCAGCACGAGCAGCGGCCCAGCAATGTTGCGCAGAATATGATGAACTATAATCCGTAATGTGCGCAGACCAAGCACACGGGCCGCCATGATATATTCCTTTGATCGGTTTGCTAGCACCATGCTGCGGACAATACGCGCATATCCCGCCCACCAGACCGATGCCATCGCAAGGGTGACATACAACAATCCACTGCCAAGCGTGCCCGCGACTGCCACTGCCAGCAGTAACCCCGGAAACGCCAGAAACACATCCACAACGCGCATCAACAGCGTATCCAACCAACCGCCATAATAGCCCGCTGCCACACCAACCGAGATGGCAATGAGCAACATAGCCGCCAACACCAGGCTTGCGGCGCCCAATGTCGCCCGCGCGCCATACAACAGCCGACTGAGTATATCGCGCCCGAGATGGTCGGCGCCGAGCGGATAGCGCAGGCTTGGCGCACCAAACGCATCAGCGAGGTGTTGGCGCGTCGGGTCGTAGGGAGCGATCAACGGAGCAAACAGAGCCGCAGCGACGATCACTATGACGATGCATGCGCCAATGAGCGCCCCTGGATCACGCAGGAACCATTGAACGCGACGCCCCCGTGATTGAGCCTGCCGATTCTGGGTCATAGCAACAATGTTTGCCACAGTACTTTACGGTTGGGACGTGAACGAAATCTGGGGATCGAGCCAGCGATAGGCCACATCCACCAGGAGATTCAGTCCCACAAAAACGACTGCAAAGTATACAACCACGCCTTGAATAACCGGATAATCACGCAAAAAGATCGCATCGACCGCATATTTGCCGATCCCCGGCCAGCTAAAAATCCGTTCGACGATGACTGCACCGCTCAACAGGTTACCCGCATTCACGCCAAGAGCTGTGACAACTGGGAGCAACGCGTTACGCAGCACATGCCTAGTGACGATACCCTGTTCGTGCAAGCCTTTGGCCCGCGCTGTGCGTACGTAATCTTTCCCAAGGACATCCAGCATACTGGCCCGGGTCAGGCGGGCGATCTGCGTCGTAACACCGCTGGCTAGCGCAAGGGTAGGTAGCGCAAGATGTCGCCATGTTCCCGCGCCAAAGGCCGGTAACCAGCCGAGTGTCACGGCAAACAGCCATACTAGTCCTAATGAAAGGATGTAGCTCGGTAACGCTGCGCCGCCAATCGCCAACAAACGACTCAACAGATCGATGATTGAACCGCGCCGTATCGCCGCAAATACGCCCAACGGCACACCAACCAGCACCGCTAACCCCAGGCTGACCAGGGCCAGCGTGAGTGTGGCCGGTAAGCGATTGGCGATTTCGACTGCGACCGGCTGCCCGCTGCGATAGGAAAAGCCTAGATTGCCTTGCAGCGCATTCGCCAGCCAGCGCAGATAGCGCACAGGCGCTGGTGCGTCCAACCCAAGTTGAACACGGTACGCTTCTACCGCCTCTGCTGAAGGCGTGGCCCCGCCGCTTTGCGCTTCCAACAGCGAAAAGGCTGGATCGCCGGGTGCGATCGTGGTCAGCGTAAAGGCGATCAGCGAGATGCCCCACAACACCAGCGCGAGTGCAGCTATTCGGTTCAGCATATAGCCAATCACGAAATCCCCATGTCTCCATTCAAAAAGTACAGAAAATAAGGATGCGCTTGATCGAACCCAGTGACCTTCTTTGATACACCATACGAGTAATTCGGATACACCAGCGGCAGGATCGCGACATCGTCAAGCAAGGCCTGCGAAATCTGGCAGGCACGCTGCAAGCGATCGGCGCGATCTTGTACCGGCCCAAGTTCTGCGATCTGCGCTTCAACGGCTGCATTCTTATACCCTCCTCGATTCGAGGAGCCTTTTTCCGTGTAAAAGTTAGATAGTGAACCGTAGGGGTCGCCAGTTGAGCCCATATTGTTGAAATACATGGCGCCGGCCCAGTCATCTTTTGTCAGCCGATCATTGATCTGCTCGGTGCTTTCAATCGTCATCTGAATACCGATATCCTTCAGATTGGCCTGAATGATCTCGGCCATCGGTGTAAGCGCCGGGCGTTGCGGATACGAGATAACCAGCATGGACAGCGTTTGACCGTCTTTATCCACATACCCATCGTCATTCGTATCGGTATAGCCAGTTTCAGCCAGCAGGGCCTTGGCTTTTTCAAGGTCGTTCGGCAGTGGTTTCAGGTTGTCGCAACTCAGAACCGCTGGAGGAATCGGGCCAACACCAGCAACGCCTTGTCCGCGCAAGACCGTCTTCAGCAGCACGTCACGGGGTGGCAGCGCGTAAGCCAGCGCTTGCCGTACACGCAGGTCTTGCCAGACCGGTTTTTTCTGATTGATGTACATAAACATGGTTGCCACCGGTTGAGCTGGGACGACCTTCAGGTTGGCATCGCCTTGAATAACATCGACGCTTTCCGGTCGAATGTCGATAGCGATGTCAGCTTCGCCACTTTGCAAACCCAACATACGCGCATTCGCATCACTCAGTGCGGTGATCTCAACACGTTCGGCTTTAGGAGTCGTGCTCCAGTAGTGGATGTTGCGTACCAGTATAGCCTGCCTATTGGCCTCAAACGATTCGACCATGAACGGGCCGGTTAGAACAGGTTTTTGTGCAAAAGCGTCGCCCTGGGCCTGTGCTGCCGCCGCGTTCACAATCGTAAACGATGGCTCGGTGAGAATGCCGGGCAGGCTCGGTACCAGTGTGGCTGTTGTAAAGGTCAACGTGCGCTCATCCTTAACCGCCACAGTTACACCTGTGAACAGTCCTTTTGCCGTCACGATCCTCTCGACCGCACGATCAAGGGATGCTTTCACCGCTTCGGCAGTAACGGGTGTACCGTCTTGAAACGTCGCTCCGTCGCGTAGTGTCAGCGTCCAGGCCTTGTCGTCATTTGCCGTGAGACTTTCGGCCAGCCAGGGTTGCGGCGCAAAGGACGTATCAAGGCGCATCAATGTTTCGCCAACACCGAATTGAACCGCGTTAAAGCCGCCACCACTGGCTGGGTCGAGGGGTTGGTCAAGAAATGGCGTGACGATACGGAGGGTCTCTGGCTGTGTAGCTGCACCCGTGTTTGCTGCAGCCGTTGCTACGGCACTCGCCGCTGTCGTCGACGTGGTTGGTGATGCGCTCGTTGGCGCACTATTCGTTGTTGGTGTGTTTGCACCAGCAGAAGATGCATTTGTAGCAGGAGTGGGAAGTTGGGCGGTATTTCCGCCACAGGCCGTCAACAAGGCGATTATGAGTCCTATCGACAGGATGTGTGGCAAGCTTTTCATCATTCTTCCTTTTGATCAACATTCCTTCATACCATCTGTGCGATCCCATCGTTGGGTTGGCTACCGGCAAAAAAGCAAGCTATGATAGTGTGTCTTTATAGCGAACTAAACCTTATTCTCGCCGTGCGAACACAAACAAGCCATTGCTGCCATCGCCATACCGTCGCTTGCCATTGAGCCGGTGGAACGCGCCGTGCAGCGAGAATCCGGCGTTGGCCAGCAGTTGACGCAACTCCGGCAGGTAGTAGTGGCGGCGCGTGAGCGTGTACTGCTCGCGCCGGCCATCTGGCCGCACCAGCGTCACCATGTCGGTGCAGGTCATTGCGGCTCGGTCGGGCAGCACCTCAAGCAATTCGATGCCCTGCGGCGTCTCGCGCCAGTCGCGCTGCGCCCCCGGCAGATGAAAGGGCCAGTCGTTGATGCCAAAGACCAGCCAGCCGCCAGGAGTAAGCAAGCCGGACAGGTGGTGCAGGCTGTGGACATCCTCTGCCTCGCTGGGGAAGCCGCAGACGCTGCGGTCGTAGAGCGAGAGGATCGCGGTGTAGGCGCCGTCGCATCCTTCGATAAAATCTTGCTGTTGAAAACCACAGTCCAGCCCGTATTCGACTGTCAAGGCGCGGGCGATCACCAGCGGCTCGGGCGCGATGTCGATGCTGCGCACCTTGGCGAAACCGCGCCGGGCCAGAGCCAGGCTATGGCGACCCCAGCCACAGCCCACTTCGAGGATGCGATCGTCCGGTGTAAGTCCTGTACGCGCCAGCAGCGCCGCGATATCCTTCTCGGCAGCGGCGCAGTCGGCGGCGATCCGCTCCGGCGTCAGGCCGGCGACGCGGTGTGGGGCGTAGTAGCGATACCAGTCAGCGTTGCTCATGACGTTTCAAGCACTCCGTCGCGCATGGTCAGCACCCGGTCGCAGAGTATGTCAAGCAGTGGTCGGTCGTGGCTGACGATCACCATGGCCGTGCCGCTGTGCGCCGTGGCGGCGAGCAGCCGCAGGATCGCCGCCGCCACCGAGGCATCGAGGGCGCTGGTCGGCTCGTCAGCGATGATCAGCCCCGGCGTGGCAAGCAGGGCGCGGGCAATGGCGACGCGCTGGCATTGCCCAATCGATAGCTCACGCGGGCGTGCATCCAGGTCGATATGCGCCAGGCCGACGGCGGCTAGCCGCTCGCGGGCAATTTCCCGCCGCCGGTTCATGCCTGGCCGCTCGTTGCGGTGCGGCGCGGTCAGCGGCTCGGCCACGCTGCGCCAGACTGGCCAGCGCGCATCCAGACTGCCGAGTGGATCTTGAAAGATCGGCATGATGAAGCCATTCCGCGCCAGTGGATTGAGCAGACGGTGCGTGCCGCCACGGCTGGCTAGCGTACCGTCAAGCAGTACTTCGCCGATACTCGGGGTCTCGATTGTCGCCAGCAGGCGCAGCAGAGTCGATTTCCCGCAGCCCGACGGGCCAGAGACCCCGACAATCTCGCCGCGCTGCACGACCAGGCTGGCCGCGCGCACCGCTTCTACGACGCGCGGCCCACGCCCGTAGTACCTGGCTACACGCCGAGCCTCCACGACTGGCGCCGACGAGGTGGCGCGCTTGATCATTGGCGCCGCTTTCGGTTCCGCCGGCAGGTTTTGCGAGTGCATCTCGCTTGCGCCATTGTTGGGGTTCAGCACTGGGCAGGCAACTCCATCGATCAAAGGTGGATCTTGGTACTCGCAGGCAGGCAGGGCGAAGGCGCAGCGTGGCGCGAAGGCGCAGCCTAGGATCGGCGCGTTAAGGCTGGGCGGCGTCCCGGTTAGCGGCATAGGCAACCCACGGGTCGCCCGCGGTGTGGCGGCCAGCAGCCCGCGCGTGTATGGGTGGCGCGGTTGTGCCAACACCTCGGCGCTGTGGCCGATCTCGACCACCCGCCCGGCATAGCAAACCGCCACTCGGTCGGCGTGGCGAGATACCACGCCAATGTCGTGGCTCACCAGCAGCACTGCTGCTCCTGTCGCCCGCAGCGCTGCCAGGGTTGCGTCGGCCCGGTCGGCATCCAGCGCGCTGGTCGGCTCGTCAGCGATAATGACCAAAGGCTGGTGTGCGGCGGCAGCGGCAATCGTCGCCCGCTGAAGCATACCGCCGCTCCACTGATGGGGGTAGCGCCGCATCTGGCGCGGCGCCTCGGCAATTCCCAGTCGCTCCAGGGCCGAGCCGATCAGCCCGCGCGGCGGCGTCTGATTGTGGGCGCGCCAGGCTTCGGCGACGTGGGCCTCAATCTGATCGAGCGGATTGTACGCTTCGAACGGGTTCTGCGCGACGAATCCCACGACTAGCCCGCGCAGCCTGCAAATCATCTCCGGTGTCGCTCCAACAATCTCATCATCGCCGAGACGAATCGAGCCGTGCAGGCTGGCCGTCGCTGGCAACAGGCCCAGGGCCGCGCGCGCCATTGTGGTTTTGCCGCAGCCCGATTCGCCGACCAGCGCCAGGCATTCGCCTGGATGCAGGCTAAAACTGACGCCGCGAACGGCGCTCACGCCGTTCGCGTAGCGAACATGCACATGCTCGTAGTGCAGCACCGGCTTGCTCATCGGCTTCTCCCTGGATCAAGAGTGTCGCGCAGCGCATTACCAAGTAAATTGGCCGCCAACACTGCAAAAAAGATCGGTAACAGTGGGCCGAACAACAGCCAGGGTGTCAGTGTAAAATACAGACGCGCCTCGGAGAGCATTGCACCCCACTCGGCTTCCGGTGGTTGGACGCCCAATCCCAGAAAGGACAGTCCGGCAATGGCTGTAATCATCGCACCCAGGTCCAGGGTGGCGACGATCAGCAGCTGGGTTGTGACCCCAGGCAGCACATGCCCGACCATGATGCGGCTCCAGCCGATTCCGGCCAGTCGTGCAGCGATGATATCGGGCCGTTGTCGTGCGTTGAGCACGTAACTCCGGGCCAGGCGGGCATAATAGGCCCACCAGGAAATGATGAGCGCCAGCACAAGGTTTTGAAAGCCGGGGCCAAGCACACCGACAATCGCGATCGCCAGCACGATCGAAGGCAGTGCCATCAATACGTCGACGAGGCGCATCAATACGATATCGACGATCCCGCCACTCATCCCGGCAATTGTGCCAACGAGCAGACCGATGCCGAAAATGCTGCCCAACACCAGCAGCGCCGTGCCAAGGGTGCGTTGCGCGCCGTCAAGCACTCGCGAGAGTTGGTCGCGACCGGACTGATCCGTGCCCAGCCAGTGCTCGGCGCTCGGCGCCTCCAGCTTGGCGCGAAAATCTGGTTGGTTGGGGTCGTAGGGCGCTAGTAATGGGCCAAACAAGGCCAGGCCGATCAGCAAGGCGGCAAAAAACAGCCCGATGCGCGCCTCCCTGTGGCGCAACAGGTGCGCTAGCAGGCGGCGCGGCGGAGCGGTCGGTCGCGCGGCGTGTTGGCGCACGAAGGGTTCGCTGGTCATGGGCGACCTCCATCGCGCAGACGCGGATCGACCAGCAGCGCAACCAGATCAACCAAGAGACTGGCCGCCACATACGAAAGCCCGGCCAGCAGCACAAAGCCCTGTACAACCGGAAAGTCGCGAGCGGAAATGGCGGCGAACACATAGCTGCCAATGCCGGGCCAGGTGAAAATGGCCTCGATAATGGCTGAGCCGCCAATCAGCCCACCAATGCCGACGCCGATCACCGTCAGGAATGGCAAGGCCGCATTGGGCAGGGCGTAGCGCCAGAGCACTCGCAGTCTGGTAGCCCCGCGCGCGCTGGCTACGAGGGTATAGTTCGCGCCGAGCGCTTCGAGCAGGCTGGCGCGCAGCAGTTGCGTCCAGTCGGCGGCGCGGCTGATTGCCAGGCACAGAGCGGGCAAGAGCACATATTGCCATTGCCCGCCTGACAGCACCTTGCCGATATCCATTTCCACCACGATGAAGCGCAACGCGAGCAAGCCGGCCAGGAACGCCGGCAGTGAGACGCCGACCTGAGTGAACAAGCGGATCGCCTGGTCGGGCCAGCGCTCGTGGTAGGCTGCGCTGAGCAGCCCGCCGATCAGCGCGATCAAGAGGGCCAACAGCAGCGCGGTTCCCGCCAGGAGCAGGGTTGCCGGCAGGCGCTTGCCCAACTCTTCCAGTACGGGCCGACCGGTCTGATACGAGAGCGAGAGATCGCCACGCACAGCCCGGCTCAGCCATTCGGCATATTGCAGCGGTAGAGGCCGGTCGAGCGCCAATTCGGCCCGCAATGCCGCGACCTGTTGCGGTGTAGGATCCTGCACTCCCCTGGCTTGCAACAGCCGCTGAGCCGGATCGCCGGGAGCCAGCGGCAACAGCACCCAGATAATTACGCTGATGCCCAGCAAGGTCAGCACGGCCTGCAACAGGCGCCCAGCGAGCGCCCTTACCAGTGGCAGAGCGCTCGCCAGCGGCGACATTGTCGGTAGCGATGGGAGACTCATTCGGTTGGTCGGGTCTCATACGAGACATGATAGAGGGCGAAGCCCGGCTGATAATCGCGGTAGCGTTCGTTGACAATCACCCGCCCTGTGTGGAAGCTGACAAAAAACTGGTACGGCTCCTCCTCGATCTTGAGACGCTGCAACTCAGCCAGGATCGCTTGCCGACGCTCCGTATCGAACGTCTGGCTCAACTCTTCGGTTAGTGCATCGATCGCGGGGTTGGAATAGTCGGCATAGTTGCGATCACCGCCGGTGGCGAAATAGCGTCGCAAGACTGGCTCGGGGGCGCCGCCGAAGGTCACCGAGCCAGCCGAGACCAGCCCGGCATGCCAGGGCTCATCGGCGGAGGCCATGGCATCGTTGATGCTATCCACCGAGCGAATCTCAACGGCAAATCCAAGCTCGGCGAGTTGGGCCTGAATAGCTTCGCTCATCGGCGCCAGGTCGGGCTGCTGCGGATAGATCAGCAGAATAACGTTGAGTGGCTCACCCGCTTTCATACGGACACCATCGACGCCGAGCGTCCATCCGGCTTCGTCGAGCAACTGCCGCGCTGCGGCGACATCGGTTGCTTGGTTCTGAACGGCGAAACTGAAGAAGGGCGGATAATAGCCGGTGGCGACTCCAAAGATGCCGTCCATCACATCGTTGGCGAGTTCTTCATAATTGATTGCGCGAATGATCGCTTGCCGAACCGCGATATCGTCAAAGGGCGGCTCCTTGATGTTCAACACCATGCGAAAGCCGCCCGTGCTGGGCGTGCCATAGTTGAAATAGATCCCGTCCTGGGCATCTACTACTGGTTTGGCGGCCGTGGGCGGATACAGCGCAATGTCGGCTTCGTCGTTCTGAACCGCCAGAATGCGCGCCTGTGGATCGGTGACGAAGCGCACCGAGACGCCCGGCAAAGCCGGACGGCCCTGCCAATAGTTCTCGTAGCGCTCCAGCGCCATCTCCTGGTCGTCCAGGCTGACCACGCTGTAGGGCCCGGTATAGATGCCCGAGCCAATCAGCTGATCGAAATTCTCGCCGGTAGCCTCAACCGCCGTCACATCGTACACCGGAAATACCGCCTCGTCGGCCAGGGCGGGGATGACGGCGGTATTTGGCTCCGCCGTATCCAGGGTGACGACCAGATCTGTTATGGCTGCGGCGCTGGTTCCCTCAGCGAAGTTGCTCTGCGCGGCGGACGAAAGTTCCATTTGGCGATTGATCAGCGCGGCCAACGCAGCGGCATCCAACGGCGCACCGTTCTGGAAGGTAATGCCCTCGCGCAGACGCAATTCCCAGGTGGTCTCGTCGATCTGTTCGAGCGACTCAAGCAGCCAGGGGTAATGTTGGCCATCGGCGCGAAACTGCATCATCAGCTCGCCGACGCCAAATTCGGGCATCCAGAAGCCTTGCTCGATCGGGTCAAGGCTGTCGATCTGGAACGAGGTGACGATGCGCAGTGGCGGCGGCTCATCGGCAGCGGGCGCTTCCGGCGCACTGGTCGCGGCAGCGGGTGCATCGGCGGCTGCCGGCTCCTGTGGTGCGGCAGGCGGCGCAGTTCCACAGCCGGCGACGAATGCCAGTACGAGCAGCAGGGCGAACAGACGGATTGGGTGTTTCACATTCGTAGCTCCTTCGATCAGACAGATGGCGTACCGGGAAATATCCGGGATTCTTCGAGTATCTCACCGCCAATCAAAAATCAAATGCTCGGCGACGATCCGCTCCGCCAGCGTGGGCGTCAGTTTGCCGTACCAGATGCGGGCAGGGTAACCACTTATTGCACCTCGGGATCGCGCAGGTGGCGTTCGGTCGCGTTCATCCAGTCCGCCTTGCATTCGAGCTGCTTTGCGCCTTCCAAAGCAGTTTGTTGCTCTTCCAACCTGGCCCGCATATCATCGCGACTCGCGATGACGAACTCGTGAACCAGTACCGCCGGTTGCAGCGCCGCAACGATCTCGCGGCAGCGTGGGCTGCAAAAGAGATTTTCCAGCCAGAGTCGCACTGGCGGCTCACCGTTGGGAAAGGTGGCCGCGACCGCGTTCAGCAGATCGGCGCTGGCAGCAATGACTTCGGCGCTGCTATAGGTAAAAGCCCCTGTGAAAGCGTGCTCCATCGTCACATGGCTAACATGGAACACCGCGTAGTGCGGACGCAGGGCGGCGGCGCGTTGCCAGATCGTGTGTTGCAGCTCAACCATATGAGTGGCATCGCGGGCAGCGCCAGCCAGGAAGTGACGCTCGTCAGCAGAAATCGTTGCCGCGGCGCCATCTCGCCAGATATCAAGCCAGCGAATCCAGTAGGGCAGGTGAACGCCGCGCACCAGCCCGGTTGGTAGATCCGGCGGCGGCTGATCGCCGATCAGCAACTCGATCCCGTCTAGGCCACAACCTTTCGCAAAAGCGGCTACTGCCTGCCAGTCATTATCGAACAGCCTCGTATGTAACGGATAGATCGAGAAATTGATGAGCTGTTGCATAACGTAGTGAGTTACCCATGAAAAAAGGTTTTGCCGCTGCGATCCTTCGGATCGGGTTCTAATCCCAGGTAGCGGCGGCGCAGATCGTCCCAGAGGGTCAGTCGTGACCAGTCCGGTGTTTTGAGATATTTCATTTCGTCTGACAGAAACGCATTCGGCAGGAAGATCGTGATCTGCTGCTCATCCTTGCCGTTGAAAAGACGAACACCCCAACTCCCCACGCTGCCGTCCGGGTTGAGTCGGCGGTAGAATTCGGCCCGTGCTGTGCGTCGATGCCGCGCCAACTCGGGATCGGTCGGGTTCTTGGCGCTGCCCTTGTGCTCGCCAATACAGATGTGGAAGTGCCAGGCGCCAAAATCAACAGTCAGGTAGCCGTCGAGCATACCGATCTTCTCCGGCGGTTCAGTTGCCTTGATCTCATAGACTGCGCCCTGGATGAGCGGGCCAAAAGTGATCTTGCTCCAATGGTCACGGAATAACTCCGTCAGCAGGTTCACCAGTGTCTCTTCTGTCGGGTCGAGCGGGAAGATCTCCAAGATGCCATTACCCGATTCAGTAACGGTGCGTGGTTCCAGGTTCGTTGTAGTCATGCGGGGGCTCCTTCCTTGCCAAAAGGTTTTAGGGCCAATGGATTGATGACGAAAGACAGGGTCGATCGTTGCGCTCTGCAGCAACGAGCCAGTTATAGAGCGCCTCGAATGCCGCCCGTTTTGCCGGTGACAGTGGCGCAGTGTGCAGGTAGTCGGTAACCTCGCTGAGCAGCAGCAGCAGGTCACGCTGCCAGATCTGCATACAGGAGATGAGCGCCAATTGCGCAGCACGCCGTTCCAGGCGCGCCAAGGCTGCTTCGTAGGGACACTCCTGAACTGTCACTGTTCTTCTCCCAGCTTGTGGAACAGATGCTCGGTGATGGGCCGATCCTGCCCCAGATGCTCGGCAACGATCCGCTTGAGCAGCGCTTCGTCCACATGGTGGTACCAGATGCCTTCGGGATAGATGACCACAATCGGGCCGCCGGCGCAAACACCGAGGCATGGTGTCATACCTCGTTTGACGCGGCGCGGGTTTTCATAATGCCCCAGTTCGCCGAGCAGTTGCGCGAGGCGAGCATAAAGTGCGCCGGCCTTTCCTTCAGGGTCGCAATAACGTCCGGTGCAAATAAAGATATGGCGAGCATAGGAGTTCATCAAGGGTTTGTTAGGCATGGTTTATGCTGATTTGCTTTCAAGTCGGCGCAGCAGAGCCGCCAAGTCGTGCAACGACGCAACACGCTGCGCCGAGCCGCCAGCGAACGTCACTTCCCAGTAGGTCGTCTGTCCGTCGCTGTGAATGACAATATGCGCGAAGGCCGGCTCGTCTGCGGCGCCCACGAGATAGCCGGCCCGCTCCAAGGCGCGGGCGGTCCAGACCGCCGCCAGATTGTTTCCGACCAGCCCTACCCGCCGCTGTGCCGGCGGATGCACCTGGAATGCGCCCTGCCACCGATCAAAGCCGATCCCGTTGCTGGCGAAGGTTGCCTCGAAAGCCCCATTTAACACCAGATCCTCCGGCGCACCACTGCGCAGCATCCCTGTCGGACTCAGCAGCCAGAGCGCATCGGCGCTACGCAGGGCTAGATCGAGATCGTGGGTCGAAAGCAGCAGCGCCCGCCCAGTCTCGCGGGCCAGCCGGCGCAAAAGCCGCATCATCTCGACTCGGCGCGGCAAATCGAGAAAGGCCGTTGGCTCATCGAGTACCATCAGCAGCGGTTCCTGGGCCAGCGCGCGCGCCACCAGCACCCGCTGGCGTTCGCCGTCGCTTAATTCATGCACTAGGCGCTCGGCCAGACTCACGGCATCGACCGCTTCCAGCGCCCAGCGGGTCAGCTCTTCGTCGCGCGCTGTGAGCCGGCCCATCCAGTCAGTGTGGGGGTGGCGACCTAGTGCGACCAGGGCGTAGACCGAGAGTTGGCCGACTTCGATTCGCTCAGTCAGGACCAAACTAAGCCGCCGCGCTAGTTCACGCGGTGCGAGTGCAGTCAGATCGGCGCCATTGAGCAGCACCCGCCCGGCCAGGGGCGGCTGCATACCCGCCAGAGTGCGCAATAGGGTCGATTTGCCGGTTCCATTAGGACCAAGCAGACAGACCACTTCACCGGCGTGGAGGGTCAGATCTAGATTGGCGGCAACGACGCGGCGTGGGCTACGACGCGGGGCATAGCCAATACTTAGCTGTTCAGTCTGCAGGATGATCTCCCTCATGCACCGAATGCTCCTCGCCCGACGCCACGGCGCAGGATGATCCAGACAACCACCGGTGCGCCGATCAGCGCGGTAATCGCATTGAGCGGCAACACCACATTGGCGCCCGGCGCCTGCGCCGCCAGGTCGGCGAACAATGCACAGGCAGCGCCGACCATGGCAGTGGCCGGCAGCAATATCCGATGGTCGGCGCTGCGCAACAGGGCACGGCAGAGATGAGGCACCGCAATGCCCAGGAATGCAATTGGCCCACAGAAAGCCGTAACGGCGCCGGCAAGCACTGCGCTGCCAGCGACGATCCCCACCCGCGCACGGCGAATATTCACCCCCATACTCTGGGCATACGTCTCACCGAGCAGTAATGCATTCAAGGCTTTGGTCAGCGTGAATGCCAGCAGCAGACCAAGCAGAATCGTTGGCGCCAAGATCCGTAGTTGCCCCCAGGTTACCCCGCCGAAACTGCCGAAGCTCCAGTTAATGTAGGACTGGATACGCTCGGCGATGCTGAAGTAGAGCAGCAGGCTAACGACAGCACTAGTCAGGTACCCGATCATTAAGCCGAGGATGAGCAGCGTCACGCTGCTCTGCACTCGGCGGGCCAGGGTCAGCACCAGCGCCAGCACCGCCCCTGCGCCAAGGCAAGCTGCAACCACCAGGCTCAGGTTGCCGAGCAGCCCGGCCACGGCGAGCAGAGTCGTATTCGCCGCTCCGACAGTAAGGATCACCAGGGCGACGCCCAGGCTTGCGCCTGAACTGACGCCAAGCACAAACGGATCAGCAAGCGGGTTGCGAAAAAGCGTCTGCATTTGTAAGCCGCTCACTCCAAGCGCTGCGCCGGCCAGGGTCGCCGTCAGCGCCTTGGGCAGCCGGAAATCGTATACAATCGTTGGCCAGGTGGCGCGGGCGGCTTCGCCCCCAAAGACAATCGTCAACACCTGGTCAAGCGGAATGCGTACCGAGCCAAAGGCCAGGCTGAGGACAAAAGCGCCCGACAGTACGGCCAGCATCCCCAGCAGCGCCAGCGGTCGCAGCCCCAAGCGCGGCCAAGTCGTTTCAGTCGATACAGTCAGCGTTTTAGCCACATGTTTTCCCTTTTCATTGACATAGCAGCTAGCTGATGACGTGTCACCGTCGCGCCCAATCACGGTTCTAGCTGCTGATAGAAGTACAGCTCGTGGTCGGGCAGCAACTCTGGATGGAAGATCTTGAGCAAGTCGGCCAACACCAGGTGCGGGTTGGTTACACCGGTCTCCCAGTAATCGTTGCCGCCGTTTTCGTTCAGCCGAACGTTGTTGTTAAAGACCTGACCATTCTGAAAAGCGGAAAATTCGGCAAAGCGCTCGTCGGCGGCCAGGCCATCGGCGAGGCTCTGCCACGAACCGGTGTTCAGCCAGAAGTCGGCATCTTGGGCGCTCTCGAAGACCGCCTCGAAGCTTAGGTGCTGGCTGCCGGTCGATTCATCGTCGGCCCAGAGATAGGCGGCTCCGGCATCGGCGAGCAATTGGGCCACATAGCTATTGCCGCCGGGCATATACCAGGTTCCCTGGAAGGGCGCGCCGGTGAAAACGGTTGGTTTATCACTCAGGTTTCGGGCTTGCGCGGCGATCTCGTTGTAGCGCTCGGCAATCGTGTCATAGACCGTAGTCGCGGCGGCTTCCTGGTTGAAAAAAGCGGCGGTGAATTTGATCCACTCGGCTCGACCCAGGGCTGAGGTCTCCATATATTCGCTGTTGAGCACAACTTTCAAGCCGGCCTCGATCAGCTTGGGATATGCGTCGTTCTCCGGATTGCCAACGCCGTAGGTCATAATCAGGTCGGGCTCCAGGTCGATCGCCTGCTCGACATTCACCTCGCCGCCGCCGCCGATCTCGACCAGTTCGCCAGCCTCGATCTTCTGCACGACAGCAGGCGTGTTGATGAACCGGAAGTTATCGACCCCTATGAGGCGATCTAGCAAGTCCAGTTCATTCAGATGCGGTAACTGCGTCGTAGACATGGTGATGATGGTGTTGATCGGTGTCTCGATCACCTGGGCGTCATGAACATCGGTAGGCGGCGGCGTGCCGCACTGCACCAGCACATAGCGGAACTGCAGATCAGCATCGCGCCACGGGTTCAGCACCGTAATGACTTTGTAGTTGTTGGCATACTCGATCTCCCAGCCGGTGGAGTCGCTGATTGTGATCTTTGCCGGGAAATAATCAACGTCGGGGTCGTAGTCAGTCACACATCCTTCGGTCAGGTTGGCCATTGGAGCTGCGGCAACCGCAGTAGTTACGGGCGTGACAGTTGGCGCCGCAGGAGAAGTTTCCGTCGGTACAGTGGCGAGTTCGACAGCAGGGGCAACCGGAGAATCTGTGGGCGACTGTGTAGCGGGCGTGCCGCCACAGGCGCTGAGACCCCACATGTTCGTGATGATCAGGGCAGCTATCCAAAATATGCGGCTCATTATTATCTCCCGTGTGCAGAACACAAAAAACCCTGGCCTTCGACAAAGACCAGGGTAGTACGACAATCGGATGCACCATCAGGCGGGGACGCTAAGGGAGCACGGATCATGTTTCGACCTCCTTGGCTCGAGAAGGGATCTGCGAAACGGCTGAGGTAGGCATCCTGGCTTCCTCACGGCTCCGATTGAGCGTGTGGTTACAGTTGCGGCACAGCGCTGGACTCTCACCAGCTTCCACCTTTATGCCCTAGCATCCGGGCTTCGGGTCACCTCAACAATATGTGTATGTAAAAGGTTCGTTTGGATTGGGGGGATTGTAGCCTGAACAGAGTTCTCTGTCAAGTAGGCGCAATAGATAGGGCGTATCCGTTCAGGTAGGGGTGGGTAGCCGCTGCGCCAGCGGTACGGGGGTTCATACAGCTGCAGCAGACGGCGATCCAGCCGCTGGCGCAGCAGATTGCGGAGCTCGAGGCACGCCGCAACCAGCATTCCCAAAACTCCTCCCCCCATCGTCCGATCCGCCCTCCGCGCCACCCCGTCTGGCGAAGGCGCCCCGTGGGAAACCCAACACCAAAGGCGCGCAGCCGGACCATCTCGACCAGCAGCACGACCTGCTCCCCGAAGCGCAGGTGCAGCAGATCGTGCTCGTGTGGCCGACGGGCTGTCCCCAGTGCCTGGAGGCCTTGCCGGCCATCTCCGTCCGGTCTGCCTACCCGAATGTCAGCAGGTTGGGGCGGCGCCGGAGGTGCGCCCCCGTCACGGAGGATCTGTACCAGACGGTCTGTTGCCCTGGCTGTGGCGACCTGGTGACGGCCACCCGCCCTGATGGCGTCTCACTCGGCGCTTTTGCCCGTGGGCAGTGGCGTTGATTGCCCTGCTGCACGGGCGCTCTGCTCCAGATGATCTGGGGGTTGCCCATCAGTGTCGAGAGCGTGGCCTGCCTCCAGCAGGTGACCAGCGCAGCGCTGGCGGCAGGCGCATTTGAGCAGCGGGCGCCGGTTGAGGGCGACGATGAGATTACCCAGTTGGGCGGCCAGTTCAATCGCATGGCCGATCAACTGACGGCCCAATGCGTGAACTGTGCCAGCTTGTCGATGCCAACACCCAGCTAGCCCAGGAAACGCGCAGTTTGGTTGCTATCGAACGATGGCAGGAGCAGACGGGCATTCCCGTGTCCTCTGTATCAGGGCGCGCGCGAACTGCCGCTGAGCATCGAGTATGTCTGCTATCGCGTCGCCCAGGAGGCGTTGACCAATGTCTTCAAGCACGCTCAGGCCCAGCGGGTCGAGATGGTCTTGACGTATGGCATCGCTGCCGTGCGGCTGTCGATTTGCGATGACGGCCAGGGTTTTGATGCGGAGACGCGCCGCGCGTCGACCTCGTTGGGGATTGACAACATGGCGGCCCGCGTCGCAGAATTGGGGGGAGACTGTCACGTGCAGAGCGCTCCCGGCGCCCAATTGGCGATTCGCGTGCCAATCCAACGTGTGGGGTGCTTGCTGCGTGCGCCGCATCCCAATCCGAAGCATAGTTCAGGAGACAACAGATGACTGAGCAGATACCAATTACCGTCTTGATTGTGGACGACCATCCGATTGTGCGTCAGGGTATGGAGACGCTTCTTGCAATGCAGGAGGGGATTACCGTGGCGGGATCTGTGGAGCACGGCGCTGCGGCGGTCGGCTTTATCCAAGAGCAACTGGCCGACGTGGTGCTCATGGACCTCAACATGCCAGAACTCGGCGGCATCGAGGCCACTCGGCAGATCCGTACGCTCTCGCCCCACACCCAGATTGTGGTGCTAACCAGCTACCACGAGGACGCGATGGTCTTCCCCGCCATCAAGGCGGGCGCGCTCTCCTACCTGCTCAAGAGCGCCACGCCGGACGAGGTGGTGGCGGCGGTCCGGGCCGCCAGTCGCCGCGAAGCCCGGCTCCATCCGCGTATCGCCCAACGGCTGATGAGCGAAGTGGCCGGCGTCCAGCCCTCGCTCAACGCGCTGACCAGCCGTGAGCTGGAGGTGCTCAAAGAGATCGCCCGGGGCAAAGACAACCAGACCATTGCCGCAGAACTCAATCTGAGCGCCAAGACCGTCAAGACGCACGTCAGCAACATTCTGAGCAAGCTCTACCTGGCTGACCGCACCCAGGCCGCTGTCTACGCCCTCCGCCAGCGCATTGTGCCATTAGATGAGGAGGGTTAGGGCCTGCGTGCAGTTCGCTTCCCCGTGGATACGGCGAAATCCAAGCCGCTCGTAGAGCCTTCCTGCCTGTGGATTCTCGGTTCGAACGCGGAGCAGGCGAAATGTGCCGTGTGCCGCTGCGATTACCGAATGAACCAATCGAGTTCCGATCTGCCTCCCTCGAAACGTTGGGCTGACAAACAGTCGACGCACACGCCCAACCGTTGGATCGGCAGCATAGGGATCGATGTTGAGGCCGCATACTCCAGCAATGACATTGCCAGAACAAGCGAGAAAGAGGCATTCGCCAGGTTTTTGGAAACGATTGGCGCCAGACGACCATTCGTCGGCCAGCCGATTGAGGAAGACCCAACCTTCTCGCTCACTTTCGATGATCAGCGGCGTAAGCGCATCCAATGAAATGGCTTTGACAGGCTCCACGATAACATCCACGCAACCCTCCTTGCCGAACGCCATGATCTTGCACGCCACAGGCGGTTGACCTGCCTGCGCGTGCTTGGCATATTCGCTGATGAGCCGCTATCTGCTCACATATCCCCAGGGATGAGTGAAAACAGAACGGCGTCGTATACCTTGTCACGCACGGTGATCCGCCTACGCAACACTCCCTCGCGTACGGCGCCGACCTTTTCAGCGACGCGGATGCTTGCCAGGTTTTCCTTGGCCGCAATGATTTCCACTCGATGAAGCCCAAGGTGCTCGAAGCCATAATGGGCAACCAGTCTGGCAGCGGCAGTCGCTATGCCTTTGCCAGTCCAACTCGTCCTGACCCAGTAGGCCATATTCGCGAATCGGTCTCCACGATTGATGTGGTTGAGTAAGCATCCGCCACAATAGGCGCCTGTCGTGCGGTCGGTGATCGCGAAGTTATAGACCGATCCGTCGTCCCACCAGATGGCTTGATTCGTGATGAATAGTTCGGCTTCTTGGATCGAGGATTGCTCGTGAGCCCACGCAAACCAAGGAGTGAGCTCTGCAATCGACTCGCGAGCGGCTTCATACACGGCTTGAACATCGCTGGCACGATAGCGACGAAGAACAACACATTCATTCGAGAGAACAACATCTGTCTTCATAACTGGAGTGTCCTGCATATGCCCAACGAACAACGCTCCAGCCGCGCAGGTATGAGTTCGGTTGCACGTAGTGGTTATGGCTTAGTATCATGTCAGGCGCCAAACATAGAGGGTGCCTGGCATAACCTGCCGGAACCAAGGTCTCTCGGCAGTTAATTCAAGATAAGAACAGAACCACGAACTTGACGGCTGATAATTGCGTTTAGCAATGGTATGTTTGCGTGGTCAGTGGCAACGTCGTGTTTGGCGGCAGCCATGGAGAGAGTTTGGCGCCTAGGTTTCCGCATGGTCAGCCGAATGTACCATCACACCCGATCTGCAAGCGTATAGATTACGATGAAAACAGTGTCGAGATTGTTTCGCTGCAAATCACAAACAATGTTTTACGTATTATAGCAATGTTGAACGGTGCAACCATCCGACTTTTGGCGGAATGGGGAAGACTGTATTATCCGCACCCCAATCGAGTCCATGAATTTTGTCATTGTTAGCCACGCGCATAGTGAATATGATGACGGGGGTTTCGGCTGCAAGGAGATCGGCGCGAATCCATCGCAGGATTTTCCAGCCGTTAAAGTCGGGCAATATCACGTCGAGGGCGTCGGCAGATTTCCGCGCGCATCTGCGCTGATTTGCGTTATCTGCGTTCCATTGCAGGGATTTAACATTTAGACTGCATCACAGTGAGAAATCAGTCGCACAATTGCCGCAAGTGAATTTCATATGTGTTCCATTGCAGAACACTGGTGATCTCACCTTGACACGTTTCTTGTCCCCCGCTACCATGCGCGCTGTGCAATGAGTCGAATACAGTGGCGAGAGGGTCGCATCCATGGCCAGCGATATTTTGATCGTTGATGATGATCCCGCTGTTCTGGACGGCGTAGCAACGTTGCTCGATCAGACAGGCTATACGACACAGCGCGCGGCAAGCGGCGCTGCAGCGCTCGATCGGCTCATAACGCCGCCCTATCCCGACCTTGTGATCCTCGATGTCATGATGCCGGACATTGACGGCTACCAGGTCTGTCGTCACCTGCGTCAGATCACGCCCTATATCCCCATCCTCATGCTCACTGCCCGCGACGAGCTGAACGACAAAATCGTGGGGCTGGAATTGGGCGCCGACGAGTACGTAACCAAGCCGTTCGATCCGCGCGAGTTGCTGGCCCGCGTCCGAGCCATGCTGCGTTTCGCCGAACAGCGCGCCGTCGGCCAGCCGCCGTCCGAGCAAGTGTTGATCTGCGGCCCCATCGAACTCTGGAAATCGGAGCACCGGCTCGTCGTTCGGGGCCAAACCATCGATCTGCCGCCGCGCGAGTGGACGCTGCTCGAATTCTTTATGGATCATCCCAATCAGATATTTGGCCGCGAGACGCTGCTGCGCCGCATTTGGGGCTACGCGGTTCCCGGCGATACGCACACGGTTGATGTCCATGTCCAACGGCTGCGCACCAAAATCGAAGCCAACGTCGCCAAACCGCAATACCTCCAGACTGTCCGCGGCTTTGGCTACCGCTGGATCAACCCCGCCGACGAATGATGATCGTTCTCGATCTCCAACTCGTCATCTTTGTGCTTCTACTTGGCTTGCTTGGCAGCCTGAGCGGCGGATACTGGCTCTTGCGGCGTCGGGGGCGGCCCGCGACCAACGTTCAGGTGACGGGGTGGCAGGCCTTGCAGGGCTTACCCTTCGGCATTGTGGTCCAAAACCAAGACAGGACGGTCGTGTTCATGAATGACTGGGCGCAGCGCCTGCTCGATACTGCAACGACGCCTGAAGCTGGCGAGTTACTGCGGCGCTTCGGCGACGCCGGGCGAGTGGACATCCCACAGCGCGGAGTCGTCTCCCAGTCGGCGCCGCTGCGCTGGTGGCGCTATCCTATCGCCGACCAGGGTACGCTGCTCGTCCTGACCGATGACAGCGACCAACAACATGCTCTGCGCCGGCAGCAGGCGTTTATCGGCCAGCTTGCGCACGAATTGCGGACGCCGCTGACCGCGCTGATTGCTCATACCGAAATTGCCCGCAACCCGCGGACAAACAACCCGATACGCCAGACATCGCTGGAAACAATCCAGCGTGAGACCCAGCGGATGGCGCATCTGGTTCGCGACCTGCTCGAACTCTACCGACTCGAAACAGCCGCCGATCTGCCGCTGCAACCCACCAATCCCGTGCTGGTTGCCGAGACCGCCATTGCGCAGGTAATCCTGCGCGCCGAGGAGCAGGGAATGGATCTTGCGTTCGATGCTGATCAGGCGCTGCCGCTGGTGCTGGCCCACCCTGATCGCCTGGCGCAGGTCTTCGCCAATCTGCTCGACAACGCGATCAAGTATGGCCGCGCGGGCGATACGATCATGGTTGGGCTGAACATACATCCCGAGGGCGTCTCCTGTGTTGTCCAGGATAGCGGCCCCGGCATTCCGGCGGAAGAGTTGCCCCGTGTGACCGAGCAGCTCTACCGGGTGCGCACCGATGTCGAGGGCAGTGGTATGGGGCTGGCGCTGGTCAGCGAGATTTTGCGCCGCCATCATGCGACTCTCTCAATTGAGAGCGACACAACAGGTGAAGCCAGCGGCACAACATGTAGCTGGGTATTGCGCAAGGCATGAACTGTTGAGGAGAGCTTTGCAGCCTGCGCAACGCGTACTTCGAACTTACACCTGATCACATATGCTCAAACACACACGCCTCACATGGACCAAGTTACGTCGGCGCCGCCTCTTCTGGACGATCCTGCTCGTGGCGATCCTTGGCGGCTACTGGCTGCTGCCGATTCGCGGGCAGATTGTGGTGATGACCGATCCAGAGCGGGGCGAGCCCGGGGTGTGGCCGCAGGTCTGGATCGAACCGCCGGCCACGCGCCCCGGCGACGACGTGACACTCTATGTGCGCGATGCCACACCATGGGCGCACGTCAAGTTGCTGATCGATGGGGTGGAGCGCCCGCGCGACGAGAACTACCCGTCCGGCGACGGTCCTTGGACCTGGCGCTGGCAATTCAGCGCCTCGGAGCGCCCTGATGCCGTAGCCGCATTCTATCACGACTGTCACACCGGCTGCATCAAACGAGCCGAGGTCACGTTTGGCGGGCCGAACAGCGTCGCGATGCCCTCTCCGGCGCCGCTGCCCACCAAACTCGGCCTGGTCTTCGCCGATTTTAGCCGCGATTGGCATGGGCGGGCGGCCTGGACGATGGAGCTAACCTACGCCGAGCGCCAGACGGATGAGGTCGATTTTAGCATCGATGGTCTGGCCCGCCGCGTTCAGCAGGCGACCAAGCAGGGCCTGCGGGTGTTGGTGCGAGTCGCCTTTGATCGTCAGCAAGCCCTGCCGCCCGCCGACGATGAGGTCGCCCTGGGTCGTTTCCTGGACTACTGTGCGCGGCTGGCCCGCGATGACCGCTTGCAGGACGTGTATGGCTATATTATCGGCAGCGGGTTCAACAGGCAAGGTGAAAATCAACTCGCTCCGGGGCGTCCAACGACGCCAGAATGGTACGCCCGGATCTTCAATGGCTATCAGCAGTCGGTCGCGCGGCGCGACAACATCGTCCAGGTGATGCGCTCGGTTCGGCCCCAGGTGCGGATCTTGGTCGGCCCGGTCACGCCCTGGAACCAGGATCAGAGCGGCAGCCTGCGTGACCCGTTCGACCAACCCTGGCTCAACTACTTCAATACCCTGGTTGCGCATCTGGACACCGCCGCCCAAACCAAAGCCCGCGCCGGTTACCCGCTCGGCGCTCCCGACGGATTTGCGTTCCAAGCGCCGGGTCGCCCCGACTCGCCTCATCTGGGCGTCGAGCCAGCCCAGGAGCCAGCTACCGATCTCTATCACCCCGAGTGGGGCGACGCTCAGGCTGGGTTCCGCGTCTACCGCGACTGGCTGGCGATAGTCAACCGCTACCCCAGCACTCGCGGCCTACCCGCGTACATCAGTTCGACGAACACCTTCACCCCGGATACGGGAGTGCCGCCCGCACAGAACTACCCCCTTGGCTGGCTGACTACCGCACTCGACGCCGTCAACAGCGAGCCGCAGCTCCAGGCCCTGACCTGGTTCGTGGATATGCCGCTCGGTGGAATGTGGAACGAGTTTAGCATGAGCCGTCCGTTGGGGCGCATGCACAACGCGGTGAGCGAATTCGACCTTTTGTTGCAACAGTAGATACGTTGGCACCCTTCGGTTGCGCTAGTCCTGAGCGCAGCCAAAGGGCTCAGGACTGGGGTTGGCCGGTTGGCATATTCGATCGGTGTTGATTGGCATCCGTCAGCGCTATCTGCGGTCTATTGCAGGATCGCAGGTTACAGCTTCGCATTCTCAATTGTCCATTCTCCATTCTTAACTATCGGCGGCATCAGCGTGCCGTTGCTGGTTAGCTGCCCGTCCAGTTGCGACATCTGCGCGCGGTTGCATAACGCCCACTTGACGAGCGCTCGCTGTGCGTATATGCTGCGACATATCGAACAGAGACACAAGCAGAGTTGCTAATGGTTGGAAGACTCGTTGAGCCAAGACAGGGAGAGATGTTATGAATACGCTTACGGACGTGGCGCCAGCCTTTGTAACGATGGCGCATCAGATCGTGTGGTGTAGCGTCGCGACGGTCGACACCCACGGACGCCCCCGTTCACGTATCCTCCACCCGATCTGGGAATGGGATGGAAACCGCCTGGTCGGCTGGATCGCGACCGTGCCAACATCGCCCAAACGGGCTCACCTTGATGCGAATCCCTTCGTGTCACTAAGCTACTGGGCTACTTCGCAAGACACCTGTGTCGCCGACTGCCGTGTGACCTGGGCGCTCGATGAAGAGACGCGGGTCGAAGTTTGGAATCGCTTCGCCAGCGCACCGGCGCCGGTCGGCTATGATCCCTCCATCATTCCCGGCTGGGATAGCCCCCAATCGGAAACTTTCGCCGCGCTGCGCCTGGAGCCCTGGCACCTGCGAGTATTCCCCGGAAGCGTGCTGATGGGCCAGGGCGGTGAAGTGCTGGACTGGCGGGAGTGAACGTTGGCAACGTTGGAATGTTGAGACGTTGGAACGTTCAATCTGCGATGATCGACGGTGATCGGCTGTGATGAATTTTGACGACCAAAACCGGCAATTGGGAAAGGCATTCGTCGTGCCGCCTTCAGGCGGCTGTGAAGCTGTAAAACTGCCTAAAGGCGGCACGACGGAGACTACCTCTGTTGTGTTGATTGTCAAATTTCATTAGGCGCGGCTTGCAGCCGCGCTGACTTTCTATACACCGAGTCTATCGGATTAGTGGAACCGCCACCCCACATATGAGATGACGAACGCACTAACCTGCCAACCTGCCAACGGCGGCGTGGATGTGGTCGCCCATCGCACCGCGCTCGGCAAGAGAACGTCCGCGCGGCTGCAAGCCGCGCCTACAAATTATCGGCCTATCAGCTACCCTGAAAACAGCCCGTAGATCGAACATTTATTCTTTTTATTTTCATGCGCCCTGGTGTGCCGCAGGCTCATAATTAGCTATCGGTTTATCGGCGCAGGCCGTCGACGAACTGGGCGGTAATCCACTCTGGGCGGGTGATCGCCGCGCCGACGACGACGGCGAATCCTCCAGCGCGGCGCGCGGCGCGGGCGTCGCTCGGCGCCCGAATCCGCCCCTCGGCGATCACCGGCGTTCGGAGTCGCGCGGCCAGCGCCTGCACCAGTTCCAGGTCCGGTCCTTCGATCTGCGGGCTGTAGGGCGTGTAGCCGGAGAGCGTCGTCGAGACGAAATCGGCCCCGGCTGCCTGGGCCGCCAGCCCTTCGTCGAGCGTTGAGACATCGGCCATCACCAGTTTGTCGGCTTCGGCGTGGACTGCGGCGATGATGGTCGCCAACTGTTCACCGTTGGGCCGGGGCCGTTGCGTGCCATCCAGCGCGACAATATCGGCCCCGGCGGCGATCACCGCATGGGCGTGCTCGATGGTCGGTGTGATGTAGACCCCGGTCTCGCCATCCTTGTACAGACCAATCAGCGGGAGCGGGACGGCCTGTCGGATGGCGCGGATCGAGTCGGGGCCATTGGCGCGAATCCCGACGGCGCCGCCGCGCCACGCCGCGATGGCCATCCGCGCCAGGATGTCGGTGTCGCAGAGCGGATCACCGGGCGGCGCCTGGCACGAAACGATCAGCCCGCCGCGCAGCTCGGTCAACATCCTGGCCAAGAATTGTTGTCGTTCAGCCATGCATCCTTTCCTGTTACGCTAAACCCGACAGGTCTTGGGAAGGCTTCGCAAAGCGCTCATTCAAAACCTGTCGGGTTTGAAACAGCGCGAACATTAATTCAACATGAACACCACGCATGTCATCCTGAGCGAAGCGAAGGATCTTCACACCGATTGCAGCCGAGATGCTTCGCGGAGTTCATGCTGAGCCCTTCGACTGCGCTCAGGACCGGCTCGCCGAAGGGCTCAGCATGACCATTTGTCGGTGCGAGAAATACGTGCTTTATGAACCCTAAACGTTCTACTTGTTCAGAAATTGCCCCCTGCATTCGCTTCGCGCTCCTTGTGCCTGCCTCCTGGCTCTACGCTCCCGATGGCGTTCTCAATCAGCGGGGCCAGCGCCGCACACAGTTCCCCCCACGCCGGCGGATCACGAAATGTCGCTGCGGGGTACACGCGGAGATGGATAAAATGGTGCGCCCGCAACACCTTCAGCAGATCAGCGCGCGAGACAACCGCCTCCATCTGATGATTCCAGTGGCGTGGAACGCGCGGGGCCTCGGGGCCGAAAGCCAGCCGCAGCGCCGCGCGCAGCATCTGGCCGGCCTCGGCGTGAGTGACGGGCTGGTCGGGCTGAACCTGGAGCGACCGGGCGCGCTTGCTCCCATGCACAATCACACCGAGTGTCAGCAACAACTGTGCCGGCACGAAGAGCGGGTGATTCTGCGGAATATCAGCCGCCCATGCCAGAGGTACGCCGCGCCCAAGCAGGCGACGCTGCAAGCGCCGCCGCAGCAGTTCGGTTTCCCAGACCCGCCGGGGCGTACAGCTCAGGGTGCAGCAGAAGGCCGCCAGCGTCCCCGCCGCCTCGCCGATATTCCACTCGACCGGGTGGAGCCGGTATGCGCCGTTGGTGATGTGGGTCGTGCCGATATTCTTGCCCGCCGCGATCAGGTTGCTCGTTGTCTGCGGAATGAGCGCGCCAAGCGGGATCTGAAACGGCAAGGTCGCCTCGTATAGCGTGTGCGGGTTGCCGACGCACTCGTGCAGGTCGATCGGGTACCACCCAACACCAACCGAGTCATAGAATGGTTCGGCTCGCGCGCCTTCCCGCCCAGAAGCGGCAATCTCTTGTTCAACAATCCGCTTGCATGCGACGATGCGGCGCGACTCACGAATATAGAGCGCCTTCGACAATCCGCCGGCGCCGCCCAGCACCGTGGGCAGGATGCGCAGACCAGGATAGCCAAACCCCGTGCCGTCGTCGCGCGGCGCCTCGGTCTGGAGCCAGTAGATGAACCCAAGGGTCAATCGCTTCGCTGCCTCCATGATCCGCGCCTGCTCGGCTGCCGGCTTGTCAATCAGGTTGGCCCCGTGATAGTCGTTCCCAGCCCAGTTGATCAGCGCGATATCACGGGTGTAGCCGGTAGGATCGAGCAGCATGCCATCGCGGAGCCGCCGGTAGGTCCAGAACGGCGGCAGACCCTCCGGGCTGGTTTCGAACATCTTAAAGGGGCGCGGCTCTCCGGCGCGCCCGCGCAGCGTCAGGGTGTAGGGCTGCGTATCGCGCATGCGTTCGTAGCCCGCCGGCTTGGCGATGGTGTGGTTCTCGCCGGACCGATACTCGACCGCGACGCAATAGGTGAATGTTTGCACTTCGTCGGGCTGTGGCCTGTGCGGAGCAGCATGGGGCTCGCCGGTGTCGCTCTGGGCCTCGGCGCCGCTCAGGCAGGGCATACCGGTCAGCGGCAGCAGGTCGACCAGTTCGGTTGCATCGAGGAAATAGGCGGCGCGAACCTGCACATCGCCGCCGTGTATGCGGCGCAACACAACCGCGCGCACCCGGCCCGCCGCGACCAGCGCATCGCTTGGCATATGCCCGCGGAGAATCACGAGGCGGCCCGCCGCGACGTGTGGTGCGAGCATCGTCTCGATCACGTGGAGCGCGACGCGCGGCTCGAAGCACAGGCGGCTGACCCACCCGTTGCCAGGGTTGAGCGGCGCACCATCGGGCATCAGCGCCGGTACGCCGTATTGCTTTTGATAAAAGGCGCGGATGGCTTGCCGCAACTGCTGGTAGCTGCGTGTGCCGCCAAACGACTCGATCAGGGCGTGTTCGTCCAGCGCGGCAACGCCCTGGCTGGTCATCTGGCCGCCGAGCCAATCGGTCGCCTCGCTCAGTACGACGCTTGCGCCGCTTTCTGCCGCCGCCAACGCCGCCGCGACCCCGCCGACTCCGCCGCCAATGACCGCCACGTCGCATTCGTAGACTCGCCGATAGTTGGACATGCTCTCTAGTTTCTCGTTTCTCATATCTTGTCTTCGAGCACAAGCAGGTCGAAGTCGACCTCGAACAGGCGCTGCCAGGGCAAGCACACATTCACCACCCGCCAGCCGTTGGCGAAGCCCGGCAAATCGCGCACCAGAGCGTTGAGCCGCTGCTCGATCCAGGTTGTCAACGCGGGCAGATCGGCTGCGATCGGCTCGTTACGGCCGGTTTCTTCCTGGATCCAGGCGCGCGCCTGCTGGCGCACCAGATGCTGATAGCCCCAATCTTCGACGAAGCGGTGCAGCAAAAACGCCTCCTGGGCGCTGCGCTGCGCTGCGGTGGCAATCAAGCGCGCGGCGCAGCCCTGGGCCAGCGCCGTACCAATCGTGTTGCCAGCGGTGTTCCACGCGCCATACGCGGCCAAGTCCGGCAGGGTGACCCGCGCGCGCAGCAGATCGACCAGGACGGGATCGGCGCCGTTGGGGTAGGCAACATCGGCGACGACCACTGGCTGGCCTGCTTCGAGATGTTGCTGCATCTGCTCGACCAGCGCGTTGAGGTGGGGCCGGCGCTCTGTTTTCTCCTGCTCGGCGTAGGCCGGATGCCAGGTATCCCGGCGCGGCGCGGGCGGATCGACCGCCAGCCAGAGATCGGCTTCGTCCGTGGCCAACACCCCGCCGACGGCGCGGATCTGCCGCTCGACGGTGACCCGCACCGGCCCGTCTTCGTACGGCGCGACGATCTCGGCGCCGCCGGGCACGCCATAGTAGGGCAGAATCCGTGGCGTCGCTCCGGCGTGCGCATTGATCAGGCGCGCTAGCAGGGCGCAACCAACCTCGTCGGCGCCAGGATACATCAGTAATGCCGGATGCGCTCCATCGCGCGCGTGACCATCAGCGACGAGACCAAGCAAGCCGGCCCATTCGGCCAGCCAACGCTTCTCGCGCGACGGCAAGCCGTAGGGGCTGGTATCGTCGGAGCTGAGCACCAGCAGGTCGAACACGCCGTCGGCCAGGAGTTGCAGTGCCGCCAGGTTAACGGTGTGGTTGCGCCCGCGCCGCTGCAACCAGTTCTGCACTGCCTGCGCCGGGAGTTCGGCCCGGAGTGCGTCAAGCTCCGCGGCGACCGGCTGGCCCTGCGTCTGACGGTCGACGAGCTGCGAATAGCGATAGAGCCGCGCGCCATACTGGCCCCAATAGTCCGGCTCTTCCGTCGCATCGTTCGCGTTGGAGATCCGGGTGATCAGGTTGAAGCCCAGGATGGGAAGCGTCGGGCGCTGTCGTTTGATCGCGCGTAAGGCATCGAGCCGCGCAATAATCTGGCCGGCCGGCTCCTGGGTGGTGCGCGAGGCGATCAGCCCGCCGTAGCCCAGCATCTCGCACGAGACAATCAGTACGTCGAGCGTGGGCGCCATGTCGTGCAGCCAGGTCAGCAGCCGATCGCAACTGGCCGGCGTACGCAACCGGCTGCGCGCCTCTTGCGGCGGCAGAGCGAGATCGACGCCGGCGATACGGGCGATCATTCCGGCCGCGCGCGTCTTCAGTTTTTCGTTGTCGGCGCGAAGGTTCACCATCATGCCGTCATGCACATGTCCCAGCATTACGCCGGCGAGGGTCGACATCATGTTGAGGGCTGCCTTTTGAGCGGTCCC
>JAKSDJ010000242.1 GCA_022360155.1 Chloroflexales bacterium | reverse complement strand
GCTGGCCCTCGACGAGAGTTTGGGCCAACACACCAACCAGGTAGTAGAGTGTGCCGACACCGCCGAGGATCAAGATCATTGTAAATACTTTTCCCGCAGTATTTGTTGGACGTGTGTCGCCGAAGCCCAGCGTCGAAATAACCATCATCGCGACATAGAGCGCTTCAATTGGCGACCAGCCTTCAATCAGCCAATAGCCGAGAGTTCCAATACCTAAGGTGGCAATCATCAACAGGCCGCCGATAATCATCCGACGGGTGAATGGAGTCAGTAAAACGTGCATGGGTGTACTAGCTTCAGCGCTCGACAATTTGGTGTCAGGTAAGACTCGCCAATTAGGTGTGTGGCTTTACAGTTTGTAAACAGGATAATGCCAGGGCGACCCCGCCCTGGCTTGAAGTCTCTACCAAGCAAGATGGTAAAGTGCCTGGAATCTTGTCTATTATGCCACTGCTAGTATAGCATAGGAAAGCGGCATCGAGTCGCAGCAGGCGTATGCGAAACCGGTTGCAGCCTGGTTATAACACGAGAAGCTGAACTACTGAGATTTGTACAAGACATCGAAGATCGATTGTAACATAACGATTCAGGCGATGAGCGAAAACAACGACTCTTCAGAGCGTATCTGCACTATATGCTTTATGATATCGTTTTACACTGCTGTTAAAGTCGGTTCAGGCCAAACGTAGCGCCTAGTGATTTTTGATGACCAAAATCGATTATGAAGAAATGTGCTTGTCGTACGCCTTCAGGCGGCTGTGCTGTCGTCAAGCCGCCTAAGAGCGGTGCTATGTCAAACTACCCGTATTGATTGTCACGTTTCACAAGCGTAGGGCAGCGCGTTGGGGCATGCGGTCTCGCCTGGATGTTTCGTTGGGGAACAAGTGCTAGTGCAAAAGCGCTCTAGTCTTTGATATGGGCTAAGGTTGTAAGGTGTTGTAGTTCCTTGTTTTGTTTAACAAACGTGTGATGTAATGCAACGACTGTTTCGGCGCTGCGTAGAGCGCGGCGCCGAGCTAAAACGGCCAGATCTTCTTGGCCTAGATTGTACGCAAGCGTGCTTCTCTTGAGCCATAGCCGCCACTGAATCTCAGCCCGCTCCAGGTGGCGTTTGGTGCGCCGCAGCGCAACAAACGTTTCAACATATGCATCACGAATCGTTTTCATCGTCGTTACTCTTGTCATGGTTGGGTCGTGAGGAAGTAAAGGATCGCCCATTTACACGCGAGCGGAATGTTGAACGCCCTGAATGGCGGACATGAACTCTATTTTGACGCGCGCGCGCTTCTGCATCTTGGCGTTTAAGCCACTTGCGGTCGGGAACGGGGCGTTCCTTGGTAGCGGGGCGTACATTGCCGACCTCGTCCGCTTTGATGTTGTCGGTACGTTGTGTTCCTGTTGCGGGCTGCTTGTCTCGCCCGCCGCGCGGTTTCCTATCGTACCGATTTTCTTCTCGATATGCGTTTTCCGAACGTTTCCCGCCAGATCGCTGTTTGCTGCGCATTGGGTCATCACGCCACCCGCCTCGCAATGAGTCGTTGCGTCGCCCGCCACGCGGATAAAACTCAGCATACCGGTCACTGGGATGCCGTTCGCTGCGCTGATGAGAACGTTGTTTGCGATTAGGGTCGTCGCTCTTGCGGTTACCGTAATCGTCACGGTTGCCGTAATCATCGCGGTTGCCGTAATCGTCGCGGCTCTTGCGGTTGCCATAGCTGCCGTGGCTGGAATGGGATTTGCTGCGTTGTTGATTGAGGCTTGGATGACTACGCTCTTTTCGGTCACGCGAGTTATAGCGATCACGGGGCCTATCTTGTTCCCCTCTGCTAGGCGCCGGTTTGGCGGGAGCAGCGGGTTTACTCTTCTCGCGCCGAGGCGAGGTTTGCGGTTTTGTTTTGGATTTGGTTGTCATATCTCCTGATACATGTTCCTGTTCAATGGCATGCATAGCATTCTCTGATTCTGGTGTTGATGGGGTCGATTGCATCGCACCTGTCATCTTGGCGTGGGTGCGTAGTTCCTCGATCTCTTCGGGGCGAAGGATACGCCATGTGCCAACCGGCAAATCGTCTAGGGTCAAATTGCCCTCACGAACTCGAATGAGCCGCTTGACGGAATACCCTAAGAGCTGCGCGACTTCACGGATCTGTCGTTTGCGACCCTCGCGTAGAACAACGCGCACCCATGCCCCTGCCTCACTGCGGTCGAGCACTTCGACCCAGGCGGGGGCAGTTTGCTCGCTGTCGAGGGTAACGCCGGCCCGCCAGCTGCGCAATGCGTTTGGAGATGGAGCCCGATCCAGAAGGGCGCGATATTCTTTTTCGACGGCGAAGCTGGGATGAGTCAAATGATGGGTCAGTTCGCCATCATTCGTTAACAAGAGTAAACCTTCACTATCCACATCGAGCCGCCCAACCGGAAAGAGGCGGATCTGGGTCGAAACCAGATCCATAACCGTTGAGCGACCCTGCGGGTCATCCGCCGTGGTAACCACGCCCGCCGGCTTGTGCAGCATGATATACGTCCATTCGCTGGGTTGGTGTATCAATGCTCCATCAACAGCCACTTGATCGGTCGCAATGTCAACGCGCGTGCCAAGCTCACGAACAATGCGACCATTAACCGTCACGCGTCCGGCAGTGATTAACTCTTCGCAATCGCGCCGTGAAGCGATCCCGGCGCTGGCCAATACTTTTTGTAGTCGTTCTGCACTCACGCAGCACCATCCTTTAGCAGCCAGCTGGCAGCGCCCCGGCTGGGAGAGAAGACTCGTGTCCATTTTCTGCACTTTGCGCTGAGGGTCCGATATGTTATAGATACTAGAGACGTTGAGGCATCACTCAGATTATTGCACTTCTGTGTTTCATGGAGCAACGACAGGTAGTCGTTTGAAAAATCCAAGAAGCATTTTTAGAACATAAGTTTTTGCACAATCACACTGGCAGGTACAATGATTAGGGAAACAAGCTAGTGGCTATGATCTAGCACTATCCTTGCCTTTTTACCAAGCGGGGATTCCAGGAGCCACAGGCTCCCGCAAAATGCGCTTTTGGTGAGAGTTTGCGGGGCTCAAAGCCGCCCCATGACCTTACCGGGGCAAGTCTGGTGGCGTCGTGCTTGCCAGACTTTCCGTGTGTTAAAACTGCAAAGCTAGTAGTCCTGCTTAGGGCTATGACGGAACGGCGTATGTCGGCGAGATACTCAACGTTGAGTTGATTGAAGAGAGAGTTCTTGCATTCTAGCCGCTTGAACCAAGGCAATCATCAGCCCTAAGCTCTGAGGATATGCTATTTATCAACATGCGCTCTCAACTGAAGACTATTCTGTAGTATACCACAAGATGGGCGAAATGAAAGCAACAGTTTGCTGTAACAGAACAGGTCGTTTATAATACCTGTGAGGTCTATAGCATCTGTGTGTCAGAAGTTGTCTGAAACGCATCCGCAACCGCACGTGGGCAGGCAAGATAGACGTGCAGGCGCCGCGCTTTTGTTGTGTTCTTGCTTGGAAGGGCCTGTGAAGAGGCATTGGTTGAGCATCTTCGCAACAGTCTGAAGATAGCATGTGCGGCTCCGGAGAATGTTAGCATTTTGGCACTCAATGCAATGCTCCTTTTCAATTCTAACTGACAGGACTTACGCGGTCACCGGTCGGCAGGGAGGTTTAGAGGGCTGCAAGCCCGCCAAGAATCCTTTTCTTGCCGTGGCAGCGGCGGCAGCGCCGCCGCTGACACGGCAAGAAGGAGTTTTCGGAGAAGCTTCGCCACCCCGACCCCCACCGCCGCGTAAGTCCTGTAACTGACAATAATGAACCAAACCCCGCTTCGTAGTCGAGCGGGCGATATAAGGAGGAATATTACATGTTTGGCACGAGCAAAAAACCCCCAGCTACACCGCCATCGATCCATAATGGGAAGGCCGAAACGGTCGTTGGTGCCAATACCCGCTTTGTAGGAACATTAACGTCGGACTCGAACATCCGCATTGATGGTTCGGTTGAAGGCGATATCGAAGTCTTAGGGAGCCTGATCGTCGGTGAGACCGGGCGAGTGATTGCAACAATCAAAGCCCAGAATGTGCATGTGTCGGGCGCTGTCAAAGGTGAAATCACTGCTGTTGAGCGCCTGGAAATCTCGCCGACGGGAAAGGTATGGGGCGATATTACGACATCTACGCTGAATATCGAGCCTGGCGGCCTCTTCCGCGGTCAGAGTTCGATGACAACCAATCTGGATGAGCCGCCATTGCTCGAAGCGCCCCGCTCGACCCCTGATGGCGCAGTATCCAGTATGACGTAGGGTGCTGTTGATGCGCCGATATTTGGCTGGACATGCACGGTGCGCCAGGCGAAGATCGCTGGTTGCTTGGCTGAAAAAGCTGCGCATAAATGGTTTACCTCGATCTCGTTCCCCTATCCGGTGGAATGGCGTTCATGGTGTGACACTCGTCCTGGCAATGCTGACGCTCTCGCTGATGTTCAATTTTGGCAGTCAGGTTATACAAAGTGCGCAACTTGAGGCGCGCCGGGCTAGTTTGGCCGCTGAGGTCGCACAACTCACCACCCAAAATCAACAACTTCTTGGCGTTGTCGATTACGCCGAGTCGGATGCCAATGTAGAACGGGTCGCACGCGAGCAGCTTGGTTATGCCCGCGACGGTGACATCGTCATCCTTCCTCAAGTTCCGCTCCCCACCCCGACTCCAACTGCCGAAAAGCCGTCGGTACAGCCAGCCCTGATCCCCGTGCCAAATTGGCAGCGCTGGTGGCGGGCTCTTTTCCCGACATATGTTGTCCAATAGTGTACACATTGTCATCGTATCTCTGCAATTAGATGACGAACTGTGTTATGCTACTAAAGCATGGCTCTGTTCGCTGTATGTATGATCGCGTTTCATGTTCCTGTCGAGAATACGGATGATCGCGCTGTTTCAGGCTGTCTGAAGGGAATTTTGCCGGGATTGTAGGCCCTGCAACTTCTGTTTTCGCTTTCGATCCGGGGAATCACACCCGTTCGATTTACAAGGATCTGCTATGCGCGCAGGTTTTACCACAACCGATGGATTGCATATTTTAGTCGAGGAATTGCCCCATACCCACTCGGTTTCAGTCGGATGCTTTGTCGCCGTCGGTACACGTCATGAATCAGGCCCGCTGAGTGGTGTATCGCACCTCATTGAGCATATGTGCTTTAAGGGCACGCGACGATTTCCAACGGCACGCTTGCTTTCTTTGGCTATCGAAGAGTTTGGGGGACTTGTGAACGCCTCGACCTCCTATGAGTCGACCGTGTATTGGGCCAAGGTCGCCAATATCCATTTCGACCGCGCGCTGGAGTCGCTGGTAGAGATGCTGCGTTACCCGCTCTTCGATCCGCACGAGCTGGAGAAAGAGCGACGCGTGATTATCGAGGAGATCCGCGGCACGCAAGATTCGCCCAGCGATTGGGTGCATGAGCTCATTCATACCTCTATCTGGGGAGATCAACCGCTGGGTCGTGATATCGCCGGGACGATCGAAACAGTCAATTCCATCAGCCGCGCCGATCTGCTGATGTTCTGGCAACAGCACTATACGCTGGCGAATATGGTGATCTCGATTGCCGGCAATATTGACATGGAACAGATTGTCAAGGCAGTCTCGACAGCGTTTGCAGGTGTCAATCCAGGTTCCAAGCAGCCAGCCTTGCCAACCAGCTCGCCTCAGCTTGGACCCAACCTGGTTCTAGCGCCGCGCGAAACCGAACAGGGCAACTTTTGCTTGGGTGTACCGGCTCTCTCTTACAACGATCCGGATCGGCGAGCGCTGCAGGTGCTCGATACTATTGTTGGCGGCGGCATGTCGTCGCGCTTGTTTCAGGAGCTGCGCGAAGAGCGAGGCCTGGCCTATAACGTTGGCTCATATGTCAGTGAAATCGCCGATACAGGTATGTGGGTGATCTACGGCGGGGTCGAAACCGAGATGTTGTGTGAAAGTGTTGGCGCCGTCTTGGCAACCTTACGCAGTATTGTGCGCGACGGAGTGACCGAAGAGGAAGTCGCTCATGTCAAAGGACAGGTAAAGGGTGGGATATTGCTGTCGCTCGAGGATACGTGGTCGGTTGCATCGCGGAACGGCTCGCACCAGTTGCGCTATAGCGAGGTCGTCCCAGTCGAACGGGTCGTTGCCGAGGTCGAAGCCGTGACTTGTGCAGATGTGCTCCGTGTCGCTCGCCGCGTGCTGCGCCCCGAAGTTTTACATCTATCGGTGGTTGGCCCCTACAACTCGCATGACGAACAGAAGCTCCGCGCGCTCCTCGATTCGGGAGCGGAATGGTTGAAACAGGCCAAGTGACAAGTAGGGCGAGGCCTGATGCAAAACGAAAACGCAAAACAGATCGCAATCGTTGGGGCGGGTATGTCTGGATTGGCGGCGGCGCGCCTTCTAGCCCAGAATGGGCTGCGTTGCACCATCTATGAGAAGAGTCGCGGCGTTGGCGGGCGAGCGGCGACCAGGCGCGTCGACGACTGTATTTTTGACCACGGTGCGCAATATGTCAAAGCGCCCAGTTCCACACTACACAATCTGGTGATGAACAGCGCCGACCCTGACGGGTTCCCGCCTGAAGACATTCGCCGCCCAGTCTGGGTTTTTGACGCGGCAGGAACGATTGCCGAGGGTGATCCTGCGCAGAACAGCGACCCAAAGTGGAGTTGGCGCAGCGGAGTTACCGCCCTGGGCAAGACGCTGGCAACAGGCTTGACTATCCGGTTCGAAACCTCAGTCGCCCGTCTCGCTCGGGCCAATTCAGCCCAGCAGTATGCGTTGTTCAATAACGATGGAATAGCGCTAGACTTTGCTGATGCCGTGTTGCTCACTCCGCCCGCCCCCCAGACGGCGGCGATACTCGGGGCGAGTGATATCGATTCCGATCTACGCCAGTTGTTTGTGAACGAGCTTTCAGGTGTTACGTACCGCCGTTGCATCTCGATCACCTTTGCTTGTGCGCGGCGCCCGGTGTTGCCCTGGTATGCGCTGGTCAATACCGACCGCCAACATCCCATCTCCTGGTTGGCATGCGAACATGACAAAGCTGGACATGCCCCTGATCCTATCGCTTTATTGACGGCGCAGATGAGCCACGAGTGGAGTGTAGCTCATTGGGATGCATTGACGCCGGGAACCTTTGGTGCGGACGGTGTGACTTTGCCTCCTGCCATCCTGCACGTACACTCGCTGGTTCAAACT
>JAKSDJ010000235.1 GCA_022360155.1 Chloroflexales bacterium | reverse complement strand
GACAATGGCATCGTCGGTGTTGCGGAAACGAGTATTCCAACCACGCTGATTGCGAGCCAGATAATCCTGGTTGATTGCCGCCAGATCCGGTTCAGCCAGTTGATTAGCCTGAAGTAGAGCTAGCAATCCTGCACCGCTCTCTTGGTTTTCGTAAGGGCCTTCTGGCCACATAGTAAAGGCCAAGCCATAAAGCCAGTCGACCCATTCGACCGTGAGCGCCCGCTGATTGATCGCTGCAAACCAATCATGTATCGCTGCGCTTTCAACTGGCGTGAAAAGGTTCGGAAAAAGCGCTTGTACCCGCGTATAATAGTAGACTCGAAACGCTGCTTGATACTGGATGTACTTGACGCTTTGGGCCGGTTCGGTGAACCGTCGACCTCTCGCTTCGTGCAACAGCGCGGTACGAAATGCCTCGGCCCAGCGCTCTTCGCCCGTTCCAAGGGCTAGCATACCATAGATTGGCGCGCTCTTGTTCGGTTGAGCTGCAACTAGATCAAGAAGCTGAGCGAAAACCTGTTCGCCGTCATAGGTCTGCGCTGCAGGAGCAACCTGCCCGCAGCGAAACGGGCTAGTCGCTGCAATTCCATCGAAGCCAGGCGCTTGATGGGGATAAAAGCTGCGTTGGTAAGCCCATACCGTGGTTCCCAACGAAAGTGTCGTCAAGCTTGCCAGCAACGCACCTGCTGCCAAACGATGCGTGCGCGTCAAGCGGAGAGCAGGCTGGATGGATGGTGCGGATACAACTCGGCTCAAGCAACGCCATGCAATCAAAGCTAGTAACCAGCATAGTGCCAGCGCCAGCGCCTCAATCGCTACGAAGAACTCTTCATCCGAAAAGCGACTCTCGACCTGAACAGCGCTCACTGTCGACAGTCCTGCTACCAGTGCGAGCAGACAGTGCCCCATCCCGCGCACTAACCGCCCTCGTCCCGCCACGAGCACTGTGTCGAGCCAGAACAACAGAACATACCAGATGAGCAGGCCGATCCAGGCGGCAGCAATCGCCCTGGAAAGAAGATAAGCGACAACTGCACCTACACCGAGACACACGACAAACAGGCCAAGCCATGACCAGCGCAGATCTGCAGATGCATCGTTATTGTCATTATTGATAGATGGCTGAGCTATCCAGGCCAACAACAGCCAAGCTAGGAGAAACAGTCCACGTACCAGCAGTCCAGACCAGGCGAATGGTGCACCAACCAGCAGCCGTAGCCCTTCCAAAACAAGCAGCGGAACGGCTATCAAACAGATCCCAGCCAAGCTACGTTGCAACGCAAACCAGCGTTTATTCAAGGAAGAGCCTCACATTCCTGATGGTCGAATGCAAAGATGGAGACCCGATCTTGACGATAACGGAGTTGGAAAGCCGGGCTTTGCAGTAAATCATCGGCTTGGAAGAGCTGCCTTACACCCGCGCCAACTCGCCCCTGAACCTGCCCAATATAGACGTGGGTCACACCCCAATCACAGAGCGCGCGGAGTCCCGCAGATTCAGTTGGCGCAATGGTTTCGAGCTGAGCGACTAGGTTGACAACCTGGCGGGTATATCCTGGTAACGCAGCCGCCTCGTTGAGCATCGCATATTGAGGTGGCATAGTATTATCACGTCCGGTCAACAGTGGAATCCACCAGCCGGCGTCAGCGCCAACCGCCGAGGTTCCGCCATAGATACGAAAGCCCTGAACCAGAAAGCGCGCGTCGGGGGCAGTCTCCGTGCTGATCCAGTCCATCGCTTTGAGATCGGGGCGGGTCACCAACGTATAGACCGGATCTATGATACCACGCTGCTGCCAAGCCCCCCACCCAGCAATGGCGATTACGGCCAGACATGCTGCCAACGACCCAGCGCCCGGCCAGTAGGCTCCGAGGGCGACAGCCGCCTGGCCAAACAAGTAGCCAATAACCAGGCTTACCGGAATATAGAGCGAGATAATGATGGCGAAGCTCTGCATCATGTTCGCTCCGGGGAGCTGGATCAACTGTCCGGCAACCAGCGACGCTAGGACAAGAGTCCAAAGACCGAGGGAAGCAATAAGCCAACGCTTGCTGGCCAGACTCCAGACCAGGCCCAGGAGTGTCAACACAATCAGGTACAGAGGCACATATGTCTCGATGATGCGCCAGATCGCATAATCAGCGAGGATTAACGCTACAGGCGATCTGGCGCCGACGCCCCCGCTTACTTTATCAGCGAGGCTGCTCCCCGCAACCCGCACGGCCCAAGGCATAAAGAGCGCAACTGCGATCACGCCAGCCAGAGTCAGATGCGCCAGACCCCGCCACCACAAACTCCAGCGCAGCCCCCAACGCGGGAGCGCCCAGACAAGCAGAAAGACAACAACGAACGTTACATAGTAAAAGGGCATACGATAGTAGTTGAGGGTCATACCTGTCACGACCGCACCAGCGAGAACCGCCTTGCGCCAGGTGAATGTATTGCTTTCCAGCATATCCCAGAGCAGCCAGATTGCGACCGGTAAGACCAGTTGGCCAGCTAGTTGCGCGTAACGTCCCCAGTTAACATAAAACGCAGGCATGGGCGAGAGTAACCCGGCGACCAGAACCGCGCCAACACCGGCCCAACGACTGCCATTGGTCAATCGCAACGCCAGGGGATAGAGGCTAACAATGGCTAGGCCATTGAGTATCTGGCCGGATAGCAACGCCGCCTCAATGCTGCTCGTCCCAGTGAGCCACGCATAGAGCGCAACCGCCGCCGGATAACCAAACTGAACAGTGAGCGTTGTATAGGGACTATACGGCTGCCAAGAGTCGAAAAGGCCATTGTTGTCTACCAGCAATTGAGCGATCATCGTGTGATGGTAGGAATCACCCCATAATGGCGCTGCCACTGGATCAATGACTAGTAAACGCACCCCAAAAACAAATACCAACACAACAATCAGCGCAAGGTCGGGCCAGCAGGTCGCTGATCGAACCCAATGTCGCCATGACTGGGCGATGGCGGATGATCGCCAGGTACGGCAACGCCAAGCCAGAATCCCAAGTGCCAAAAGAGCAGGAAGCCAGACGTAGAGTCCGCCTAATTGCAACCCAACCAGGTTAGTCCAGATCAAAACAATGGGATGGAAGGCGAGGCTGATTCCCGCTGCAAGGCCAATCTGCTCAACCCAAGCCAGCGCGCGTGGCTCTGGCCAGACTATCAAGACCACAGCCCAACCAGGCAGGATGAACAAGAGAATACCGGCAAGAAGCGCAACCATCCCTGCCGCCAATCTGGAAATCATTCCAAGCCACACAGCGATGGGATCAAAGACTAGGCGAAAGACGAGTTGGGCATCTTGCGGCTCGCCATCAGCATAAAGCGCACCATCGAGGTAGGTATCGCCATGTGCGCTGCCAACCAAAACACTGCCGCCGCCGACTACTTCCAGAACCGCATAGTAATCACGTTGGCGCGACTGAGACTGGTTCGTAAAGCGAAATGAGTAGAAGCCTGGCTGTGTAACCGTCGTTACCGGCAAACTGGCAGTGGCCAGATCAATCGTAGAGGTTGGTTGTGTGCGCAGACGAAGCAGAATGACACCTTCACCAGTCATTGCTGGTTGCAGATAGACCTCTACGCCAGTCAAGCCATCTTGATACGACGTTAGCGTTTGCCCGATGGTCTCCCCTACTTGCAGCGGGAGCATCGTTGGCGTCGTAACGCCAAAATGATGAAAACCAGGCGGCGCGACACATGCAACCAGACTGAGTAGCGCTCCAAACAGTATACTAAACCAGCCAATACGGTATAGACAGCGCAATCTAGTTACGTCAGCCCAGTTCTGACATTTCATGCAATGTCGACCTCGATATGTGAGCAAGGATGTCTCGCGCCAGTCTCTAACGGACGACTCAACGATGATAGCATAACACCGCCATACCAATGTTGCCGAATAAAACGACGGCGCATTATACGCACAGCGCGCAAGGCTGTCAACGAATCAGCGCTTCCCATTCGCGCAAGCGCTGAATTTGAAGCGTGTTGACATTGACGATTGGACGAGCGGCGCGGACATAGCGCAGGGCCTCACGATGGCTCAAAGTATAACGCGCCATGAGATAGGCGGCAGCTGTGAGCGGGGCGCGTCCTACACCGGCATGGCAGTGAACCAAGACGGGCAGGCGCGTAGCGTGACACTGCACGATAAATTCAACGCCAGCGACGAGCTGATCAAGGGTTGGGGCGGTGTGATCAATCACTTCCAGGCGGAGTTCCCGATCAGGAGGCGGCCCAATGAAGTTATCGACATGTTCGGCTTGCAGGCTCAGCACAGCGCGTATACCCAGCGCATGTAGCAGCGGCCACTGCTCGGAGCGAAATTCGCCGCCCACGAAGAGCAGGTGATCGATTGGCGACACGTTGAGTCCAAAATAGCGACGCCAAAGCGTCTGAACGATCAGCCATGTCGTGGGTGTGTGAGTTGGTTTGTTTTGTTCTGTGTTCATCACAAGCGCAGCAACACGTTTGGTCGCCCCTCCCGTTCTAACGCCGGCAGATTATCGGCTAGCAACTCCCCAATGATATGCACAGCAGAGATCCTATCGAGATACACTATGAGTCTTGCATTTTCTCGTGTACAATATCCCGAAGGATTGTTCAATATCATATCACGTCTATGCGCCTTTTTCGTAAGAGTCTCGATCTCAATCAGGCAACTGTTCGCCTAGCCACCCTGACCGATCTACGTCGCGTCTCGCGGATTTTACGCGAGGGTGCGCGACGTTACTATGGACTTACCAGCAACGATCTACCCAAGCTGCTCGAAAACGGTCTTAGCGTTGTACTTGAGTCACGGGATGAAATTTGGGCCACAGCGCTAGGTAGCCGCCCTACTGCGCGTACAGCCTGGTTGCGCGGGGTGTCGCTGGCTGAGGGCGTCGAAGTGGAACCAGTTGTAGCTCTGCTGTTGGATACGCTGCATCACAAAATGGAGAAGCGCGGCATCCGCCACATCTACTATGGCGGCGACGAAGGGTCCGCCATCTGGTTACATCCTGTTCTCGTCAAGCTGGGGTATCTCCACGACACCGAAGTTCTGGTATATGAAAAACGCGATCTAGACATCCCTGACCGAGGCAATCAGACAATCCTTACCCACCCAGCCCAGCCCATTGATCTTGCCGCTATCGTCATGCTCGACCAGGTGTGTTTTGAACCACAGTGGACGAAAGACGATACAATTCTAGGCCCAGCCATCAGCCAGGAAGGCTTTTTTATCGTGGCCGAGTTGGGGAAGCGGATGGTTGGTTATGCCTATGCAACACGCCATTTTGGCGGTAAACTGATCCACCTGGTGCGGATTGCCGTCGATCCGCCCTGGCAGGGCCAAGATATCGGGGTGCGTCTGATGGCCGAAGTTATCGCATACGCGCAACAAAACGAAGCTACGGTCATTACGCTCAATACACAGTCGTACAATATCCACGCACAACGTCTCTACCGCTGGTTCGGATTTGTCCCCACCGGCGAACGTCAAACCATCTTGCGTTTTGATCTCTAGCAGGATATCGAGAGGCCCGCTTGATCGCCAGCCCGAACTCGTAGGAACAAGGAGATTCCATGCCCGCCAAAATCAATCCGCGAGATTGGGATCGCCTCTTTCGCAAGAATGCACCACGTCGAGGCGGACCGTTGCAAGCGCTCGTGAACATCCTGATTGTGATTCTTGTACTTGGCTTGCTCGGCAGCGGCGTCTTCTTTGGCGCACGCTACGCAAATGAGCAAGCTCGCATAAACCAAGCAACTCAGGTCGTCCAGGCTACAACGGCAGCCGCGCAACGCAACGCAACGCGCGAGGCGCGCACTGCGACCGCTGCGGCTGAGACAAGCACAGCAGCGAGCGCACCAGCGCCACCCGCTGACCTTTTGGGAACGAGCCAGATTGTACAAGCCGGAAACCTCAGGCGCGAACCGCTGATCCAGCCTGATACAGTGATTGGCCAAGTCTGTATTGGTGACGAAGTCGCCCTTTTAGAAGAGCGAACCGTTGCATCCATTCTCTGGTATCGGATTAGTGTGACGAATGTAGCAGAGGACTGCGATCCCAGTCGGGTCGCCACCGGGACGGAAGGTTGGGCCAGCAGCCAGTTGATTGCCGCACTGAGCACTCCTGTTCCAACGCCATGATTGGCGATATAATGGAGATGCCAATAGATTTCATGACGCCATCTGATGGAATATAACGATGCAACGGCGGCAACCTGTCGTCGTGTCAGCGAAAAGCGGTGCAATGAGGTTGGAAAAATGTGTTGACACCACATGCTTTGTAATTCTTACATCATTATCCGCTTCCAGGATCACTCGCTATCGATGGTATAAAGCCGTTTTTAAGATGTGCAGATTGTAACCTTCCTGTATTCGCACGGCATCCGATTCTGCGGTATAGTAAGCGTACGTTAGTCTAAGGTTAAGGATGTTGTCCTGGCTCTGACACCGTCGCTTTGCAGCTAAACCGATTCGTGTTTTGCAGACCAGGTATTTGCGATTATGACCCAGACGGATACAAGCTCCGAGAGTATTCCTCTGAGCCAGCGCGAAATCGAGATTCTCCGCCTGGTGACAACAGGAGCAACCAACCAGCAAATCGCGGTGCAACTTGACATTGCCGCGAACACGGTCAAGGTTCACCTCCGTAATATCTTCGCGAAAATAGGCGTTGCCTCACGCACTGAGGCTTCGCTCTATGCGGTGCGGGCTGGAATCATCCAGGTCGCCACACCGCAAGCGCAAGAGGAAGCTCCGCCTGCTTCACCGCCCGCACCGCCATTAGCCGAAAGAGAAACCTCCACGCCAGAACAAGGTGCTGCACCGCCCAGAGAAGCATTGCCAGCAACCATCGAAACAGCGCCGGCGGCTCATGTCTCGATGCCGCCGCCAGCAGCCACTGCAACGTCAACGACCATCGAAGCAGCGCCAGCCGCAGATCCTTCGATGCCGATGCCAACAACGCCCATTGCGACGCCCACGACGGTGCGCCGGCCGCCGCTGCCCTGGCTGGCCGGATCAGCAGTACTCGCCCTTGCCTTGTTTGGCATTCTGTTCTGGCTCACCCGCACACAACCTCCTGGGCCGGACGATCCAATAACGCCGACAATGCCCCCATCCCCAGCGAACCAATGGCAGTCATTGGCAATAATGGAAATGCCGCGCGCTCATTTCGGCCTAGTGGAGAACGATAGTCGAATCTATGCCATTGGCGGGATTACCGCCGACGGCGTCAGCGGAGTCTTAGAGCGCTACAACCCACCGAGTGATACCTGGACAAGACTCACTGCCAAACCGACTCCAGTAACCGATATTCAGGCAGTGGTGATTGGCGGCAAAATCTATGTAGCTGGCGGAGAATTGGCTTCGGGGGCGATTAGCACAAAGTTCGAGGCCTACGAGCCAGACCAGGATCGCTGGACAGCGCTGCCTGATCTCCCGGCGCCACGCAGCCGATACGCGGCGACCCAGATCGATGGCACATTTTACCTCTTTGGCGGCTGGAATGGCAGCGCCTATCAGGACAACACCTGGATGTTCGATCCCGACCTTGGTACGTGGCAAACGCTCACATCGACGCCAACGAACCCGCGCGGCAACATGGGGCTTGCCATCGTCAACAACCGGGTTCACCTACTGGGCGGAGATGGCCAGGATGGACCATCGAGTCTGCACTACGTTTATGATCCGACCCAAGATCACGACGGCGGACAGCCCTGGCGCGTATTACCCCGCTTACCGCGCGATCTCGCCCTGATGGCGGCGATTACGATCCTCAATGACATCTATGTTTTCGATCCAGCCACAGGCGAATTGCTGACCTACGATACGAACGGTGAGACCTGGTCGGTTGAGCCAAACGAGTTCCCGCCCAACAGCGACTACCTCGCGATCGTTTTGGTAGACAGCACGCGCCTGCATCTCCTTGGGCAGAATACCACGGACATGATAAACTTCCATATGGCGTTTAATGCTATCTACAAGTCGCAGGTGCCGCTCATCACTCGTTGAGTTCGCAACGCCTTTCTGCACAGAAAAGGCAGACAATGCATAATGGGACAGATTGGATTACGTTCTCGCCCGTCCCATTTTGCGTTATTGTTGCTCTTCGGCTTGTGCGCGATCATAGACTGCGAAGATGGAAACTCCATCGCGATCATAGATCTTTGCAAACGCATTACTGTCGGCGAAGGTCGCAGATTTCAACGGCCCCGACCACGTCGTCGTATAGATATGGGTGATCTGCTCGCGATCGATCAGGCGATAGAGTTCTTCCTCTTTACCAGGCTGAAAACCCGCCACCTCACGGTTGAGTTCCTGCACCCGACTGACATAGTCAGGCTCGCCGTAGGTATACAACACCGGCGGCGTGCTAATCCAGCGATTCGCCAGCGTTAGCAACCACCAACCGCCGTCAATGCCACGATTGGCTGCGGGCAGCCAGGGCGCCGTATTGATCAGGAAACGCGCGTCGGCAGGAGTATTCTCTTCAACCCAGTTGATCGCCGTGAGATCAGCTCGGGTGACAAATAGCGTTGCGGAGTTGATGACCCCGTGTAAATTTCCCGCGCCCCACAAGGCCAATCCCGCAAGCGCAACGGCGCCGCCCTGCAAGACAAGAGCGCGCCAGAAAAGCGATAACCGCACCATCAACCAGTCACGAAACAAGCTCAGCCCCCCGCCAATGAGCACGCTGAGCGGGACGAACAGGCTGATGATCACAATATCGTTGGTGATCAACCAGCTATAGGGTAACTGGACCAGCATCGGGTTGATTAGGAGCAACACACCGCCAGGAAGCAGCGCCAGCCAGCGACGCTGTGTGATGCTCCACAGGGCAAGCAGCGCACCGAAGGCCGGGAAGACAAATCCAACCAGCCAAGGGTTGAAATATACATTCCAATAGCCAATAATCAAGCTGCATATGGTATATTCATTCAAGGCAATCAAAACACATGAAGCAGGACAAAAACCAACAGCGGTTGGCTTTACCTTGCCGAAAGGTGGTGCACGCTAAGAGTGGGGAGGACCTTCCATGACCTTTCCCAGGCTATGACGTTTCACCAGCGCTGCGCGCCGCTTC
>JAKSDJ010000670.1 GCA_022360155.1 Chloroflexales bacterium | reverse complement strand
GCCTGACCCAAGGTGATGTGAGTAAAGTCAGCGAGCTATGACAAGCTCATCACGTGATGCGCGGACTTGTTCCGCGCATCCACGTGCTTCCATTTGGCAGCTGGCTTATGGCAGCAACTCGCATCGATTCGCTCGCTGCCAGTGATCTTCGAGTATACGAACCGAGTGAAAAGGAGGAATCTATGACCCAGCCGGCTCATCTTGAACTTGACAACTTGATGCACCCCGACGTCTTGGCGAATCCGTATCCGACCTATCGTTACCTCCGCGAACACGATCCCGTTCACTGGAACCCCGTCTTCCGTAGCTGGTTTCTCTCGCGCTATGATGATATCGTGGCGGCGTTGCAACATCCGCACCTCTCATCAGTGACATGGAAGCTCCGTGAGAGTCGCTACCCCCTCAGCGCTGACGATCTTGCCGCTACGAAACAGATTCTTCCGTATTTCGTGTCCTTCATGCAAGGCCTGGATGACCCGGAACATGCACGCCAACGCGGCTTAATGAACAAGGCCTTCTCCGCGCGGACGGTTGAACGGCTGCGTCCGCGGGTTCAACAGCTTGTCGATGAGCTGCTGGACCGCGCCCTCAGCGCCAGGCGCATCGAACTGATGCAGGATCTGGCGTTCCCGCTGCCGTGGACAATTATTTGCGAGTTGCTTGGCATCCCCGAAGAAGGCCACCCAATTATCAAAGCCAGTTCCGACGCACTGGCAAGATATATCGTCATTGTTGCTCCAGTCGCTGGGCAACTCGCACAGATCACTGAAGCGCTTCAGCAAGCCCACGACTACCTGGCTCACCTTATCGCTGTACGGCGCGCGGACCCGCAAGATGATCTTCTCAGCGCGATGATCAGCGCGGAGGAGAACGGCGCGATGCTGTCCGAAACAGAGATCATTGTCGCGTGTACGATGCTGTTGCTGGCGGGTCACGAAACAACGACCAACATGATCGGAAATGGGATGGTAGCGTTGCTCTGCCACCCAGAGCAATTGGCCCGGTTGCGCGCGGACCCGCAGCTTATCACATCGGCGGTGGAGGAGTTATTGCGCTACGATGGTTCTGTCCAGGTCTTGCCGCGAGTTGCGACCGAGGATATCACTATTAACGGCACATTAATCCGCCAGGGACAGCAGGTGAATCTCGGTGTCAGTGCGGCCAATCGCGATCCGGCGCAGTTCGCTGATCCAGAGCGGCTCGATATTGGGCGGCAGGACGGTCGTCCCTTGAGTTTCGGTTATGGGATGCACTATTGTCTGGGCGCTGCGCTCGCCCGTCTGGAGATGCAGATCACGATTGGCACGCTGCTGCGTCGCACCTCGCGCATTACCCTGGCGAGCGATAACATACAGTGGCGCCCCAATTTTGTGCTACGCGGTGTAACCGTCTTGCCATTGCTGCTAGAGTGATCCGAGGGGATGAGGATATCAGAAGACGATGCGACGACGCGAGGAGGCGGGAACGCGAACGCAACACCGTAGGGTCGCGCGCCGCATCGGGAAAGCGATCGGTTACGACCGCAGGGTCGCTAGCGCTCGATGGTCAACGCGCGCGTGAGTTCAGCGGCAGGCAATTCCGTGCATCCACTGGCATTTTGGCCACACCATAGCGGCGAGAAATCGCCGGAGCCTTGACTTTCAGCCTTGGCGCGCAGGGGTGCGATGGCAGCCGTCGCTAAAGGAAATGTGGTCGGCACAGTGCTGATGGGGCCAAGCTCTTGCATAAGGCGATTCACGATGCCGCGCGAGGGGCGGCCAGTGAACAGGTTGGTGAGCGCGGTGTGGTGTACAGCCGCGCTTTTTAGCGCGGTGCGATGCACTACACTGGTGGTGGCTTCCGGGCAGCGCAGATACGCGGTCCCGATCTGCACTCCAACTGCACCGAGCGCCAGCGCAGCCGCGACGCCTTTGGCATCCGCGATACCGCCAGCGGCAATCACCGGGAGCCTCACCGCCTGCACTACTTGCGGTACCAGAGCGAATGTACCTACCTGGGTCGTCACATCGTCGGATAAGAACATGCCGCGGTGCCCGCCCGCCTCAAGGCCTTGCGCAATGATGGCGTCGACCCCATGGGCTTCAAGCCAAAGCGCCTCGGCAACCGTCGTTGCCGACGCTAGGATCGTTGCACCCCAAACACGCACACGCGCCAGCAAGTCAGCTGTGGGCAGTCCAAAATGGAAGCTGACCACAGCAGGCTGAAATGCTGCGAGCACATCGGCAGCCGCGGCACTGAAGGGGGCGCGCCCTGGTCCGCTGGAAATGGCGTCCGCATCGATGCCATATTCGCTGTAATAGGGTGCCAGCGCAGCGCGCCAGATCGCCTCGCGTTCGGCGTTTGGCATGGGCGGCGTATGACAAAAGAAATTCACGTTGAAGGGCTTATTGGTCTGCGCGGTAATTGCCGCCAGTTCGGCGCGCATAGCGTCTGGGCTGAGCATAGCGCAGGGCAGTGAGCCCAGCCCGCCGGCGTTGGAAACGGCCACTGCGAGCGCGCTGTCTTGCACGCCCGCCATAGGGGCCTGAATGATCGGTAGCTCGATGCCGAGAAATTGTTGCAGGGTCATTGATTGTACTCCAATACACTTAACACGAGAACAGCACTCAGCCGTCAGATGACAACTGAGCGTTTATTTTGACGCAGTACGCCCCAACATTCCGCCATCATCGCGTAGCAGATGACGGCGTTCAACGCATCCGCAGCAGCGGGCGCTCAGGCGCGAATGAGTTCGCCCCCGAAAGCCATCCGCTCGGTTGCGGCGGGGAGATACAGGACATGGACGTTGTCCGCTGGGCGTTGCAAGGCGGCGGCGACAACCGCCGCCACACGCCGGGCTTCGGCGGCGCGCATCGACGGGCGGCAGCGTCGCTTTCAAGATTTCGACGAACACCGGGCGTTGCTGTAGCGAGACAGTTGCTCTGTTCTCGGCATAGTGCGCTCGGGGCAAGTACGTGAGTTTCACCCAGGTACCGGCAACGCCCGATCCGAAGAGATCACCCAGCGCATCGGCGAGCATTTGCACTGCTTCATGCCCAATCGGACTTTGATCGGCGTCCTCCAGGAATTGAATCGTGACGATGGGCATATGGGATCTCCCTCCGGGCATATTTCAAGGCAGCTTGCCTAGTTGGCAAGATATAATTAGGGTGCGAATGCATCGGCATCATCTCGCGATGGGCGTTGATTGGGCTGACACAATCTGCCATTGATCCTCAAGGTATGTGTAGACGCGGGTAAAACGGACCACCTGGCTGATGACCTGCTGATCGGAACCGGCCCGCCGTCGGGTCGATCGCCCAGTGACAATTGCGACAGCGTTGTAGTGTCGAATCAGGACATCTTCGTTCTCGATGGCGAGAAAGGCGAAGGGCTGCTTTTCCAGCAGGGCGAGCAATTGCGGCTTGGTCGTAACCGTTCCATTGGCATTTGTGTTCAGCCACGTGTCGGCGAGCAGGCGCTTGTGAAGGTCGATATCGTTCTGTAGCGTCGCGGTGCGGAGTTGCCGCTCGAGATCTTGCATAATCGTTTCAATCTCGTTGGACATCACAGGCTCCTTAAAGCAGTTCATTAGCGATGTCTGCAACATAATCGTATACAGTCACATCGCGACTCCTGGCATTGTTAGTTCTCCGTCTTCAGCTATTGCAGGCGCTATTTTACCACGAGCGGTGATGGAACGCCGCCGAACGGCTAGCAGTCAGTTGCGCCGCATTGAATAGATCGGGAACGTAGTCAAGCGGAAACCGGTCTTCAAAATTGACGTAATCTTGAGGTGGCGCAGCGATGTTTGTGTGCAAGGCATTGTCAGCCAGCGCCGGTTGTCCGGAACGCCATCTGCGTTTTTTGCTCGAGCCATTGAGGCCATACCGCAAGGTTGTCATTCCACGCACAGCGCCGCGAGATCATTCGCTGTGTGCGGGATTGACACGCGGCGCGTATGCAAGGCGTTGGCGGCTAGTGTGTCGATAGCTTCTCCGCTATAGTGCGCTGGGTCTGGAGTTTGCGCGGATGCGGCTGATTGTGCTCGATATAGTATTTCAGCTCCTCAAACACTGTAGCGGTCGCGCGCTTCAACTGGAACCGTAGCAGCGGCAGCAGGAAGAGCCCCGGAAACAGCCGCAGCGCAAGTTCAGCCCGCGCTTCCACCAGCGTCTGCTCGGCGTTGATTGGTCGAACCGTCCAGTGGTTCTCGGCGCGCGCAATAAACGACGGTTTCTCTGTGCTTGCTGCATACGCAAAACGCATTGCCGGCTCGTCGTAGTAGATGAATGTTTCGCGGACAGAGCTAAATCCAGGAATACTTGTGCTGCAGATCCGTCCGGCAACTGGCGCTTCGTTTGGAGCTGGAGTGTCGGTCAGCGCCTGTGAGTGTGAAATGGCGCTTGCCCATTGCCCGATCGTGTCAAACTGGTGCGCCACGATGTGCCACACCTTCTGCGCCAGGGCGTTGGTAATAACCTGTCTGATGATCTGGAGTTGCAAACCGTACCTCCTTGGCTGTATGAGCAATTGTTACACCTACCCCGAGCCTAGCATCAACAGCACTGCCATGACCACACTTTGCATTGTCATTGACTGCCAATCCGCTGCGGGTATGAACAGAGTAACCCCCTCTCGTGTCACGTCGCTTCACCGGGCGCCGCGCCGGTCTTCTCTGCCGAGGGCAAGGTCATTGCAACGCTCACCGTTTCAACCCCTGAGCAGCGCTTTGTGAAGCATGAGCATTTATTGACGGAGCAGGTTGTCCAGGCAGCGCGACACGCCTCCAGCTTGTTCGGATTTGAGCCCGCCAAGAACCGTGGAGCGGAGGCAACCCCCAAGACCAGTCGGTTTAGGGTCGGAAAGCACCCATGTCCGAAACGAGATGTGCCGCTTCCTGATGCGGCCTGTTCCCCCTCTCCCCAAATGGGAGAGGGGGAGAGGGAATACCGCGCATCCCAACGCCTCAAACACTGAATTCGCCCAAACGTTCTGCCTGCTCCTGAAGGATCAGTCGGTGAGGGAGACGCCGATGCAGAGATGATGAAACGCGCCTGACCAAAAACGTGCCAAGATTCCCACAATGAGGAGGGAGGAAGAAAATGAATCGCCGCTTGCTCACCCTGTCTATTTGTATTGTTATGATTGCGCCTCTGCTCGTTGGTTGCGGAGGAGATACGCAAGACCGCATCAAAGTGGGGATGATTGCGCAGCTCAGCGGGGCGGCATCATTTCTGAGGCCATCGGAAGAGGCTGCTGCGCGGATCGCTGTGGAGGAGATCAATTGCCCAGTCACCGTGGATGTAGTCACCGGGATGAACAATGACTCCGCCGCAGGGCGTAGGAACCTGAATTTGCCCAACCGTGCGATTTATACCGGCGCGCGGCGTTATGGAGCGGGCAAAAACGGGAAAATCCATTTCACGCCGATCGGCCACATCGCGAACCGCCCCGTCGATAACCACCCCTGCAATGCCTTGCAGCCGAGCCTGAACAGCCGCTAGTTTTCCCCACAAGGCCCCATCCGGTTCTTGCGCTGTTTCGCCCCAACGACCAACACGACTCCTAGCGGCGTCTCCAGCAGGGCCTTGTGGACGGTGATAATGCTGCCATCTCCAGCCAGCACGGTGAAGGCGGGGCCGGCCAGGGCAAGCCTCGGCGTTATGGCCTGAATGCCGGCGAGGGTGTGCATCCCGCGCAAGCTATCGCTGAGCGTGGCGGACGGAAGACGACGAAAGCGTTCAAAGATATCCAACATAACTTGTCTCGCTGAGAAACCGTGTGTCCTAACGGTATTTCGTTTCCGCTCTCGTTCGGCTCCGGCAACGCCTCGATCCAGGCTGCCGGCCACGGTGCTTGTGACACGCCGGGTGTCGATTATTTTGGCACAGGAAAACACCTGACGGCTTTTCACTGTCTGCCGCCCTAATCTCTGTAAGAGGCTGTCTGAAAAGGGATATGGAATGCGGCAGCCATGCTGCCGCGCGCAAGCACGGCTTGCGCATTCCACATGTT
>JAKSDJ010000583.1 GCA_022360155.1 Chloroflexales bacterium | reverse complement strand
GAGTGGAGTTATAGGGTCATGAAGCGAACGCTGCAATCAAATTCTCTGGCGCCCTCGTTGCGTTTGCCTGCCTGGTTGCTCATTGGCGCTGTGCTCTTCGGGGTTATCGGCTATAGCGTTGCAATCGGCTTGATGGCCGGCGCAAGCCGAAATCTCATCACGCTGCTGCTGATTGCTCTTCCCGCCGGCGTGATCGGGTTTACTGTCGCATCGCGTTACTTCCCGTTCACGGTGTTGCTCATCCCCCTGACTGCCCTCATTTTGCCATTTCTCGATCTGCCTACCGGCACGGAGAGCAAAGTGCCGATCAGTCTGCTCTTGACACTGCTGCTGACCGGGATCTGGCTGATTTCGATGTTTATACGCGGGTGGCAGCTTGCCCCTTCTCCGCTCAATCTTCCATTGCTGATCTTTGCTGCTATCTGTATCATCTCACTGCCCTGGGGCATTGCCTGGCGCGATCCAATCTTAAACCTTCAGGTTATGAACAACTATATCGTCACGCAGGTTGGATCACTAGCAACGATTCTGGCTTCACTGGCCGCCCCTTTACTAATCGGAAATTTCGTCACCAAACAGCGCCAACTCAAGTATATCTTCAGCCTCTTCATCGTCTGTGGCGCCTTGATGACGCTGACCCAATTTTTTCGCATCGAACAGGAACTGCTCAATGACCGCGGGTTATGGGGCATGTGGTTCGTAGCGCCGCTATTCGGCTTGTTAATCGCCCAACCAGGACTGCACTGGGGCTGGCGCGTGTCAATTATTGGGCTGATTAGCTGGAATCTCTACCAAACCGTCATTGCTAACTCGTTGTGGATCTCGGGTTGGGCGCCCACCTTCGTTGCGATGCTGGTTATTGCCTTCATCCATTCCTGGAAACTCTGTCTCGGCATGATCGTCGGCTTAGGAGCCCTGGGCGCCAACGCGATCTACCAGTTCATAACCACGGTGTTCCAGAACAATGTCGACGAAGGTGGGCTGGAACGCTTCGCCCTGTGGGAACAAAACTGGCGCGTCGTGAGTGAGCACTGGTTGTTTGGGACTGGCCCCGCGGGCTATGCCGTTTATTATATGAACTTCTTCCGCGAGGATGCCCGTTCGACCCACAATAACTACCTCGATATTCTGGCCCAGTTCGGGTTCGCCGGATTGCTGGTCTGGTTCTTCTTTATGATCGTGAGCGTTCGCGAAGGTTGGCGACTGTTCCATCGGGCGCCATCCGGGTTCCTGCGTACCGCGGCGCTGGTCGCGACCGGCGGCTGGGTTGGCGCGCTAAGTTCGATGATGTTAGGGGACTGGATTTTGCCTTTTGCATATAACCAGGGCATTGCCGGGTATAAATATACCGTTTATAGCTGGATCTTTCTTGGTATGCTGATCTGTATCAGGCGTTTGATCGAAGCGCATGAACAAAACTCTTCTCAGGCCGGAATGGAGCAACAATGAAACACCGTGTCGTGTTCTTCGCCATACTCTTGGTTAGTGTCATTGGCTGGTCGAGCGCTCCGTTACAAGCGCAGAGCAATGACTGGAGCACGCCTTTTGAGTTGTCGCCGCCCCGTACGACCAACCAGACCGCCGATCCAGAAGCGCGTAAATACGGTTCCTCTTGGTTCCCAGACATGGCGCTTGGGCTGGATGGCAGCGTCAATGTTGTTTGGTACAGTGGCATCGCGCTCGGCGGTGAGTCGGCAAGCAGCCTTGATCTGTTGATGTATCGGCGTTTGCTGAATGGTCAGTGGTCCAAATGGAACGAGATAGTTGCTCCGGCCACCGGCGGCTTGACCGTCCGCAACAGCATTGTCGCCGGACGCGATGGCAAGCTCCATGTCATTTTCCGCTCGGGCGTCCATATCGAATACGTTTCCGCGCCATGGGACGAGGCTTGGTCGGCGCAGGCTTGGAGCGAGCCAAAGCCAATCAGCAGCGGAGCATCGTATTACACCGCTCTGGCGACAGACAGCAAGGGCGGGCTTCATGCCTTTTGGTCTGAAGCCATACCTGACGATCCGCTCGTCCCCAACGTAGTCTGTTCCGATTGCGCCGACCTGTTCTATCGTCGCTCCACTGATGGCGGCAACTTCTGGACAAGCGAGGTCAACCTCTCGCGCACCGTTGAGGGCGAGAACCGCCCACAGGTCAAAGTCGATCAGAACGACCGCATCCATGTCGTCTGGGACGAAGGGGTCGACTGGTATGCAGGTCAAGGTCAACCCAAGGCTGGCATCTATCGCCGTTCCGATGATGGCGGCATAAGCTGGACAGATCCTATTTCATTCACGCTGCCGTCCTCTGCTGTTCAGGAGATTGCGCGCCGTCGCGCCGTCGCCCAAGCGGAAGCCGAACCCACGGCGACGCCCTTCCCGGATGTCACCCCTGTGCCGCAAGCGCCGTCGCGACTGGACGCAGTCCAACAAACTGCGCTAGCCCTTGATGCGGAGTCCAATCCGTTTGTGGTGTTCCGCGGCGTCGAGAATGATCGAGTCTATTTCCAACGCTCGCCTGATGGCGGCGCAACGTGGAGCGAAGCCACAGAAATACCCGCTGTGCTGGCCCGCGATTTGAACGACAACAACCTGGATGCCTATAGCATGGCGACTGACGGGGCAGGGAACATCCATCTACTGCTGGTTGGCTTCGTGGCCAGCGAATTCGATCAATTCGACCCCACGAATCCATCGCTCTTACACCTTATCTGGAACGGGGCGCAGTGGTCAGCGCCAGAAGTCATCGTTCGCGATGAGTTCTACCCCGAATATCCACGAGTAGCGATCTTCGAGGGGAATCAACTGCACGTTGTTTGGTTCACGCGCAGCCTACAGGATCTTTTCCGAAGCGAGAGGGCGCATTATCGAATCTGGTACAGCACCAAGCAGATTAACGCACCCTCCACAGAACCGCTTCCGCTCTTTACGCCCGTTCCGACCGCCATGCCAACACAAACCCCAACGCCGCCGCCGCCAACGCCAACGCCAACACCGTTGCCGGAGGCTATCCTCCAAGCCCCGCCTTTGACCACGAGTCCGGCTTGGGAAGGGCCTGGCTTGCAGGTGTTAGGCCTTGCACTGTTGCCGTTGGTTGGTTTCTTGGGGCTGATCTTTGTGGGACGGTCATTGTTGGCTCGTTACCGCGACAAACGTCGCAGGTTATGAGTAACGACACGAAACAGATAAGCGACAGCTCATGATCAAGCCCATTCTCATTCGCCTGATCACATGCGGCATGGTATCGCTTGTGCTCCCAGCGTGCGTCGAAAACCCTCGTACGCCAAACGAGCCGCCCCCAGCGACCAGCCAAACATCAAGCGAGTCCTCGCCAAGCATCAATCTGCTTACCCAGGCCGACTTTGAAGCGGGCAGATTCGAGGACTGGCGCACCGACGGCGCGGTTGTCTCCTCTGACGAAGCCCGCACTGGGAGCGGTTCGGCGCGCCTAAACGGCCTAGATCAGATCGAGAAAGTCCTTGAGACCTCGGTTGGCGTCGAGTACAAGCTTACTGCCTGGGTCAAAATCGCCAGCGAGACTGGCGACGATTGGGGCGGGTTTCGCTTTGCCGCCCTTGATCCGGATTGGCAGGAACTGGCGACATCGGGCGCGCTCCTTACCTCAACCTACGGTCAGGATTGGTTCAAAGTCGCATTCTCATTCAAGGCGACTACTGAGCAGACCCGTCTTCAGATCGGTTATTTTGGCGGCCCAGAGCGGAGCATGATTGTCTACGTCGATGATATTGCGGTTTTCCCCAAGGGTGAAAACCAGCCGCCTACGCTTCACGCCGCCCTCGATCCGTTGGCATTGAATGGGTTGCCGTTGACCCAGACCTACAGCGTGGTCAGCGATGACCCTGACGGCGCAATTACGCGAGTGCTGTGGGATTTCGGCGACGGTGCGCGTGCGCTGGATGCGAACGGCTCGCGGCGCGTCGCATTGCCCGGCAGTTATGTCGCGACGGTCTATGTCGCCGACGATGAAGGCGCAGTAAGCGCGCAAACAATAAGCTGGACCGCGACAGAGCGCGCTTTCCCCGATCTAAACATTGACTCGCTGGCTGAAGGCGAGACAATTGTAGACGCGCCGCTCCTGCAGCTTCAGGGCAGCGGCAGCAGCGAAGTCGAACAGGTGCTGCTGAGCACCGATCGGGGCGAGGCTACATCGGCTGAAGGCACAACAGCGTGGAGCGCCACCCTACGCCTCCAGCCTGGCCTCAACCGGGTGCTGGCTCAGGCGCGGGCGCGTGATGGTCGCATTGTTGCAACTGAACGATTGGTTCGGTATGCGCCGGAAGATCCTCTGCAGATCGACGATCTGACTGAGCAGTCGACGAGCGTCGAACGCTGGGACGTATTCGAAGTCACATTCAAACTGGCCAATAGCGCGGCGACCCATCCGCAGTTCCCCTATGAGCCTGCGCCACCGCCAGGCCTGGAGTGGGTCGATGGCGTAACGGTCGATGGTCTCTTCACGCCCGATAACTGGCAGACAATTTACCGCCGTCCGGCGTTTCTCCATCAGCCTTATGAACGCGCCCTCAAAGACGATGCAGAGTGGCTCTATCCCGTAGGCGAACCGGTGTGGACTGTTCGCTTTGCGCCGCCCGAGATTGGCGAGTGGCAATATCGCATCGAGGTGCGCGAAGCCAAAGGCGAGGCGCATTCCGACGAGCGCAGCTACACTGTGGTAGCGCCAAGCAACCCGCATAACTACGGCCCGATACGGGTCGCTCCCAATGACTCGCGCTACTTCGAACATGCCGACGGGAAGACCTTCCTGGGTCTCGGCCACGGGACCGGGTTTTCCACCGAGCAGTATTCCTTCGATGCGTTAGCCATGTTCGACACCATCGGCACAGACAACCAGAACTTCTTGCGCTGGTGGATTTCGGGGCGGATTTGGGGATCAGCCTGGCAGCCCTGGTCTTCGCGCACGCTTAACAACGACGGCTACATTCCCGCAACCGGGTTGACCACTGAGCGAGCCTATGGCGACGGCTTGGTGTCGTTACAACTCGATGCCAACAACCCGCTGATGTTCCAGGGCTTTATGTCGGGACACACGGGACTTGTGCCGGAACGGACCTATCGTCTGCGCGTGCGCTGGCGCACCGACGCCGTAACAGGGCCGGCGGAGGAAGGTCAACCTTATGGCGTCACCGCCAAGTTCACCGGCTGGCCGGAGCCGGGGCAGACCGCCGATCTGCCCGCATTGATCCCGCACGTCGGCGGCGATACGCCCTGGCACATCGCCGAGGCCGACTTCGTCGCCGAGAGCGACCTTTTGCCCAACTTGGCCCTGATCCTTGAAAATAGCACAGGCGGGGCCGCCTATGTGGACGAAGCGGGACTCTATGAGGTACAAGCCGATGGCAGCCTGGGGCCGCAATTGTTGCGTACAGCCAACTTCAACGCCCACCAGACCTTCGACCAGCGGCGCGGCGCCGGGATCGACGCCATTCTCGCGGAAGCAGCGGCGCGCGGGATCGCTTTCAAACTAGTGATCAGCGAGAAGAATGACTATCTGCTCAACTTGATGGCCGAGGGCGGGCTGCCCGATCCGCAGGGCAGGCGCTTCTTTGGGGCGGAGGGCTCGGCGATACACCGCCTGCACACATATTATTGGCGGCATGTGTTCGCCCGCTTCGGCGCGTACCGCTCGGTTCACTCATGGGAATTGGTCAACGAGGCCGCGCCTGGCCCAGGAGCGCACTTCCAACTAGCCGCAGCGCTTGCGTCCGCAGCAGCGGCGGACGGCAATCCGCACCTGGCGACGATCTCGACCTGGGCAACCCTATCCGAAGATGCCTGGAAAGCCCCAGAGAGCGCAGCGCTTTCTTATGTCGATTTCCATGCTTATGTCCAAGGGACGGGCTGGATCGAACCCAAAGCAGAACTAGCCGCCGATACGGCGCGCTTTTTCCACGAGTATGACATGGCGGCCAGCGCCGCCGCTTTTGGCAAACCGGTGGTCTGGGGTGAGCAGGGTGTCGATGGAATGACCGGCGCCGATCATGAAGCGCCTGAGCTTGCCGACGACACTGCGGGCGTCTGGTTGCATAAGCTTACCTGGGCGCGCACCGGTCCTGGCGGGGTCTACCCGCTCTACTGGTACACCGGCAATATCTTTGAGCATTCGCTCCACGACATCTTTGGGGCTTGGCGGCGCTTTATGGCCGACATCACGCTGAACAACGGCTCTTATGTCGATGCAGCGGCTGCCGCATCGCACCCCGCAGTGCGCGTGATGGGCCAAAAAGACTTGGAGCATGGCCGCGCCCACCTCTGGATTGACAATCGCCAGCACACCTGGCGCGCAGTTGTGAATGAATGGGAGATACCTGCTGTCAGCGCAACCGTAAGCATTGCAATGCAACAACCCGGCGCCACGTACACCGTCGTCTGGTACGACACCGCAACAGGCGCCCCCAGCGCAACCGAACAGGTGACCGCCGATGCATCCGGCGCTTTAGCATTGACAGTAGCGGATCTACAGACTGATCGCGCCGTGCAGATCAATGTTCGCCGATAAGCCATAACAAAATCGTCACGGCCTCGCCAATGCCATGCAACAGGCATGTCATTCGTCTATCGCGCTGTATTGAGTTCGATCAGATCGCAACTGAGCGCAACCCTTTCGGATATTGGAACATAAGCCAGGAGTCGAGCACAAACTATGGCGGTAACAAATCCACATTCATCTTCGATCTCGTCCGAGTCGGTTATCGCACCAGATACGGCCATATCCAAGCCCAAGAGGGGCGAATGGCATGGTGTCGCGCTCATTTTGCTCACCGTGTTGATCTTGACGTCTTTACCCTTCATCTTTGCCTACGCAACCACCCCGGATGACCGCCATTTTACCGGGGTTATGTTTAACATTCCCGACCACAACCAGTACTTTGCCTGGATGCGCGATCTGGCCCACGAGAGCCTGGCGCCCAACCGGCTCACCGCTGAACCAAACGAGCCGGCCTTTTTCAACCTGCTCTGGTGGAGTGTTGGGCGTTTCGGCGCGCTGGCCGGTTGGGACTATGCAACGCTCTTTGGATCGCTGCGCATTCTGGCGATCTTTTTCTTCCTCGGCGTGGCCTATCTCTTCTTCCGGATCACGGTCGACGGACAGCGCCAGCGCCTATTGACATTCGGTCTATTCGCCTTCGGCGGCGGCTTGGGCATTATGTGGGTTGTGGTCAAGTATCTGCAGCGGCTTCCCGACGCGCCCTTCCCATTCGACATCTACACATCGGAGCCGAATAGCTTCTTCATCGCCCTGGCATTTCCCCATTTTGGGATTGCGCTAGGTCTCCTGGTCGCGATGATCGGCTTGGTGCTGTTTGCCCAGCAGCGGCAACAGTTACGCTACGCTTTCGCCGCCGGCCTGGTCGGGGCGCTGATTGGGCTGCAACACGCTTACGATCTGCTTACCATCGCGACAATCCTCGGCCTCTTCGGGCTGCTGATCTGGCTGCGCGATCGCCGCTTCCCGCTCTTCCTGTTCAAGAGCGGGTTGATCATCGCGCTCCTCACCGCTCCGCCCGTTGCATATCTCTCCTACCTCGTACTGACCGATGCAACCTGGGGCGGCAAGCTAGCCCAATTCGACAATGCGGGCGCTTTCACCCCCAACCTGCTCCACTTGCCAATCTTGATGGGCGTCCCGCTGTTGCTTGCACTCGCGGCGTTCCGCCCGCGTATGCTCCAAAGCCGTAAGGATAGCGAGATCCTGATTGCCGCCTGGTTCCTCGCTCACTTCGTGCTGATCTATCTGCCGCTCAAATTTCAGATCCATCTCTTGCTTGGCTGGCAAATACCAATCGCCATTCTGGCTGCGGTCGCGTTGCGCAAGCAGATCGGGCCTGCCCTGGCGAAACGGATACCGCGCCTGGTCGGGCCGGTGATGGTCGGGCTTGTGGGGCTCTGCGTTGTCACGAATGCCTATATTCTGGCCTGGCGATTCATCGATCTGGGGCGTTACGAAGCGCCCTACTATCTCACTCAGAATGAGCTTGCCGCGTTGAATTGGCTTGACACGAACGCAACCCGCAATGATGTCGTGCTCAGTGTGTTAGAATTCGGCCAGCATATCCCGGTCCACACGGATGCGCGCGCGTTCCTGGCGCATTGGGCTGGCACCTTGGATTTCTTCACAAAGCAAGAGATGGCGGCCAAAGTGATCGATCCGGCGCTGTCTAATCAAGAGCGCCAGGCCATTCTGGAGCAGTTTGCCGTGACCTATGTGGTTGTACGTGAGCAGGACAGCCCAGCCGCAACGTTCATGCCGGCGGCAGCGGGGAGGCTCACACCCGTCTTTCAACAGGGTGATGTCACAATCTTCCGTACATCTGAACCGACGCTGCCCTGACTTGGAAGTTCGGACGCATTTCTTGGAGTATCGCGCTACCAGAAGCCAGGTATTTCAAAGACTACTGGAAGCGGGGCAGTCTTCATGTCGTTCGCTTCGCCCAACCTGTGCAATTGAACGCTGTCTCTGAAATCGAAAGGGTTGGGCTGAATCCTGTGGCTCGAAGGGACAGCCCAATGAGTCTGCCCCAACATATACACAGGCGCTCTTCAAAGTCGAACAGCTCCCAACCGAATTCTTGCCCCCCAACCGACAGGAGGTGTTCATGGGTCGTCACTACGCATATCCTGCCAAGCATTGTGTACTTCTGGCGCTGTTTCTGATCGGAGCCTACATTCTCGCGGCGTGCGGCGTTCCTAACGAAACTGAACCGTCAGCGCAGAACCAGGCAACGCCCCCGCCGGCGACAATCGCACCGACCGCAACACCCTTTCCGGCGTCGCCCAGCCCGCTGCCTGAACCTACGCTGACGCCAAGCGAACCGGCCATTGCTTCCCCAAGCGATGGCGTCGCGACACCGACGACCGAGCCGGCAGCGATTGCCGCCACAAGTCCTAGCGTTGTCCACCATCCCATCGTTCTGACGCCTGAAAACGAAGCAGGATGGAACCAACTTGGCGCTGATCCGCAGCGCACGGGCTATGTGCCCGATCAACTATCCGATACTTGGCAGCTCAAATGGATCTGGAACGGCCCAGACGGTAATGGTGATGCTGGTCCTGCGCCCGATCACCTGCGCTTGCCGAAGGGCGTACAACCCGTTGTCGGCGATGGGCGTCTCTATGTTGGTCACCGCGATGGCACGGTGCGCGCGATTTCAGAGGCAACAGGCCAACAAGTCTGGACCGCAACGCTGGGTGGTGAAGTACGCGGGACTGGGGCCTACGACTCGACGCTCAACAGCGTGTACGCAGGCTCGACGAATGGTGCATTCTACCGGCTGAATGCCAGCGACGGTTCAATCCACGCCCAATCCGCTCTGGGCGGGCGAGTGATTATGTCACCCCTTTTGGTTGACGATACCATTTTCATCGGCTCGACCAACGGGCGGTTCTATGCATTGGATAAAAGCTCGCTCGATGTGCGTTGGTCACAGGAGATCGGTTCAGCGTTATGGGCGTCGCCCGCGTACTCGCAGCGGCGTGACCTGGTGATTATCCAGGCCGAACCATCCGACCCGTCGAACCCCGATAGCCCGGCGCGCGTTCTTGCGCTGCGGGCCAGCGATGGTGAGCAGCAGTGGGTGCGCGAGGTCAACGCCGACGTGGACCCCAATCGTCCCCCGTCGTATCCGCGCGACCCGGATCGCGAGATGACAGCCTTTGCCGACACCTACCCGGTTGTGTCCGACACCAACGATGTAGTGATCATCCGTTCGTACCTGATCTGGGATAAATGGCCCCAACCAGGCGAAACAGCGCCCGCGACCGTTGCTGAGATCCGAGCTTTTCTGGAGCGTAATCCTGCGTTGCAATCCTTCTTCGTGTTGAACCTAACCGACGGCCAGCCTCGTTATATAGCGCCGGTTATGATTGGTGCAATCGGGAACGGCGGGGATTTCGAGTCGCCGCCGCCGCAGGTCGTGCTCAAACCGATGGAGGAAGGAAACGAAGTCGCCTATGTTATCTGGCGCAGCCGCCAGTCATGCACCCCGGTGAACTGCAGCAATCGCGACGATAACACGTTTGGCGAGATGAATCTGCAAACCGGCGATATCCGCTTCATCGAAGATCACAAGAACGCCGGGTCGATGCGCTTGCATAGCGATGAGGAGAGCCCCATCTCGATGGCTGGCGATACGATACTCTACGCACACTGGATGATGTTAGGCGCGATACGTATTACTGATCGCTCACCGGGTCTGGGAACAAGTTACGATAATCCTATCCAAACAGTGGAATTGCCGCCGGTGCTCAATACAATGGCTGCCGGCGCGTGTTCGGGACGCAACTCGGCAAACCGCTTTTGCTCGCAAGAGCGACAGACGCCCTGTGACGGCTTCCAGGTTAATCCGGGATTCTATCTCTACTACAGCGACGAATGCATCTATGACAAGTATTGGACGACGCCGGTACGGAGCGCTGTGGTGAGCAACAACACGATTTACTGGAAGAGTGTTGACGGCGCAATTATGGCATTCCAGGCGACGCCCTGATCGAGGTTGGCAGGTTGGCGCGTTCCAATGTTGAAACGTTGAAACGCGCCAACCTTCTTATACCAATTCAACGTACCCATGACGCATGTCATGCTGAGCCCTTCGGCTCCGCTCAGG
>JAKSDJ010000603.1 GCA_022360155.1 Chloroflexales bacterium | reverse complement strand
CTTCTCCCTGCAATGGCGCGCTGATGGCGCCGATGAACGCGCATCGGCGCAGATCGAATCTTCAAACCTGCCAACGCGCCAACCGTTGTGCAATTTGATCATAACGGTGGCGCAAAAACAGGTGTGTCAGTCGGTGTTGCGTTAGCGTTTGTCTCTTCTGTGGGCGCTGGGGGCGTTGCCGTCGGTTCAGCGGCTGGTCCGGCTGCGCCGCAGGCCGCCAGCATGACAATCAGCACAAATACAAGAACATCGCGCCATAGACGTGGTTTAGTCATTGTCTCTCTCTTTCCCTCTCTTCTCCCTGCAATGGCGCGCTGATGGCGCCGATGAACGCGCATCGGCGCAGATCGAATCTTCAAACCTGCCAACGCGCCAACCGTTGTGCAATTTGATCATAACGGTGGCGCAAAAAAGAGACCTGTCACATGAGTTTACCCATATCGGACACGTCGTAGCCGCCCAGCGCCGCTACCGCCTCACGATAGGCGTCGCTCTCCAGGGTTTGCCGCAGCGGGGTCAGGCGGACGCTCTCCCAGTGGCGGCGGGGAACCACCAGGTCATAGCGCTCTTTGAACAGCGGAATGAAAGCCAGCCCCAGCGCGCGTGCGGCGGCGCGGATGCCCAGCCCAACCGTTGCCGTGCCGCTCAGTACCGCTGCCGCCACAGCCATGTGCGTAAACTCTTCCCGGTCATACCCGGCGATCTGCTCGGTGTGCAGCCCATTCTGCTTGAGATGGTAATCCAGCAGCACCCGCGTGCCGGAGCCCTTCTGCCGGTTGACGAAGCGTACTTCCGGGTGCGTCAGGTCGGCCAGGCTGTGCAGTTGTTGCGGATTGTCCGGCAGCACGATCAGGCCCTGCTCGCGGTATGCTAGGTTGACCAGGAGAATATCCTCGTCGGGCAGCAGCCGCGCCACGAACGAGTGATTGTACACGCCGGTTTCTTCGTCCAGCAGGTGCGATCCGGCCAGGTGTGCATCGCGCCGTTTGAGCGCCATGAGTCCGCCCAGGCTGCCGACGTTCGCCGAACTCAGGCGGGCGTCGGGCACGATGTGGCGCATGTGGCTCGCCAGCAGGTCCAGCGCCAGGTCGTGACTGCCAATCGCAACGATAGTACTGGCGAGTTCCGCCGGGTCGCGCAGCAGATCGACCGTCACCGGCGCGCCCGCGTGGACGCCCTCGGAGAAGCGCGGGATCTGGACCAGGCCGTCGGCGCGCACCAGCGATGACACGATGCCGGCACCACGGATCAGCGGTGTCGCCACCACCCGGTCGTCGACCTGGCCCAGCGTCACGCGCAGAAACTCGTCTTCGCCCATTGGCGAGAGCACTTTGCGGCTCATGATCGCGTTGACGGTCGGGCGGCGCGGCGCTGTTTGCCCTTGCATGCGATAGATCAGCGAGCGTAAAAATAGCTCGGCGGTCAGCACGGTCGAGACCGGATAGCCCGGCAGACCCAGCACCGGCTTGCCCTGCACTACGGCCAGGATCAGCGGATGCCCCGGACGAATAGCCACGCCATGCACGGCGACCTCGCCGAGTTCGGCCAGCACGGCGGCGGTGTAATCCTCGGCCCCCGCCGACGAGCCAGCGTTGACTACCACGATGTCGTATTCATTCACTGCCGCCGTGATCGCCTCCCGCAATACTTCGCGCCGATCCGGTACTGGAGACTGTCGCGTGGCGCTGCCGCCCCACTCGGCGACTTGTCCGGCCAGCATCAACGAGTTGAACTCGATGATCGCGCCGGGTTGCAGTGCCGCCGTTTGCGCTGCCTCGACGGTAACCAGTTCGGCGCCGGTGGGAATGATCGCCACGCGGGGGCGGCGGTATACCGCCACGTCGGCATGTCCTGCCGCCGCCAGCGCCCCTAGATCGACCGGGCGTAGTCGATGATTCTCGGGCACGACCAGCTCTGTCGCCACCATGTCTTCGCCCAGCGAACGGACATGATGCCACGGTGCAACCGCAGCGCGGATCTCGATGCGCTCGTCATCAAGGGTCTGGACATGCTCGGCCATGATCACGGCGTCCATCTCCAGCGGCAGTGGATCGCCGGTATCGATCCAACGGGCCTGTTGCCCGATGACGAGCTGGCACGGGGTCGTTTCGGTAGCGCCGACGGTTTCAGCCGCCCGCACGGCAACGCCATCCATCGCGGCGGCGTGGTAGTGCGGCGAAGACAGCCTGGCCCAGAACGGCTCTGCCGTGATCCGCCCGCCGGCCTCCGCCAGCGACACTCGCTCGGCGGGCAGCGCTCGCCCCGCTTCGACCCGATCCAGGGCGGCTTGGAAGCGCTGCCAGGCCGCATCCAGGGGAAGATCTTCCAGATAGTATTTTCGTCGCATGGTGCGTTTGCTCCATTCAGAACAGCCGGATCGCGACCGGATCGTTCGCATAGAGTCCGGCGCGGTCCAGTGGCACGTGTAGCATGCCGTCGGCATGCGCTACCGTGTAGATCAGGTTCGACTTGCCAAAGATCGGCTCGGCCCACAAGCCGTCTGCGCGTGTCTCCAGACGCACCGGCACAAAATCTTCGCGGCCCGGGATCGAGGCGACGTTGTGGGTGAGCCGGGCTTGCACCATCTGCCACGGCGGCAAAGGCGCGCTGCCAAGCAACTGCCGCAAGGCGGGCGCAACGAACAGATCGCACGCAACCAGGGTGGACACGGGATTCCCCGGTAGGCCAAACACCGGCTGGCCATCAGCAACCGCCAGGATCGTCGGCTTGCCAGGGTGGATCGAGACGCCGTGGACCAGCACGCCCGGCTGGCCAAGCTCGCCGATCACCTGGGCGGTCATATCGCGCGTGCTCACCGAGCTGCCCGCCGAGATCAGCAGCATATCCGCCTCGGCCAGAGCTGCGCGGGCCATCCGGCGCAGCAGGTCGATATCATCCGGGGCAATACCGGCCGGCAACGGTACGCCGCCAGCCCGTTTGATTATTGTCGCAACAGTGTAGGTGTTGATGTCGCGGATCTGACCGGGCTGCGGCTCCTGCTCGGCAGGGACGACTTCATCGCCTGTGGCCAGAATAGCCACTCGCGGGCGAGCTGCCACCGGCACGCTCGCCAGGCCGACGCCCGCCAACCCGCCAATATCCTGCGGACGCAGCCGATGCCCACGCGGAAAGAGCAACGCGCCGGGCGCGACATCTTCACCGATGGGGATCACGTTTTCGCCAATGGCGACCGGGCGCACGACCTCGATCATGCGCGCGTCGAGCGCCTGGGTGTTTTCGACCATCACCACCGCGTCGCTGCCGGCGGGCAGCATCCCGCCGGTATGCACGCGGACGGCTTCGCCGCTGCCGACGACAAGATCGGGCGGGCGACCCATCGGCGCCTCGCCGATCAGCGTAAGGTAGGCGGGCAAGCCCTCGCTGGCGCCGTAGGTGTCGGCGGCGCGCACCGCAAAGCCGTCCATCGTCGAGCGGGCGAAGGCGGGCAGTGGTGCGGGCGAGTGTAGATCTTGCGCCGTCGTTCGGTCGAGTGCATCGAGCAGGGCCACATGCTCGACCCGTTGCAGCGGCGCAAGGTGTTCGCCCAGGCGTTGGTTCGCAACATCAACAGTAACAACTTGAAAGAGTTCGGGCATGGCTATTTCTGCACATCACTACTGTTTGAGGGTAGACTTGGCAACACTTCAGCGAAACGACGAACGACCCATTCGTCGAGGCCATCGCTGATGTGGTGATAGCAACGGATATACTCCTTGGCCGATGGCGTCAGCGATGAGCCGCCGCCGTCGGGTCCGCCGATTTTGGTCTGCACCAACTGCACGCCCAGACCTTGCTCCATCTGCCTAATTTTTTGCCACGCTACGCGGTATGGCGCGTCCATCCGCGCAGCAGCGCTCGTAATCGAGCCGGTTTCGGCAATGGCCTCCAGGAGCGCAATCCGCCATCCGCTGAGCACGACCTGACCATCGCTCTCGATCCAGATGTTCAGGCGGGGTTCCAAGCTAGCCATAGGCGCTCCTTCGCAGGAAAAGGAGAGACGAAAGCTTTGTGTCACATGGTATGGAAAGACTATTCTTATCCTATAATAGTAGCACAAAACGCCCGCATGTTTGTCATACGCTGATCAGGATGGTACGGAGCTTGCACGGCGTCGTGGCGATGTGGGTGGTATGGGTTTGCCTAACAAGGCAGCGGGTTTACTGGTCAACTGGACAGGTGTGAATTAACCGACTGGTGAGTGAACAAACAAAGCGGCAATGTTACCATAAGCTTGGCGAATTCTATCACATAGTCTCACGACCTGCTTGAGTGCAGCGCTAGGGGCGCATCGCGTTGAGTCTAGCCTAGGCGGTTCGAGTCTGCCGAGCCTGTTGATGCTGCGTCATCTGCGTTATCTGTGTCATCTGCGGCTCTCTATCCGCGAGGAACGATATTACTATCATATGCAAGTTGAATCGGTATCGGGCAAGAATTGAAGCAAGCCAGCTTGTACGAGGAGGTATTGATGGAGTTAGGAGGATTTGCCAATCGTATCGCCCACATTGACCTGACGACGCGTACAGTGGAATATAAGCCGATTCCGGAAGATTGGGCGCGGAAGTACATCGGTGCGCGCGGTCTTGGTGTACGCTACTTGCTGGAAAATGGCGCCCAGGTCGATCCATTGTCGCCGGCAAACATGCTTTGTTTTATGAATGGTCCGCTGACCGGCACCGACGCCAACATGAGCGGGCGGCAAGCCCTGGTGACGAAGTCGCCGCTGACCGGCACGGTGACCGATAGTCATATCGGCGGATGGTCGGCGGCGCGCCTGCGCTGGGCCGGGTTCGATGGCTTGGTTTTCACAGGCAAAGCGGACAAGCCCGTCTATGCGTATGTCCACGACGGTCAGGTGGAAATCCTCGATGCCTCCGAGTTCTGGGGCAAGGGCATCCACGAAACGATCCGGTTGTTCAAAGAGCAGTATGGCGAGAAAGACCTGAGTGTGACGACGATTGGGCCGGCGGGAGAGAACCTTTCGCGTTTCGCCTGCTGGGTCAACGAAAATGATCGCGCTGCCGGGCGGGGCGGCACCGGCGGCGTCGGCGGCAGCAAAAACCTCAAAGCGGTGGTGTTCCAGGGCTCGAAGACGGCGCGCCCCAAAGCGCAGAACCGTGAATCTTGGAAAGAAGCGCACCGCCGGGCGCTGGCAACCATCATGGACGAGAAGAACATTACCAGCCCGCGCAAGGGCGGTCTCTCGGTGTATGGCACCAACGTCCTGATGAATGTCACGAATGTGATGGGCGCCTTGCCGACACGCAACAGCCAGGTGACTTCGTTCGGCGACAAAGCTGAGTTGATCAGCGGCGAGTACGTCAAGGAAAACATCCTGGTGGAAGACCCGACTTGCCATGCCTGTCCGGTAGCGTGTAAGAAGGAAGTCGAGATCACCGAGGGGCCGTATGCCGGTCTGCGCATGGAAAGCGTCGAGTACGAACCCGCCTGGTCGGTTGGCGCTAACTGCGGCAACCACGATATTGGCTCCGTGGCCAAGATTATCGACCTGTGCAACGACTATGGCCTGGATGCGATTGAGATCGGCAACGTTCTGGCTGTGTACATGGAAGCGACCCAGCGCGGCTACACCAATGGCGACGGCGGTTTGGCCTGGGGCGATCACTCGGCGATGGTCGCAACGGTCCACAAAATCGCGTTCCGCGAGGGCATCGGCGATGTCCTGGCTGAGGGAACCGAGCGCACCGCCGAACACTTCGGCCATCCCGAGCTGAGCATGACGGTGAAGGGCCAATCGATCCCGGCCTACGATCCCCGCGGGCTCAAAGGGATGGGCATCGCCTACGCCACCAGCAACCGGGGCGCGTGCCACCTCCGCGCGTACACGCCCGCCAGCGAACTGGGCTTGATCGCGCTCAAGACCGACCCGCTGGAGTGGAAAGGCAAAGGAGAGCTGACCAAACTCCTCCAGGACATTCACGCCTTCTCCGACAGCCTGGACCTCTGCAAGTTCAGCGCTTTTGCCGAAGGTATCGACGAGTATGCTGCTCAATACGCGGCTATGCTGGGGATCGAGTTCGGCTCCGAGGATGTGCTCAAGGCTGGCGAGCGCATCTATAACCTGGAGCGCCACTACAACAACCTGGCCGGACATGGCGAGGGGAGCGATTACTTACCCAAGCGCTTTACTGCCGAGCCATCGACGATGCCCGGTTCGGAAGGCCATGTCTGCGAGTTGGATCTGATGTTGGACGAGTACTACACGGCGCGAGGCTGGGTCAATGGCGTCGTTCCGGAAGCGAAGCTGAAAGAGTTGGAGATTATCTGACCTTGAGCGCGTTGTGCGTTTTGGCTGTCACGTACGGCATTCAAAACGCACAACGCATCACTTACCCGCCCGCGCGAAGCAGCTTGGGTGTCAATAGCGTCTGCACTTGGGCAACGGCGTCCGCTTCGCCGGTGATTTCCATCCGCACCTGTCCCACCCGGAGCGACCCAATCTGGTAATCCTCGATCTGGGTTAGGCGAGCGGTCCACTCTTTCCCGTGTAGTATGTCGTCGCTCTGCGTTTGACCGCCCAATTCTGCAAGATACTCTCGTAAAAGCCAAAGCGGAATGGCCCGCACCTCTTGCACAAACCGTGTCTGCATCATCCACCTGCGACTGCTGGAAAAATATCAATCGTATCGCTGCTTGCGAGCGGCGTCTCGAAGGCCGCACCGAGGTATGGAGCGTCGCGACCATTGACGAATACGTGAACGTGCGGGTATAGCCGCCCCTCCGCATTGACCAGTTGATCGCGCAGTGGCGGATAACGTTCGATGACCGTATCGATCAAGTGTTGAACTGTTGCTCCTTCTTCCAGCGCGATATCAATCGTGCGGGCGCCAACTATGGGGCGGAGGGTCGCGTAAAAGTTTATCTGCATTGGTCTCCTCGTTGGTGGAATCGGGCTCAATGAACTTCAGCCCACAAGTTGCTCGCCGCGCGGCGGCTCGCCCTGTGCTTCTAACACAGCCCACTCCTCATCACTATAGATGCGTGAGCGGATGATAAAGCGCACCCCTTCAGGAGCCTCGACAGAAAAGCCGCTCCCGCGCCCCTTGACCGCATCGATAGTCAGATGAGCGCCTTTCCAATACTCAAACTGCATACCACTAATATACACTGGGCAATCCGCGACGACGCCCAAGAATACATCACGTTCGCCAATCTTAAACTCTTTGCGCGGATAACACATAGGTGAACTGCCGTCACAGCAACCGCCAGATTGATGGAACATCAGATCGCCATAGATTGTTTTCAGCCGCTCAATCAGCCTCACCGCGGTTTCAGTGACATCTACACGGCTCACGGACATAGGTGTTGATTCCTTCCTTTACCTGTCTGTATATTCATTATCTTATCACAGATGCAGTATCCGCTTTTGAGGTCGGACGTTTGTTTGAAAATGGACAGGGCATGTCGCCAAGACGCCAAGGCTCGGAAAATCTGATACGCAAACCTGTGATTCTCTGAGTCTTGGCGCTTTGTTTCTGCCCATGTTGTTTAGGATAGATCGAGCGCAAACGCAGGCAGTATAAGACTGCCTAGAAGAAGCCCATCGGTTTGGGATCGTAGCTCACAAGTAAGTTTTTCACGTGCTGATAGTGATTGAGCATCATTTGATGGTTCTCGCGGCCAATGCCCGACTGCTTGTAGCCGCCGAACGCAGCGTGCGCTGGATACAGGTGATAACAGTTTGTCCAGACCCGCCCGGCCTTGATGCCACGCCCAAGCCTGTAAGCCGTGTTCATATCGCGGGTCCAGACGCCCGCGCCCAAGCCGTAGAGAGTGTCATTCGCAAGAATAAGCGCATCTTCGAAGTCATTGAATGATGTAACCGCGACGACTGGCCCGAAGATCTCTTCCTGGAATACGCGCATGCGGTTGATGCCTTCGAGTACGGTCGGCTGGATGTAATACCCCTCGGCCAACTCGCCCTCGAGGTTTACGCGCTCGCCACCGGTGAGCACGCGCGCACCCTCTTGCTTGCCAATATCGATGTAGGCAAGAATCTTTTCCAACTGATCATTCGATGCTTGCGCGCCGATCATCGTCTCGGTGTCCAGCGGATGCCCCTGCTTGATCGTCTTGGTGCGGTTAATTGCCCGCTCCATGAAGTTGGCGTAGAATGACTTCTGCACCAATGCGCGCGAGGGGCAGGTACAAACCTCGCCCTGATTGAGCGCAAACATCGCGAAGCCCTCTAAAGTCTTCTCCATGAAGTCATCCTGCTTTGCAAACGTATCGGCAAAGAAGATATTCGGAGACTTGCCGCCCAGTTCCAGCGTTACCGGGATCAAGTTCTCTGAGGCATATTGCATGATCAAGCGCCCTGTCGTTGTCTCGCCCGTAAAGGCCACCTTCGCGATCCGGTGGCTGCTGGCGAGAGGTTTGCCTGCCTCAATACCAAAACCGTTGACAACGTTGACCACACCGGCGGGCAACAGATCGCCGATCAGTTCCATCAGAACTAGAATACCGACAGGCGTCTGTTCGGCAGGTTTAATGACCACGCAATTGCCGGCCGCCAGAGCTGGCGCAAGCTTCCAGGATGCCATCAGGATGGGAAAGTTCCAAGGAATGATCTGCCCGACAACTCCAAGCGGCTCGGGAAAATGATAGGCGATGGTATTGTCGTCAATGGTTGAGATCGTTCCCTCTTGGCTGCGGACGGCCCCGGCGAAGTAGCGGAAATGATCGACAACGAGCGGCAGGTCAGCGGCGAGCGTTTCGCGAATAGGCTTGCCATTGTCCCAGGTTTCGACAATAGCAAGCATTTCCAGGTTAGCCTCGATCCGGTCTGCGATTTTGTTGAGGATAGTCGCACGATCGGCAGGTGCAGTGCGCGCCCAGGCATCTTTTGCAGCATGGGCTGCATCGAGTGCATTCTCGATGTCCGTGGCGTCCGAACGGGGAATTTCGCAAAATGCCTGACCAGTTATTGGGCTGGGATTATCAAAGTAGCGCCCGGCGGCAGGTGGTGTAAATTCACCATTGATGTAGTTACCGTAGCGCGACTTGAAGGTAACTTTGCTTCCTGGCTGGTTCGGACTAACATATTTCATAACTTCCTCCTGCGAATAGCATGAAGCTTGCCAGTATAAAGATACAAACTTCCTGTTGTCCCTCATCGGTTTAAGAACCAACCAGACAATGCTACACCATCAGAAACCATAGTAAAGGAGTCTGATCGAGACATACCAGAAAACACGCACACGATCAACCTAGTACTACAACGAGCCATGTCATTCTGAACGCAATGAAGAATCTCCTTGTCACAGATGTGAGACCCTTCGCGGAGTGTATCCTGAGCGCAGCTGAAGGGCTCAGGGTGACATCCTCGGTGGCGTCCCAATAAGCTGTGTTTGGAAGTCTCGTTGTAGTACCAGGCGCTGCTTTACGGCAGGCAAGCCGATCGGTAAGAGCGTTTGGAGCCTATGACATAACGACTATCTGGCGGCTTCCAGCTTCTTTAGAATAATTGATGCTACACCAAATTGTCACTCACCTGTTGTACAGTCGTTAATAGTCTACTTGTTCAGTGTCGACTCTATCCTATCAGATAAGGGCGCGGCAATTTATGGAAAGACCAGGTAAAGCGGAAGGCAGCAAAGAGTTTTCAACAGTGCCATGCAATGAGACATAATGGCCCATAGCCAGACGTGGAAGATAATCGTAATGTGTTCTGTCGTCGCATAAATAAAAATGTTAGGCGAAGGTATAGGCCTTGCTTTGCAGGAGCGTCTGGGCCGCGCTCAGATCAAGCCGAGCTTACCCGCCGTGTAGACAACTTCGGTGCGATGATGGACGTTGAGCTTGCGCATAATTTTGCGGACGTGAAACTTGACGGTGCTCTCGCTGATCGCAATCTGCTCGCCAATCTCTTTGTTCGAGTAGCCTTGCCCCAAGAGTTGGATAACCGCCATCTCGCGCTCGGTCAGTTCGAGCAAAACCTGCGGTGATGATCCGCCGCTCAGGAAGCTCTTCATGACAAACGCGGCGCTGCGGGTGTCCAGGGCCGACTCGCCACGATAGACCGCGCGGATCAACTTCGAGAGATCGACAGCATCAACGTCTTTCAGCACGTAGCCTTTTGCGCCGTTGCGAATTGCCTGAACGACTAGGCGTTCCTCCAGAAAGGTGGTGAGCACAATCACCCCGGTATCTGGATGGGCCGACGTAATCGTCTGGCACAATTCAAGCCCGGCGGCGGTGCCGTGGCGCCCCAAACTCAGATCGAGCAGCACGATATCTGGGTTAAGTTCGCCAAGCAGACGCAACGCCGCCTCGCCGTCATTCGCTTCGCCAACAACCTGAATATCCGGCTCCAGTTCCAGGATCGAACGGAGTCCGTGTCGAATGATGCTGTGATCATCAATAATCATCAAACGAATGGATTTACTCATGCGGAGCGTCCTCATTTGACGAATGCACCGGAGCAGTCACGCTGACCACCGTCCCGCGATTGCGGCAGCGGGCAATCTTGAACTTGCCGCCGAGTTCCTGCGCTCGGTCGCGCATGTTGCGTAGCCCAAAGTGCGCTGTTGTGGCGTCCAGTGCGGCTGTCGCTGGCTGATCAAGATGCTGCTCGGGAATGCCAATGCCGTCATCAATAATGATCAATTGCACCTTGGTTTGGTTGAAGCGCAGTTCGACTTTCACACTGCTGGCCTGCGCGTGCTTATAGGCATTGAACAACGCCTCTTCGGCAATGAAATAGAGCGCCTGCTCCACTTCCGCGGCGAGTTCTTGCGGGGTGCGCCGGATCTGTAATTGCACATGCAGGCCGGAGTGTTTCTCGAAATCGACGGTCAATTCGCTCAATGCAGCGATCAGACTCGACTGGCTCCCGTGCATCATCGAGAGTTCGAAGATCGCCTTGCGCATGCGCGAAATGGCG
>JAKSDJ010000245.1 GCA_022360155.1 Chloroflexales bacterium | reverse complement strand
CAGCCTTGCACAAGCCGCCTCGACCGGATCTCCATCGTTGCGGAGCGGAAGGTTGCCATGAGGCGCCTTTGCCAAGCACTGTAGCAAATGTTCGCCCAACAGGGTTCGTTCTGTGATATCAAGCGCGATACTCACCACCCGTAGTTCCTGATCAAGGGACTGACGAATCGGGCGATAATAGGTCTCGAAGATGCGATCACGAAAGGTTACAATTGCGGTAAAGGCTTCACCTGCCAAGGCATTTCGAATATGTTCCTGTATATCAGCGTCGTGCTGTACTAACTCGAACACCGAGCGTCCAAGGACTTGTCCAGGAGTGATACCGAGATGGTGCAACCCACGCCCCTGGATAGACGTTACGATACCGGTGTGGTTCCACTCCATAAGAATGACCGGAAGTGCTTGGGTCAGTAACTGGAGGTGTAACATATCAGCGCAAAGCGGATTCTGCATCAGTTCCCCTCTGAGTAAAAGACCCTTACAATCACGCCAACCCATGCAAGCACAGAAACAGATCGCCGGGCGGCGCAGCGCAACCCGCCCGATTCGCGCCGATCCCGGTCATTATTAGGGCGGCGTTGTGGGATAGGGAATTACGGTGATCGGGATAGACTCGAACGGTAGGCTCAGGATATCAGCTTGGCGGGGCAAAGTGAATGAAAGGTTTATGAGAAGTTATCCGCGATCGAAGACAAGGTTCACAGCGTTTCGAGATAGCGTTGAACCTCCTCAGCGCTATCCTGGGCCAACGCTTGATCGGCGATCTGGCGGGTCTGTTCGAGCGTAAACCGGCGAATCGCGGCCTTGACTGCCGGAATATTGGTCGCGCTCATGCTGAACTCATCCAGGCCCAGGCCCAGTAGCAGCGGCGCTGCCAGCGCGTTCCCGGCCAACTCGCCGCACATACCCGCCCAGATACCGGCCCGGTGTGCGGCGGCGATGGTTTGCTTGATCAAGTGCAACACCGCCGGCTGGAACGCATGAACCAACTTGGCGATTTTGCTGTTGCCCCGGTCGGCGGCCATGACGTATTGCGTCAAATCGTTACTGCCAATGCTGAAGAAGTCGACCTCGGCGGCCAGTCGGTCGGCAATTGCCACCGCCGCCGGCGCCTCGATCATAATGCCCACGTCTAGCGACTCGTCTAAGGCGACGCCCTCGGCGCGCAACTCATCCTGAACCTGGCCTAACATCTGTTTGGCGGCGCGCAGCTCGGCCAGGTTGCTGATCATCGGGAACATGATTTTCAGGTTATGCCCAGCGCTTGCCCGCAGAATAGCCCGCAACTGCGGGTTGAAGATCTCCGGGGTGTCGAGGCAAAAGCGAATGCCGCGCCACCCCAGGAAGGGGTTGTCTTCTCTCACAATGTTCAGGTAGGGCAGCGGTTTGTCACCGCCAATATCCAGAGTGCGGATGATCAGCGAGCGCTGGCCCATTGCCTGGGCAACGGCCTGGTAAGCGGCAAACTGTTCCTCTTCAGAAGGGGCGCTCTGGCGATCCATGAAGAGAAACTCGGTGCGGAACAGCCCCACGCCTTCGGCCCCGAACTCCAGGGCCAGGGCCGTATCGCGCGGGCCGCCGATATTGGCCGCCACCTCGACCCGATGCCCATCCAGCGTGATGGCCGGTTGTTGCCCGGCCAGTTTGGCCTGCTGTTGCTCCTGCTGCCAGCTTTGGCGCTTCTGGGTGAGTTGGGCGACCTGCTCCGGGCTGGGTTGCAGCCACAGTTGCCCGCTGCTGCCATCAAGCGCCACCTGTTGCCCGGTGCTGACTAGTTGCTCCAATTCGCGGTTGAGGCCGACAATCGCTGGGATGTTCAAGGCCCGCGCCAAAATAGCGCTGTGCGAGGTGGCGCCGCCGTACTGGGTGCAGATGCCCAACACATTGTTCGGGTTCAGCCGGGCGGTGTCCGACGGGGTCAGATCACGGGCGACAAGAATGACCGATTCAGCAAAGTCGAGCGCCGGAGCTTCCACGCCCATCAGATGGCGCAGCACGCGCTGGCCAACGTCGAGCACATCGGCCACGCGGGCGCGCAGGTAGTCGTCATCCAGGGCGCGAAACTGGTCGGCCATGGCTTCAATGGCTTGCTGCCAGGCGGCTTCGACATTCAGCTTGGTATCGAATATGAGCCGGCGGGCCGCATCTTGCAAGGTTGGGTCTTGCAGAAACATGCGATGCACACCGAAAATTGCGGCTTCGGCGGCGCCTACCTTGGAGGATGCCGCCGTTTGCAGCGCCTCGATCTCCTGATGCGCCGCGCCCAGCGCCACCTGGAGTCTGGCCCACTCGGAAGCGCCATCCGCGACGGTTTTGCGCACCACTTCCGGCACTTGCGGGCGATAGAGAAACACCGGACCGACCGCCACGCCAGGGGACGCCGGAATACCTAGCAGCTCGCTCTCTTTGGCTGCAAGCGGCTGTTTGGTTGTGATCGGCGCCCTCTGCGCTATGGCGGCATCGGGCGCTTCGCCAAAGTGGTCGGCGGCCAGGGCCTGAATAGCGGCCAGCGCTTCGGCGGCATCGGGACCGGCAGCCTGAACGACGATCTGATCGCCGCTGCGCACACCTAACGTTGCAACCTGGTTGATGCTTTTCGCGTTGGCCGTTTTGTTGTTCGCTGTACGAACCTGGATATCGGCTTGAAAACGACTGGCCGTTTTCACAAAATTGGCTGCCGGTCTGGCGTGGAGCCCCATTGGGTTTTCAACGGTAAGCTGAATATCCACAATCGAGCTGGCGGCGCTGGCGCTGAGATCCGGCGAACTCGTTTCCGGCGCTCCATCCGATTGAAGTTGGCCGATTTTTGCTGTCAGGGCGCTCTGCGCTTCTTGCCGCACCTGCTCAAGCGAGGCGCCGGTAGAGGCCTGTATCGCGGCGGCCATCGCACCCTCAACCAGCGGCGCGGCGCACAGATACACATTGGCGCGTTGTTCCGGGTCTAGAAAGTCCAACGCCATTTCCGCGCTGAGCAGGGCGCTGCCTAGATCCATCAGCACCAAGACCCCGGCCTCGTTGTAAACCGACTCGATTGCTGCATGCACCTTCAGCGGGTCGGTGCCGATTGGGTTTTCGGGGTCATCGATGCCGCCGGTCGCAGCTATTTGCACTTGCCCTTGGACCATTTGTTGGGCCAGCTCCAGCACGCCCTCGGCCAGTTTAGCACTGTGCGAAACAATAACGATACTCACCATAATAAGATCCTCTGTTCGGTGGTCATGCGTCAGGCGATGGGCGGCTGGACGGTCGCCCCTACGAACGCGCCGCCCTGCAATGGCACGCTGATGCCGCCGATGGACGCCAATCGACGCCGATCGAACCGATCCTGAGCGCCGCCGAAGGATGCCAACGTCTCTATTCATCCGCCGAAATCGTGTCGAGCAAGGCTTTGAGCAGCAGATACGATGATGTAGCGCCGGGGTCTTGATGCCCGATGCTCCGCTCGCCCAGGTAGCTGGCTCGACCTTTTTTGGCTTGCAGCGGGATGGTGTCTTCCATCCCTTGTTTCGCCGCCGAAACCGCTTGCTCCAGCGCAGACGCGACGCTCTGCCCGTTGTCGGTCGCTGCTTTCAGCGCCTCCAAGGATGGCAACCAGGCATCGTACATCGTTTTGTCGCCCCGTTGCGCCCGGCCCCGTTGCTGAATGCCTTCCACGCCAGTCTGGAACAGCAGGTGCAGGTCGTTACTACTCAGTTCTTCTTTAGCGCTCAGCGCCGCGCCGCTGCGCGTAAAAAAGGTGCCGTATAGGGGGCCGCTGGCGCCGCCAACGCTCGAGATCAAGGCCATTCCAGCCGTCTTGAGGATACTGCCAATATCTTTGTCAGATACAGTAGGTAATTTTTCTATGACTTTGTTGAAGCCGCGGTTCATATTGATGCCGTGGTCGGCGCCGCCAAACAGTGAGTCGAGTTGGGTCAGATACTCCTTATTCTCGGCCATCACCGCTGCCGAGTTTTGCAACCATTGAACAATTTGTTCGTTGCTAATAGTCATCCTTTTCTCCTCATCGATCTTTGTTAAGGCAAGTTGGCCCAGAATACCGGGCCAGCAGGGCGGCAATGTCGCCTAATTCCCTCAACCTGCGGCAGTGTCTCCGCCCTGCTGGGATTGATTAGTGTACCATTGATCTTGACCAAACTCTAATACCGTTTGCCCATTTTATCGTTGTTCTACACCTCCACAGCGCTCCCGATCGATACGGCTCATGGTGGAGTGGTCGCCCAAACGTGAAAGGTGCAGCGAACCTTGTCTTACATTCCCCAGCGTAGTCCGGGAGTTTTCACTGGCGCGTCCCAACATTTCAAGATCTCATCATCGGCTTTCAGCAGGGTGATGGAGCAACCTTGCATTTCCAGAGAGGTGATGTACGGGCCAATTAAGTTGCGCACAATCGTGAGACCTCTGGCGGCGCACACTTCCGCCAGTTTGCGGTAAACGGCGTATAGTTCCGATACGGGCGTGCCGCCCATGCTGTTCACGAAGGCGATCACTTGATCGCCCGCCTTGAATGGTTCGTCGGTGAGAGTCTTTTCGACCCATACGCCGTCGTCGTTGTCCCACTCGCGGACGGTGCGGGTATAGGCGCCGTCGTCGATGATGGCCGCAGCCATCGTTTCGACGATTTCGTCCACCGGTTTGAGCTTGGTGCGTTCTATGCCCGGCTCGCCGTGGATGCCGATGCCCAGTTCGATTTCATCGTCGCCAAGCTCAAAGGTTGGTCTGCCGGCGGCGGGAACGGTGCAGGAGGTCAGCGCCATGCCCATTGAGCGAGCGTATTGGTTCACTTTGCGGCACAGGTCGGCGCATCGCGCCAGGTCGTAGCCGGCTGCCGCCGCGCCGCCGGCGATCTTCTCGGCTAGGACGGTGCCGCCGACGCCACGCCGTCCAGCCGTGTACAGACTGTCTTTAACCGCCACGTCATCATCGATCAGGATCGACTGGATGTTGATCCCCTCGGCATGAGCCATCTCGACGGCGGTTTCAAAATTGAGCACGTCGCCGGTATAGTTTTTGACGATCAGGAGCACCCCGGCGCCGCTGTTTACCGCTTTGGCGCACTCGTATATTTGGTCCGGGGTTGGAGAGGTGAATACTTCGCCGGGACAGGCGCCATCGAGCATTCCCTCGCCGACAAAGCCGCCGTGCATTGGCTCGTGGCCGCTGCCGCCGCCCGAAACCAGGGCCACCTTCCCTTGAACCGGGGCGTCGGCGCGGACAACATAGTGGGGATCGATATTGACCCGGAGTTCCGGGTGGGCCGCCGCCATGCCCTGCAATTGCTCTTTGATGACGTCATCGACAGCATTGATCAGCTTCTTCATCGATATGTATCCTTTCTATCGAACTCGAAAAAAGGCGATACCCCAGGGCGACCAGCCGGTCGCCCCAATGAATGCGCCAACCGGTGATGGCACACTGATGACACAGATGGACGCTCATCGGTGCAGAGCGAACCTGTCAACCCCGGTCCTGATCCCCTCGGAAGCTTGTCCTGAGCGCAGCCGAAGGGATCAGGACCGGTGCAGCGAAGGATGTCAACCTGCTGACCAGCAATGGCACGCTGACACCGCCGATGCACGCTGATCAGCGCAGAGCGAACCTGCCAGCCGGTCAACGTGCCAACATCTCCTCGCCTCCTCAGGTCCATTCCCTACCCCCAGAAGGGCAGAAAGACAAACTGATACAACAGAGCGCCCAGCGCCCCGCCAATAATCGGCCCAACCACCGGCACCCAGGCGTAGCCCCAATCTGAGCTGCCTTTGCCGGGGATAGGCAAGATGGCGTGCGCAATACGCGGCCCGAGGTCGCGCGCCGGGTTGATGGCATAGCCGGTTGGCCCGCCCAACGAAAGGCCAATGCTGAACACCAGAATACCGACCGCATAGGGGCCAACGCCGGAGGCGATGCCATTATTGGTGTTGGAAATGCCGAACACACCGATAAGCAGGGCAGCCGTACCAATGATTTCCGTCACAAGATTAAACCCATAGTTACGAATTGCCGGCCCAGTGGAAAACACAGCCAGCTTCAATCCAGGATCTTTTGTTTCTTTGAAGTGTTGCATATACGTGACCCAGACCAGCACAGCGCCGAGAAATGCGCCAATCAGTTGCGCAACGATGTAGTTGAGAGCAGTAGCGATGTCTATCTGGCCAGTCGCCAAAAAGCCAATCGTAACAGCCGGATTGATGTGCGCTCCGCTCACCCAGCCAACCACATACACCGCGATAGCCACGGCAAATCCCCAGCCGGCGGTAATCACAATCCAGCCTCCGCCTTCACCCTTACTTTTACTCAAAACAACATTGGCGACAACACCGTCTCCCAACAGAATCAGAATCATGGTACCTAACAACTCGGCCATAAAGAGACCCATCGCTTATCTCCCTTCTACATCGAACGACCCACAGCAGCGATGACGCGTCGGCTTTGACGCGCCCCTCCGCTCCCTCTCCTGCGCATCTCAATCAGTGCTGATCATGCTGGTTGACTCGATATGTTTGCTCCTTTCTCGCTTATTCCCGCGCAATTGCTGGAGCAAGGCCTGGCTGACAGGTATTGTACCGTTTGGCATACTGCGTTGCGCCGTCACCACTACGACGCCTCCCCCAATTGTAGGAGAACGCCAAACAGGAACAGAATGCTTTGAATCTTGCCTAAACATGTTGCAATGTTGAGATGACTTCATTGTAAGCGATAGGATCACCAAGAATCAATCAAAACCCTAAAAATGTTTCAGATCAGAACAATTACAATAAATAGTGTTTCATAAAGAAACAATTTGTTCCGGACATTTGTTGAAATGAACAATGTCAGGTAAGATGGCGCGTAGTTGGCGTCGTCAACTCTATCATTGCCAAACGGTTCAAGTACACGTTACAGATGCTACCGTCAGCCTATCCCATTCAGTTTGCGGCGTTGGAACAAACGTGGCAAGCCTATGTTGCGACTGGTCGCCTGGTTCCGATTCCCGGCTTTGTCCCCGATCCAACCGTTATTCAGTCGTGGGTGCGTTGTTTGCCCCGCTTCGATGCACACAGCAAACCACGTCTGTCTCCCGCCAAAGATCACGCCATCGAGACCGTGCTCAAAACGCACGCCGACCTGTTGACGATTGCCATTCCCTATATCGAGGACATTCATCAGTTCATCGAGGGTTCCAACTGCGCTCTTTTGCTGGCCGATGGCGCCGCAAGGATTATGGCCATCGGCGGTGATCAGCGCGCTGTCGCTATGATCGAAGCCTTGGGGTTGAGCCAGGGCGCATACTGGACGGAAGGCAAAGCGGGAACCAACGCCTTGGGCATGGTGCTGATTACGGCGATGCCAAGCCAGGTTGTCGGGGCAGAGCACTTCTTTCAGATCTATCACCATCTGGTGAGCACAGCGGCGCCTATCCACGATATCAGCGGGCGGATCACGGGTATTCTTGCGGTGGTTGGCCCACTGGAGACAGCTACCTCGCATACCATTTCTATGGTGATGGCAGCGGCTCGCGCGATCAGTAACCAGTTGCAGGCCAATCATTATCTGGCCGAAGCCAATCGGCGGCTGACCGAAGCCAACACCGTGCTGAACGCAATGCATGAGGGCGTCCTGGCCTGGGACGAAACCGGACGGATCAATCAGATCAACCCGCAGGCCGCCGAAATGTTCGGCCTCAACCCCACGAAAGTGTTGGGCGTGCCGCTGTCTGATGTTTTGAGCATTCCACCGGTTATTGACAATGCCATCAGAAACAACCAGACGTTGCACGATGTCGAAGTGCATTTCGAGCGGCATCAAGCCAGCATCAACGCAGTGGTCAGCCTGAGCCCGATTGTCGAGGGGGCGGCCCACGATCAGCCGGTTGGCTACACTGCGATTCTGCGGCCAATCGAGCAAGTACGGCAGCTTGTCAGCAAACAGGTGGGTACCCAGGCCAGTTTGAATCTGACGGATATTCCATCCGTATCATCGCCGATGCGGCAGGTGCTGCGGCAGGCGACGATTGCCGCCCGCGGCCATGCGCCGGTGTTGTTGCGGGGTGAAGGAGGTGTGGGCAAAAATTCCCTGGGCCGCGCGATCCACAACGCCAGCGAGCGCGCCAACAAGCCGTTTATTACTATCAACTGCGGCGCTATTCCGCACGAGTTAATGGTGAGCGAGTTTCTCGGCTATGATCCCGATGCCGCCACACAGGGCCGCCCCAGCAAGTTCGAACTGGCCCACGAAGGGACGTTGCTGCTGGACCAGATTGCGAACCTGTCGCTGGAAATGCAATCGGCTCTGTTGCACGTGATTGAGACCAAGCATATTATGCGCCTGCAAAGCACGCGCCTGATCCCGGTGGATGTGCGGATTATTGCCTGCACGTCCGTCGACCTGGCGCAGATGGTTACCGAGGGCGGCTTTCTCAGGCCGCTTTACTACGCCTTTGGCATCTTCAACTTTCACGTGCTGCCGCTACGCGAGCGAAAAGAAGATCTTGCCGTGCTGGCCGAGCGCTTCCTCAGCCGGACCGCCCCCGACCCTAGCCGGACGCCCGTTATCGACGCCGAAGCGATGATCGCGCTCCATCGGTATCCATGGCCCGGCAACGGGCGCGAGCTGGAGAATGTTCTGGAGCGAGCGTTACACCAGATCACAGACGGCGTCATCCGCGTCGTGGATTTGCCCGAAGTGGTACGCAGCGGTCGTTTGCTGGGGGCGTCTTCGCCGATACCGCAGCCCATCATCTCTGCGGCTGAAGCCGAGCGCGAGGCGATTATCCGCGCCGGATGGGCGTGCCGGGGCTGCGTCACCGAAATGGCCAAGCACCTGGAGATAGGCCGTACAACGTTGTGGCGCAAGCTGAAACGCCTGAATATCTCACCGCAACAATTCAAACGTTAATTATGTTGGAACGTTGGCATCTTTCGGCGGCGCCAGGCCTGAGCCCTTCGGCGGCGCTCAGGACAAGCTTCCGAAGGGCTCAGGCCTGGGGTTGACACGTTCGATCTGCGCTAATCAGCGTCCATCTGCGCCATCAACGTGCTATTGCAGGTTGACTCGTTATAGCCTCACACGCTTCATTCTCCGCTCTCCACTCTCCACTCTCCATTCTCCATTGAGCTATCGGCTATGTTCACGACAGCGCGCAGCTATTCACCAGGTCGCCGCCATCGGGGCGCGAGATGAAGCCGCTGTCGGGCGGACGTTCGGCGCCTCTGCTCTCGACCCAGGCTTCTAGCGCTGTAAACGCGGTGCGGTAACACGGCAAGATTGGCCGCAGTTCGTCCGGGAAGAAGTCGTAGAGCACATCGACGTGGGTGCCGTCCTCGACGGCGTAGTAGCGATGCAGCGGTGATCGCCGAGCCTGTTCGATCAGCTCGGCGTAAACATCCGAGTCGGTGCTGATCGGCAACAAGGCGTCCAGCGCGCCGTGCAAAGTGATCAGCGGTCTGCGAATCTTGCCGGTCAACGAGACCTTAGCGACGGCGTCTTTCACCGCCTGCGGCCGGTTCGCATAGTCGTAGTCGGCGTCGCAGCCGGGCGTGCCGGAGGAGCAGAATGGTATGCCGGCTTCAAGGTCGCCGTCGTAGTCGGGGTCGAATTCCTCGCGGTAGATGCGCTGCGTCAGATCCCAGTACACGTTGTAGTGAAAATCCCAGAGAAATTCCGACTCGGGCGGGAAGCCGGCGGCGACAAGGGCGTCGAATGCCGCCTGGTCGCGGGTCGCGGCGTAGCGCGGATAGTTTTTGAGCGTGGCCGGAAGGTAGGTAAACAGGTTTGGCCCTTCGGCCAGGAACAGCGTGCCTTCCCAATCGACCCCGCCGCTGTACAGCCAGGGGCTGTTTTCCAGCGCATAGCGCACCAGATAGCCGCCATTCGAGATACCAGTGATATAGGTGCGCTTCGGCGGCTTGCGGTAGTGTTGGAGGACAACCGCTTTTGCCGCGATGGTCAGTTCGGTGACACGGTCGTGCCACTCGGCGACCGCATCGCCGGGGGCGACGCCGTCGCGGAAGAAGAAGAGGCCGCTATTGCCTTTGTCGGTCGACGCGAAGGCATAGCCCTGCGCCAACACCCAGTCGCTAATGATGAAGTCGTTGGCATACTGGCGGCGCACGCCGGGCGCGCCGGTAATAACGAGTTTGCCGTTCCAGTTGTTGGGCAGGCGGATCACGAATTGCGCATCGTGGTTCCAGCCGTTGTTGGTGTTGAACGTCGAGGTGTCAGGAAAGTAGCCGTCGATCTGAACTCCTGCAACACCAGTCGGGTTCTGCGTACCGGCGGCGTTGAGCCCGGCCCAGTCGGCGGGGTTGGTGTGGCCGGTCTGCACCAGTCCGGCAGTGGTCAGGTCGTCCAGGCAGGCCAGCTTCTGCTGCTCGGCGCCGGGCACACGCAGCGCCTCCGTGTTCGGGCATGACGGCGCGGCAGCGCGGGCCGGCGCGCCAAATCCTACGGCGAACAGCGCTGTCACCAGCAAGCCAAGCGTAAAGAACAAGCGTATGCCCGCCGAACGGCGCGACGTATGACGTGCAATGCGGCTGTCTCTATCCATACTCCCCTCCCTTGTTGGTATGCATTTGGAAAGTTCCTTACACCCGCCTTTCTGGCTTGGCTCAGTCACGACGCCCCTCATGATACCAGAACTTGTACGCTCGAACGATGCCCGTTGACATCCTTCGGCGGCGTCAGTCCTGAGCCCTTCGGCGGCGCTCAGGACAAGCTTCCGAAGGGCTCAGGCCAGGGGTTGGCGCGTTCCAACCGACGTGTATCGGCGTGTATCGGCAGTTTCTTCCATACAGCGCCGAGATCTGAAAGCTGAAAGCTCATCGCTACAGCCGCGTCTCGTGCTTCAGGCTCTCTTCGCGCAGCAGCGCCAGCAGGGTGTTCTCGATCTCGTGAAAGGCCGCGGTGCGCTTGATGGTGTAGTCCCGCTCCTTCCCAAGGTTTACCGCCTTCTCGGTGGTGATCCGGCCTGGATGCGAGCCCATCACATAGATGCGCTGGCCCAGGAACACCGCTTCCGATACATCGTGGGTGACGAGGAGAATGCTGGTATGGGTATTTTGCCAAATCCGCAGCAAAAACTCTTGCATCAACAAACGGGTCTGGGCGTCCAGAGCGGCGAATGGTTCATCCATCAAGAGCAAGGCGGGCTCGTTCGCAAGCGCTCGCGCAATCGCGACCCGCTGCTTCATGCCGCCGGACAATTGATGCGGCAAAGCGTCAGCGAAGCGCTCCAACCCGACAATCTGGAGATAGTGCGCGACCTGTTCGCGGCGCACCGCCCTGGGTACGCCGCGTCGCTTTAAGCCATATTCGACATTGGCCGCCACATTCAACCAAGGGTAGAGCGTGTAGTTCTGAAACACCATGCCGCGATCCGGCCCCGGACCAGTGATCTGCTGCCCATCAACGAAGACGCTGCCCGAGCTGGGCGGTATCAGGCCGGCAATAATGCGCAGCAGCGTCGATTTTCCCGAACCCGATGCGCCGACAACACATACTAGCTCGTTGTTCTCGACATGCATATTCACGCCGTCGAGCGCCGTAAACGAGCCGTTCCGCTTGGTACGAAACACCTTCGAGACCCCGCTGACGAGCAAATGGGGGGACAGGGGCGGGGCTGTCGCCAGCTTCTGGGCCGGGCTAAGCTGTTCATCCAGGATCTTATTCACCACGCGCTCCTTCCACCCAGGGACAGGCCCAGCGATGCAACAGACGGAAACTCAGATCCATGATCACACCAATCACACCAATCACGATCAGCCCGGCAAAGATCTCGTCGGTGCGCAGAAAGCGCTGGGCCTTGAGAATACGAAAGCCCAACCCGGTTGTGGCGGCTACCAACTCAGAGATAATCACCAAATTCCAGGCGGCGGCGAGGTTTACGCGGGCCGAGTCGATAACCGAGGGCAGAACGGCGGGGCAGATGACTGTGAGCAACGCCTGCCAACGTCGTGCGCCCAGCGTATAAGAGGCGGCGATCCAATCGCTGGGCACGAATTTGACCGCATCGGCCACCATCAGCGTATTGAAAAAGAATGCCCCGAGGAAAATCAGTGCGATCTTGGGCGCCTCGCCGATGCCCAACCAGATAATCAACAGCGGAATGAAGGCTGATGCCGGCATATACCGCACCAGCGCAATGGCGGGATCGAACAGATACTGAATGCTGGGGAAGGTTCCGATCAGGATGCCAAGCGGGATCGAGATCAGCAACGCCAACAGAAAGCCAGACATGAGTCGAAACAAGCTGGATACGATGTCTTGTTGCAGCAGCCCCTCGGCCCATAAGCGCCCGAGCGCCGCAAAGACATCGCTTGGCGCCGGTAAGAAGAGCGGGGGAGTTAGCGCCAACATCGTTACCAGAAGCCAGAGGCCCAATGGCGCGAGAATCGAGATGATGGACAACGTCCACATGAGCGAAACAGGAATTGCCTCGCGGATACGCCAAAACACGGTAGGGGGCAAGCTCGATGATCGCCCAGTCGCCGACTTGGGGGGACGCACACTTGTCGTCGCCATGGTGCTCCTTATAATACAAAAATGATTGTGCGATAATCCGATACTCCTGATCAGAACCAATACGTTTCCGACAAGCGGATCGCATTGGCCCGTTGTTCTTCTATAACTGTTCTTCTATAACAAAGATAAGGGCCGCGCAGCGTTCTACCGGGCAAGGTATTACGTCTCACAGAGCGCCGTCTTCAGGCGATTGCGCTGTCTCGAAACCGCCTGAAGGCGGCGTGAAGAAAACCTTTTTCCATTATCGATACAGGATACGCAGCAGCGCTAGCGGCGCAGCCTGCACCCGCACACAATTGCGAACCATGGGTTATTGGTTCTCCATACTGTTCGCATAGGTCTGTACAAAGCGATCATCGAAGAGTTGACTTACATCGGGCGCTGATGCTGCAAGCTCATTCTCGACAAGAAAATCGGCAATCTGCTGTGCGGCATAGGGAAGATGCGCCATACTGTCTCCCGGCGAGAAAGCGTTGAGGTTATCTTGGACCGAAAAGATTGTCGTTCCCTCGTCATAGGTGCGATAATCCTCGACCGACACCCCGGCGCGCTCCGCCATGATTGCATAGGCTTCGTCGGGATTCGCCTCGATATAGGCCAGCGTGTCATACCAGGTCTGGATGATTTTTTGCACATCATCGGGGCGCTCGTTCACCAAGGCGCGGCTGAGCACTAGATGATCGGGGATCGCGCCAGGGTAGTCTGCGCTGCTGAAGAGCACCTTGCTGCCTTCACGCTGCAATGCTCGCGTCGTGAACGGCGCGAAAACCCCCACCGCATCGAGCTGGCCGGCGACGAACGCGGCGGCGGCGGCCCCGGTTTCGAGGGGCTGGAAGTTTATATCCGTCTGGCTGATTCCCGCATCACGCAGCCCCAGAAGCAGCAGAAAGTGATCGACCGTCCCCAACTCGGCGGCGACTGTTTTGCCTGCGAGATCGGCGACGTTGTTGATCTCTGCGCTTACAATGATCTGGTCGTTGCCTGTCGAGTTATCATTGACCAGCACAATCACCTGGTCGGCACCGGCCGCAACCGAGCTCAGGGTGTCGTTCAGCGTCTGCGAATTGCCATCCAAGCGGCCAGACGCAAAGGCGTTGATCGAGTCGAGATAGCCTTCGAACCACACCATCTCCACGTTCACGCCATTTTGGGCAAACAGATCCTTCTCAACCGCCACCTGCCAAGGAATCCACCCCGGCCAGGCGCTGAAGCCAATCCTGATGACCGGTGCAGCATCCTCGCTCGGTGGAGGCGCCGACTGCACCGCAGCATCAGATCCGGCTGGCGCATCTGTAGCGGCAGCTTGATTTCCACCCGTCGAAGAGCCACACGCGACCAACAGCCAAGCCATCAGCGTCAAAAGACACAATTTCCGCATTGTAGCCAGCATTCTCTCTACTCCTAAGCAACGATACATTGGTGTACAGCAAGCTGTGAGTGTAACCACTCCAACCAAGGCGCCATCCCCTGCCCAGTCTCGGCGGACAGGGCGAAGATGGGCGCGCGGGCGTTGATCTGGCGGATATGAGCCTGCAGCGCGTCTATGTCGAATCTGAGGTGTGGCAGGAGATCGAGTTTCGTTATCACCACGCAATCGGCGCAGCGAAACATAAGCGGATATTTCAAGGGTTTATCTTCGCCCTCGGTCACGGCGACCAAGACAACCCGCACATGCTCACCCAGGGCGAATTCAGCCGGACAGACCAAATTTCCAACATTTTCGACAAACAACAAGGAGAAATCACTCAGCGCGGCGTCGCGTTCGAGCTGCGCGAGGCCATCCGCGAGGAGGTTCGCATCAAGGTGGCAAGCGCGCCCGGTTGTGATCGCTGCGACCGGGGCGCCACGCGCGCGGAGGCGTTCGGCATCGAGCTCGGTGGTCATATCGCCTTCGACGACGGCGACGCGCAGCGTGCCTTGCAGCGCGGCCACAGTCTGTTCGAGCAGGCTGGTTTTGCCGGCGCCGGGGCCGCTCATCAGATTGACGCAACACAGTTGCGCTGCATCCAGCCGCGCCTGGTTGCGTTGCGCCATCGCGTTATTATCGAGTAAGAGATCGAGGTCCAGGTCCACGCCAACATCTATGTTTGTATGCTCGTGATCGCTATTCGGTCCACACATTGATACCTCCACACTAGTAGGATTGCGGCAACGCTCTGCAGTAAGACAAAGTTTCAGACAAGATGTACAGGATTGACAGGATTACTTGCACAGCTTACATTGCGTCGTTCCAAGCCTGTTCATCTTGTCAATCCTGTCAAAACCATGCCTAAGCGCACCGATGACGCAAACAGACGCAGCCCCGACAGATGCGACATCCGCAACTCCCTGCGTCCCCCAACCAGACCACAGCGCCGCACCTGTCGGGGCTTTGATGCAGCCCAATCACACTGCTTGCGACCTGCTATGCTCAGAGTATGGGTTGCTCTGCCGCTACAGGCTCTTCCCATTCGACTCGTTCGATCTTGAGCTCGCGTCCCGAGCGAATCTCATCGAGCGCCGCGCCACAGGTGGGACAGGCGTAGCGCAAGCCCAGATCGGGCGTGTATTCTTGCGTGCAGAGGCGGCAATAGGCGATAAACGGGCTTTCCCGGATCACCAGATCGGCGTCGTGCAGAAATGTCCCGATTTTCTGCGCTGCAAACGACGTTCGTAACAAGGCCGGCTCGACACAGGTGAACTGCCCAACCACCAGGATCACCCGGCGGATTGGGCGCTGCATCGGCTGCTGCT
>JAKSDJ010000975.1 GCA_022360155.1 Chloroflexales bacterium | reverse complement strand
TGGCGGCCAGCATGTGGTGCGGAATACCGGCGCCAACGCGGATTGGAGCGCCACGTTCTATCGCAGCAGCTCGACCCTGACCGATGGCAAAGCCATGCAGGTGCGCTTGAAGGTGGAGTGTGCGCAGGTCTACTTCCATCAGACCCGCTCCGCCCTCTCCCTCCCAGCGTATCAGCCCGTACCTAGACCATCACGTTAACCCTCGTGTGGCCAGGGACACGCATGTCAGGTCCAGACTCAAGAGCATTGCGCTCTCATGCGTGCAACATCGTACCAACGGTATGCCGCTAGGCATCACCGGGATCATCGCCATCATCGATATCATACCCTTCAGTCACCGACAGTTCTAGGGCTTCGTGGCTATCAACAAAGAGTGCCCGTCCACGTTCAAAGACAATGACCAGCTCATTCTTCCGATGCCGATAGCACACGTCCACCACTTTTCCCTTGATGAGTGCAGTGATTCGCTGCGCTTCGTCGTGTAGCTCGGGATCAAAGGGTCGATCCGTATCTTCTGCATCCTCTTGCTGTTCGGGATCAATACGCGTCGTATCGTCATCATGACGGTTGGTATCATCATTTTCGTGCTTTGCATCCATCTCTCTATCTCCTTGCATCGTCATGCTGCTTGTGACCACATCCCAGGAAGCTCAAATGTGTTTATATTATGCCACAGAGCTGAGCTTCCGCGCTACTGTCTACGCTACTGTCTACGCTCGGTTCGCTCCACAATGCACACGAATACGGTGCTCGGCGTACCCTATGCGGAACGCCCGATTATTGTTAGGAAGGCTAAGAACCCGCGCAATCATGGCATACAATATCTAGATCTAGTACTACAACGAGCCATGTCATGCTGAACGCAGTGAAGAATCTCTTTGCCAACGGTTGCGAGACCCTTCGCTTCGCTCAGGGTGACATGTTCGACGGCGTTCCAACGAGGTGTGTCTCGAAGCCTCGTTGTAGTACTAGTCAGGCCATGTCGTTAAAAGTTGTCCTTCACCGTACCATCAGGATACACCGAACGATCACGTGTTCCATTGTCATACTTCTTACGATTCCTATACACTTCATAGTGGTCATTCGTACCCTTGTGAGCTTGATCGCGTTCCCATATCTCTCCGGTGTCTTTATGACGTAATCCCTTTCTGCCATGAACTTTTCCGAATTTTTCAGGATGTGTTGTGGGCGTCTCATCTCGCCCATCATCCTGCTTCCCCTTCGCAAAAACGATATGCGACAGATCCTCCACGAATGCATCAACATTGGTGATCCCCGCATTGATCTGCTCCGACAGCCAGGCGCGATTACCGGCATCACTCAGAAAGACGGCCACTGCGGCAACGGT
>JAKSDJ010000202.1 GCA_022360155.1 Chloroflexales bacterium | reverse complement strand
GCGCACCCGCGCCCCAGTCTGGTCATATTCCTCGACCGTGGTCAGGTTGCCGTATTGGACCTGGTTATACTGTGACCCAGCCTCGTAAGCGTATTTCGTCGTCTTGCTCGTCGGCGCACCGGTGGCGCGCTCGATGGCCGTCTCCGTTCGCTCCGCCGCGTAGGTGAAGGCGCGCCACAACCCGGCGCGGTTGTAGTGGTTGCTCCCCGGGTTATCGCCATAGTCCGGCAACTCCTCGCGGGCATAGGTCTGCTGGGTGCGTTGCAACAGCGTGCCGCCGCCCGGCCCGCGCACCTCGGTCTGATAGCGCCGCCCCTTCCAGCTCTCGTGGCGCTGCATCGCCTGGAAGCAGGCGCTGGCGGTGTCATAGCCGGGATAGCCCGGCTGGTTGGCGGCGACCTTGGGCGGGAGCTGGCCGGTGCAAACCGCAGCGTCGCCCTGGTAGAACCAGGACTGCTGCTCGTGAAGCAGCGGCGCGCGCGTGTCCGCCCCGTCGTAGACCCGTTCGGTCACCGTCTGGTGTCCGCGAAACTCGCTGTACTCCGGGCGGGCCAAGGTAAACCGACTCTCGCCGAGGGGCCCCGGCGGATCGATCGCATAGACCACCGTCGCCGCGTGCAGCGCGTCGTTCAGCGCCGGGTTGACGTAGCGATACTGGGTCAGGCTGCGGCGGCTGTCGCGCTGGGTCGATGTATCGCTGCGGCGCAACTGGGTCACCCGGTGATAGTTCTCATACGCGGGCCACTGCGGGTTGCGCAGGTCACGGTTCCAGGTCCGCTCATAGGTGAACTCGACCTGGCCGCCGTAGCCGTTGTCAACCCGGATCAGCCGGTTCCAGCCGCCGCGCGGCTGCGGCGCCGCCCCGCGGTCGGCCCAGTTGTAGCGGAAGCGGGTCGCGGGCAGCGCCCCGCCCGCCGTGCCCGTGCGCTGGATCGCGGTCAACGTCAAGACCCGCTGGCCTTGGGGAGCGCCGTTCGCGTGACGCCCGACATCATCGCTATACAGACTCGCACTGCTGGGTGCGTAGCGCAAGGTGTAGGCCCGCATCGGGTCATAGCGCCCGCTGCTGTCCTGGAACACCTCGACCGCGATCCGGTCGAGTTGATAGCGCTCGTGCGGCGCGCCCGCCTTGCCGTGCATCTGGATGCTGCTGCGCTCCCAGTCGGCATCGACGCCGGGCGTGGCGCTGGCGCGCGCGCGCACCTCGAAGCGCACCCGATAGCGGCGCTGGGTCGGGTCGCTGGCGCTGCGCCCTGGTCCCCAATTGATGCTGCGCAGGTGGTAGCTGGGTTGGACGCTATGCGGATGCGCGATCAACGGATAGCGATCAATCTGGTAGTCGTAGACGATCTGGTTGTTGTGCCGGTCGGTGACCGCGGTGAGCAGCCACTTATAGGGTTCGGTATATTCCGGTTCCTGGGGCGGCAGCCAGCCCCACGTCAATGCCTGGGTGAAATCGTAGCGCGTGCCATCCGTGGTCCACACCCGCCAATGGGTCTCGCTCAGCGCGCGCACCTTGATGAAGTTCTCGTCGACCGCGTACCACGGCCAGTGCCAACGGGTTTTGTCGGTGGCGCTATAGCCGGGCAGCGGTTTGTCCCCGCGCACGACCGCGAAGGACCGCCCGGCAAAGACCAGGGTGAAGTGGTCCCAGGCGCCATCGCCGGACGGGCTCTTGTTGCGCGCTACGAAGCCGCCGGCGTCGAGCGACCAGCCCTTGCCGACCCAGCCGGCTTGCCAGTGGGTGCGCTGACCGCCCGGCCCATCGCTGGTCGCGCTGGAATAGCGCAGCGCCAGGTTGGGGGTCAACCCGCCCGGGCCCTCCGGCACGTCCATCGGATAGGCGTAGCTAGCTGCGCCGGTGAACGTGTCGACCTGCCAGCTCTGTAGCGCGGGGATGAAGGTCGCCGAGGGCGAAGCGCCATCGCTGAGTTGGAAGGACGCCGCTGAGACGGTCACCGCCTGGGCCGTGCCGGCGGCGGCGTTGACCTGGGTCGGCAGCGGGCGCCAGCGCCCCGGCACGGGCGCGCCGGCGGCGCGGGCGCCGGGCGCGCCAGCATCGTACTGGAACAGGCTGAGGAAGGCGGGCGGCAGGCGCCGGACCTGGAGTTGCTGTGGGCTGAACTGCACCGTGACGGTGATCGGCGCCGCGAACCGCGCGAGTTGCTGGCCGGCGTTATCGACCGCGTCGAGGAAGAAGGGTTCCAGGCCGCGGCGAAAGCCGACGATGTTCGGCGGCATCGCCCGCCCCGCCGCGCGGGCTTCGGCGGCGGTGACCAGGCGCAGGGTCAGTTCCTGGGCGGCGGCATCGGCCGGGATGGCGATCGTAATGGCCCCATTGGGGCTGCGCAGCGTCACGGGCGTACCGGGGGTAAACGCCACCGCGGTGGACGTGATGCCGGTTGTCGCCCCAAGACCCGTGGGTGTTGGCATGGCGGGCGCGGGATCAGACGGCGCCGGTGTGGCGCCATCGATTGGGGCTGGATCTGCAGGCGATGCCTCCTCTGACAGCGGGGGCTCCACCGGCAGTGCTTCACGCGGCGGTTCGTCCACGCGCGGACTCGGGATGGGAAGCGCGGGATCGGTTGTTGACGCGGCGCTCGGGCGCTGTTCGGTCAGCAGTGCCCCGCCCACCGTTCGCACCGGCTGATCCAAGCCGTGGGCCATCGCTTGCGGGTGCAGCACCAGGGCGTCCCCAGGCGGACGGCGCAGGAGGCGTAACGTAGCGGTCACCACGGTCTGCTGCTCGCCCGGCAGCGTGCCCAGCTCCCAGCGCCATGCCGGCGGCGAGGCGGTCGGGTCAACGCTGCTCAGCGCGGTTGCGTCCGCCGGGACCGGCAGCTCGAGGGTGAGATCATCGGCTGGGTGGACCGCGCGGTTGGTCACGATGATGGTCACCGTCGCGGCCATCCCGACCGTCAGTGGGTCGGGCGAAACTAGCAGATCGAGCGCCAGGGTGGGCAGAACCTCCTGGCGGGGCGTGATTGCCGGGACCGGCTGCGGGTCGGGGATGGGCTGCGCGGAACCGGGCAATGACCGTTCCAGCGGCGTCCGCATGGGCGGCTCCAACCGGACCTGGGCATCCTGGGCGCGCGCGGGGGACGCGACCGGCCAGAGCGGAACGAGCAACGCGACGAGCACGACCAACGTCAAGACACAGCTGCGACGACGCATTCTCTTCATCCTTTCAGTTCAGTACACCGCGCCACCGCATCAGGGCGGCATAAAGGTTTTCCAGACCATACCGAACCAGGCCGACACCGCCCTGCGATGCCGGATCACCATCAGAGAAGTGTTAGGCAATGTTGCACCAGACCGACACCGTCATGCAGCGCCAGCTCACCGTCACACGGTTTTGAGGCCACACCGAACAGACGACTCCGGCGATGGCGGAGCAGATGACCATCACGAAGTGTGCGGCAACACCAGCCAAGCGCAACAGAGCGACGCCAGATCGGCGCCACGGAAGCGCAATCACGCATGGAACAGCAACGTACGAACAGCCCAGAGCCACCGGGTGGCAGGGATGAACTAAGAAACAAACGACTCAGTCAGCCGGGGATGTATCGGCAGATAACACAGATGGCGGACCAAGCACGGTCATTCGGTTGAAGTGATGTAATGTGTTATAGCTACCAGTATAGCATATATGACACAAGGCGTAAAGTGACAGAATTGTTATCATGGGCAGTTCTGGCTTCTCCCTAGGCGGTGTTGCTCCCGCGCCGTCGCTGCCCATGACGCTGGGTGACACAGGTTGAGGGTGTATTGTTCTCGCGCCTGCCGTCTCATCGCTCCGTCTCCCGAGGCGCACACGTTTAAGGGCGGACAGAATCTATGCCTGGAAAGAGGTTTGCCGCTTCCTGATGCAGCTTATTCCCCCTCTCCTACAAACTCTCGCGCGCAGGGGGATCAAGGGAACGAGCGAGGAGGTGAGGGGGTGAGGGAATACAACGCAGCTCAACGCCTCAAACTGCCCCTTCGCTCACATGTTCTTTCCGCCCCTCAAAGCGCACACGCCGGGATGCCCCTACACCGCTTCTCTCTGCCTCGCTGTCCCTTTGCTCTTCAGACAGGCGGCACGGTCAGTGTGCGCATGTTGCGGTGGAGGATGTCCCGCTGCGATAGATGCTTGGGACGCAAGCGCACAAACTGTTGGCAGTGCAGAGCAGGAAGTTATGCCCATGTGTTATCGGGTTCGAATATCGACGATATCTGCGGCATCTGCGTACCATTGCAGGCTTGTAGATTATTGGCTGTCAGCTATTAGCCTATCACAAGAACGTGGATCTCCCGCGGACCATGGATGCCCAGTGTCAGCGTCATTTCGATGTCGGCGGTGCGGCTGGGGCCGGTGATCAGAGTGAGATTGCTGGTGTTGTCGAAGATATCTGCGCCGTGGCGCTCGCGGATCGTCGCCAGCGCCTCGCCCAGCCCGCGCACAAGCTTTGTGGAATGCAGTATCGCAATGTGGATCGGAGCGAGCAGCGAGGCCAAGCGGGGCCGCCCCGCGCCATGGCGCAGCAGCAACGTACCGCTCTCGGCGATGCCCAAATCCGCGCTTGTGATACAAACTAGGGCCGGTTCGAGCGTTTGCAGCAGATCCTTCCGCTCGGCGCCAACATCAATCCGGCTGTCAAGCGTCTTCACTCCCTTGGCGGCTAGCAGCGCGTCTAGCCCAGGCAAATCGAGCATGTCACCCTGCCAGGTAATCACCGAGGCGGTTTGATTGGCGCCGAGGATCTCGTCAATGACTTCGAGCGCCGCCTCGTTGTCTTCGCAACGGTGGGGCTTGCCTTCCAGCTTTGCCAGTTCGGCGACGAATTGCTCGGCAAGATCATCGGCGGGCGGGTGGACGAACGACGGCGGCGTATGTGGTTTCCGCATAGCCTCGGCCTCGAGCATAGCGCGGTTGGCGGCGAGGCTCGTGCGGATGTTGGCAAGTATGTGATCGCGGCTTGTGACCATGAAGCAGTTCCTCTTTAATTGCTCGTTTGCTCTCGTTCCTGCCACCACTCGGTGAACGATTGCGCCGCAAAGGGCGGGAAGTCACGCGAACGGGTCCAGAGATGTAAGGGCGGCGGCAGCTTGTGCATCCAGCCATTGCGGGCCAGCAACTGTGTACCAAGCGCCGCGAGCTTGCCGCCAGCTTCATAGAAAGCCGGGTTGTTCATCGCCGCGCGGTAGCCGCCAATCGCAATCTTCTCGATAACCGCCGCCTTGCCATCCTTGACTCCGTCGGCGCGCAGGCGCAGCAACAAGTCGGGAATGGCGATTCGTACCGGACAAACCTCCTGACACGCACCGCAGAGACTGCTGGCGTGGGGCAGCATATGCTGTTCGGGCAGATCCGGCTGGAGCAGCGGGGTCAGCACGGCGCCAATCGGGCCGGAATACACGCCGCCATAGGCGTGACCGCCGATGGCCTGGTAGACCGGGCATGCATTGAGGCATGCGCCGCAGCGGATACACATCAGCGCCTCGGCATATTGTCCGCCCAGGATCTGCGAGCGCCCATTATCGAGCAAGATCAGATGGAACTCCTCCGGCCCATCGTCTTCGCCGGGCCGCGCCGGGCCGCTAATGAGTGAGGTGTAGACTGAGAGCTTCTGGCCAGTCGCCGAGCGGGCCAGAACTTGCAGCATCACCCCCAGATCTTCAAATGTGCTGACGATGCGCTCGATGCCCATTACCGCGACATGAATGCGCGGCACGCTGGTGGCCAATCGGACATTGCCCTCGTTTTCGACAATAACGATGGCGCCGCTATCGGCAACCCCAAAGTTGACCCCGCTGATTCCCATATCTGCGTTGAGAAAGCGCTGGCGCAGCGTCTGGCGCGCGGTCTGGGTCATCGTCGGAATATCATCGGTTTGCGGCATGCCCAGGTGCTCGTGAAACAATGTGCTGACCTGCTCGCGGGTCTTGTGGATGGATGGGGCAACGATGTGGGAGGGGGGTTCACCAGCGAGTTGGATGATGTATTCGCCCAGGTCGGTCTCGACGACCTCCAGGCCCGCTTCTTCCAGCGCCTCATTGAGGTGGATCTCTTCCGAGGCCATCGACTTCGATTTGACAATAAAACGCACCGCGCGGCTCTTAGCCAGGTCGGCAATGTAGCGCCGCGCCGCCGCGCCGTCCTGCGCCCAGCAAACGTGACCGCCGCGCGCCTCGACATTCTCTGCCAACTGGACCAGCAACGCATCAAGGTGCGCCAGCGCATGGGCGCGAATGGCGCGAGCCTGATCACGCAGATCGTCTGGTTCGGCCAGCGCGCCGAGCGCCCCGATCCGACTGTTGACGAAACGGTAGGTTGCTCGGCTCAACGCCGTCTGTAAAGATGTATCGTGCAGGGCAACATCAACCCGATCATAGAAGGGGAGATTTTGCGTAGTCATCGATTCATACCTTTTTTCGATAGCCGACTACTCCAAGGCTGCCGACTACCGGCTACTGACTGTCTTATCGCGCGTTGGCGCCATTCGCCAAAACCTCTACGATATGGCGTGCGCGGACGTGCGACCCGCCTCGATTGAGCCCGCCGGCAATTTGGGTCATGCAGCTTGCATCGCCCATAACAACCAGATCGGCCTTGCTCTCCTCGATATGCTGCAGTTTACGCGCCAGCATGGCCTCCGAGATCGCTGATTGTTTGACGGCGAACAACCCGCCAAACCCGCAGCACTCATCGCAGCCAGTCAACGGCACGAGTTCGGCATCGGCGACGTGGGAAAGAAGCTGACGCCCCTGGGTTTGCAGGCCGATGAAGCGCAGACCGTGGCAGGCGTCGTGAAAAGCGATGCGCCCCGGAAATTGCGCGCCAACATTGGTTACACCCAGGACATCGACCAGGTACTCGGTCAACTCGTAGCTGCGGCCCACTAGATCGGCGGCAACCGCTTCGTGCGCTGTCCCGTGAAACAACTCCGGATAGAGATGGCGGATCATCGCACTGCACGAACCAGACGGCAACACCACATCGCCCTGATGGCGCAATACTTCGAGCGTACGCCCGGCAATAGCGTAGGCATCGTCGCGGTACCCGGCATTGAATGCCATCTGGCCGCAACAGGTCAAGCCGCGGGGCACATGGATTTCGATGCCCTGTTGTTCCAAGAGCGCCACGGCAGCTTTGCCGATTTCCGGGTAGATCTTGTCTACGATGCAGGTAACAAAGAGGGTTACGCGCCGCCGAGGTGATCGGTAGGTCACAGCAAGGCTCCTTGTGTTTCAGATTGAGCACGGTTCCGATTGGTTATTTCAGCTCAACGCTGTACTGCAAAGTTGGGATGCAATGCAGCGATATAAGCGCTTCCGCGCTTCATCGCATCTTAACAAACTGGGCCATGAGCTTGAACCATGCTTTATAGGATTAGATTCATTATAACAGTAATCTGTGATCTTATTGTCGCCCTTTGTCGCCTGGCTCGATCAGATGGCGAAACATTTATGGTGAGGCAACAGAGAGTTACCTGGCTTTCATCCATGCTTGTTATGATACTATCGCAGAATATATACGCTCTTCCTGCCTGGATCTGAGGCAGCCCATGCTCTGGTGGAGGCCAATCAATGCAAGACTTCAAAACCCTGGACCGCGCTGAGATCGTAGACATGGTTCTCATTGGGGTGCGCGATGTACTCGAACAGGCCGACCGCCCTATTCCCGACGATCTGGGCGAGACAACCCATCTGATTGGGAAACAGTCAATCCTCGACTCGCTCGGCATGGTCACATTGATCGTCGATCTGGAGCAAAAGATTGAAGAAGAATACGACATTGCCCTGACCCTGGCCGATGATCGCGCGATGTCGCAGAAGAACAGCCCTTTTCTTACCATCCAATCGCTGACTGACTATATCTGCATGCTGATCGCAGAGGAGCAGCAGGATGGTTGAGCGCCAGGTCGTCCTGATCACCGGCACGCGCAAGGGGATCGGTCGTTTTCTGGCCGAACATTTTGTGCGCCAGGGCGCACTGGTTGAGGGATGCAGCCGCGAAGCGCCTGACTGGGAATTGGACGGCTATACGCATCACTGCGCCGATGTCGCCAACGAAGCGCAGGTCAAAGCAATGCTCTCGTCCATCCAGAAGCGGCATGGGCGGCTCGATGTCGCGATCAACAATGCTGGCATCGCCTCGATGAACCACTCGCTACTCACCCCGGCGGCAACGGTCGAGCGGATTATGGCGACCAATTTTCTAGGCTCGTTCCTGGTCTGTCGCGAGAGCGCCAAACTGATGCGCCGCCGTCGTTATGGCCGGATCGTCAACTTCACGACGATTGCCGTACCGATGCGTCTGGAAGGCGAGGCGATCTATGCCGCCTCGAAGAGCGCAATCACGACGCTGACCCAGGTGTTGGCCCGCGAATTCGCCGAGTTGGGCATTACCGTCAACGCGGTTGGCCCAACACCGATTGAAACCGATTTGATCCGCTCCGTCCCGCCCGATAAAATCCAGCATATCGTGAACGACCTGGCGATCAAGCGGCTGGGACGCTGCGAGGATGTCGCCAATGTGATTGATTTCTTTGTCCGACCCGCAAGCGACTATGTCACTGGTCAGGTGATCTATCTGGGAGGTGTGTGATGACAATTGGGTGGTTGCTGGAGCGAATACCTCAATGGCGCGACCGTTCGGCGATTGTCTGGCGCAACCAACCGTTTAGTTACGGCGACTTGCTGGCGAAGTTCGAGTTTTGGTCGCAGCAACTCGACGCCAGCGGCGTGCAACCTGGCCAGGTCGTAACCTTGGAGGGCGATTATTCGCCCAATGCCTGCGCCCTGTTGTTGGCCCTGATCGAGCGGCGCGCGATCATCGTCCCGCTCACTCGCTCGGTCGAGGCGCACCGCGACGAGTTCTTAGACATTGCCGAGGTGCAGGTCGTGATCAGCTTCGATGATGCCGACAATTGGCGGATTATGCCGCGCGATGCCGCGGTGACCAACCCGCTGACCCGCCAGTTGGTCGATCGAGAACAGCCGGGCCTGGTGCTCTTCTCGTCCGGTTCGACCGGCAAGAGCAAAGCCGCCCTGCACAACTTTGCGGCGCTCCTGGAGAAGTTCAAGGTTCCACGCCATCAAAAATGCGCCCTGACCTTTCTGCTGCTCGATCACATTGGCGGGATCAATACTCTGCTCTACACGCTGTCGAACGGCGGCACGGTCGTTTCGGTGCAGAACCGCGATCCAGAACTTGTCTGCCACGCCATCGAGCGCCATCGGGTCCAGATGTTGCCCACCTCACCGACATTTCTCAATTTGCTGCTGATCTCCGAAGCGTACCGCAATCACGACCTCTCCTCATTGGAGTTGGTCACGTATGGCGCCGAAGTTATGCCCGAGAGCACATTGAAGCGCATCCACGAGCTATTTCCGCACGTCAACCTGCTCCAGACCTACGGTCTCTCCGAACTAGGCATCCTGCGCTCCAAGTCGAAAGATTCCGGCTCGCTCTGGGTCAAGGTTGGCGGCGAGGGCTACGAGACCAAAATCGTTGATGGTATCCTCTGGATTCGGGCGCAGTCGGCGATGCTCGGCTACCTGAACGCGCCCAGTCCCTTTGATGCTGAAGGCTGGATGAACACTCAGGACGTGGTCGAAGTTGACGGTGAGTATATTCGCATCCTGGGGCGGCGCACCGAGATTATCAACGTCGGCGGGCAAAAGGTCTACCCCGCCGAGGTCGAGAGTGTGCTGCTGCAAATGGACAATGTGCGCGATGCGACGGTGTACAGCGAGAAGAACCCGCTCACCGGCCATATTGTCGCCGCCCGGATCAATCTGTTCGAACCGGAAGACCTGAGCGCGTTGAAGAAGCGCTTACGGACGTTCTGCAAAGACAAGCTGGCCGCGTACAAGATCCCGGTCAAGATCGAAATCACCAGTCACGAACAGTTTAGCGCCCGCTTCAAGAAGATGCGCCGGGCGTAGCAACGGCAGATGATGCAACGACTACGAATCGCAATCGATCCCCTGCTGCGCGAAACGTACGGCCCAGAGATTGCCTGGACCTGGGGCCTGTTGCTGTCGGGAATGGGCTATGCCTGGGAGGAAGTCGCGCTCTCTGAAGCGCTGTGCGATATCGCATACGTTATCGCGCCGGAGCGCGCCGGCCACGCCCGCCTGATCATCTGCGCCGATCCCCAGCGCTGGCGGCAGTGTTCGCACTATCGCCTCGCCGGCGTAGGTCGAAACAACGGGTGGCAGTATCCCGTCTACAGCGGGGAGTCGGGCGATGAGGCGGCGATTTTCGCGCTCGACGACAGCCTGGTATACCCGCGCGACATTATCTTCGACGTTTTCTGGTTGGCGACCGGCCAAGAAGAAGCTCGCTGGCCGAAGAACAAGCATGGCTACGTAGACATCACCGGCACGCCCGCCGAGCGCGAACAGATCCTGCACCTGGCGCTGGCATCGGGGATCGGCGTTGGCCTCCAGCGCACCCTGGCCAACCTGGGCTACGCTGAGCCGCTGCCGCGCTGGCCCTATGGCAAACGCGCCGCAGCCGGCGTTGGCCACGATGTGGACTATCCCGAGGTGATCCGCTGGCTGGAACCACTGCGTATTCTGCGCCGTCAAGGGACGAGCGGGTTGGCTCCCGCCGCAGCCGTGGCTGCCGGATCACGGCATCACTGGCATTTCGCTTCGTGGGTCGAGATGGAAAAGCGCTTGAACACGCGGTCGGCCTTCTATTTTGTCGCTCGCAAGGGATCGCTGTTGGAATATGCTGCTGGCACGCCCGACTCATTCTATGATGTGCGCTCGCGCCGTTTCCAGCAGCTCTTCCGCTATCTCGCCGAGGAAGGTTTCGAGATTGGCTTGCACGCCAGCTATCGCGCCTTCGAGAGCCGCGAGAAATTCGCCGCCGAAAAGCAGATCCTCGAAGCGGCCAGCGGTCAGCCGGTACGGGGCAACCGCCATCACTACTGGCATCTGAACCCGCTCGATCCCGAAGAAACCTTGCTGCTCCACGAGCAAGTCGGCTTTAGCTACGACACCTCGTTGGTTCACGACCGCTATGCTGGTTGGCGGCGGGGTTTGGCTTGGCCGTTCTTCCCTTTCCTTCAAAACGAGCGGCGCGAACTGAAAACCCTCCAACTACCCACCGCCTGGATGGACGACCAGGTTTTCGGCCATCGGGCCTACAATGCCGGCGATCGCCAGGAATTGCTACGCTCGCTGGTCGACCGCGCTGCGGAGCAAGGCGGGTGTATGCTGATCGACGTTCACGAATACATCTACGACGAGCGCCTCTTTCCCGAGTGGGCGCAGACCTACCGGGAATTGTGGGAGTATCTTGTGGCTCGATCAGATGTCTGGATCGACACGCCTTGCCGTATCGCCGATTATTGGATTGCGCGGTACAAGACACTTCAGCGCGCCAGTCACGGACTGACTGCGGAGCGGAGCGCAGTGTAGGTTTTAGGCTCGATACTTTTCAAATAAGACCTTAAAGGCCTTCCATCGCGTTTATCTGAAAAGTATTGGTTTGAGGTCGCGCCAACGTCCGGCAATCGAACGCAGATAACTCTATGCCTCTCTCCGCAAAAGAACCAGCGCGATTGCAAGCCCCCTGCCTAACGTCAAAATCGGTAATGGGCAAAGGCGCCGCCTTCAGGCGGTTGTGTTGCCTTCAAACCGCCTAAAGGCGGCACTACGTAGACTCCCTCTGTTGATTATCAATTTCATAATGCGGTACTACGCCAATTCCCCTGTTGATTGTCAAGATTCATCAGAGAAAACCACCGATACGATATCGTCGCGTTGATTATTCTGAGCTACAACGCAGTTCTTGCTTTGGCATTCGGGGTGTCATACCCTCATGTACGAAATGGCACGGTATCGCTGACGGAACCATAACGCTAGGATTCGGCGCTGCAAAGGTCATTGTAGACATTCCCGCAAAGATATGCTACCATTGATGAGCATAGATAGTAAGGAACTAAAAGAGCCGTGTCCGCTTTATCGAACTTCCTGCGGGAACAAATGCGGAGGCGTGGTTGGGAGCAGAAAGATCTTTCTGCAGAAGCAGAGATCCCCAAAGCGACTGTATCACGCCTTGTGAACGATCATGTTCAGGAGCCGGAGTTGACGACGCTCCTGAAACTCTCTCAAGCCCTCGAAGTGCCGCTTGGCCAGATCATGGAGTTGGCCGGTTTCCCTGTTCAGGCTGCTGGTTCCCCGGAAGCTCGCCAAACTCGACTGATCGCCCTTTCAGAGAATCTTCCTTGGCTAACTCCGGTGATCGAAGAGATTGCTGCGTTGTCACCTGATGAGCGCGAGAGTGTATTGACCTATCTTGAGGCGCTACGTAATCGTCGCCGAACAAAATAACGCATGCATCGATGTCGTTACGCCGCATCCCCGCGTACGCGGGGACCGTTGCGTCCTCGCCTCAAGCAGCTTGCGGAACAGCATCGAACCGCTCATGCTGAACATCTTCCGCAGCATCCTCAGTTGCCGTCTCTGCTTGCTGGGCGGCCAGGATCAGATCCCGGCGGTGCTTCAAATAGAGCGCAATGGGACGGTCACCAGGGATGAATCGCTCCCCTACGTCCAAATCGGCTTTCTTGGGGCGTTGTGAAACGATGATCTCCTCGTCTTCGTGGAGCACATAGCGGTTGTAGATATTACCAACTTGCGCGAATAGACGGCCCAGGATAGGGTTTTTGATTAAGCGCTGGTAGTTGCGCACATAGAGCATCGTATTTTCGTCATCAATCGGCGCAAATACGGCCACCTGACTCAGCTGATCGTTGATCCAGAGCTGCCAGACGTTTGGATATTTGAAGCGCAACGCCGCAGGCGTATTCGGCGGCGGCACTTCGGTTGGTTTGATGGCGGGTAGTCCAACGTCCGGCTGGTTGCTTACCCATACCTGGATTTGGTTATCTTCGAGAGTGGTGTATGGCCCGTTGACCAGCGTTTTTCCGTCACGACCAATCGTTTTGGCATGGACGAAGGGTAGGTGCGACACATCCAGCACTCCCTGGACGGCGCGGGTGTAATGGGTATTCCATTGCTTCTGAAAGGTGGCGTAGATGTGGTTTTCAAGTCCTTCGAAAAAAGGAATTGGCGGATATTCCTCGCGCGGCTCGCCGGACCAGATCCAGATGAAATCGTGGGCTTCCTGGACCGGATAAGTCCAGCACTGGAAGATTTTGGGCTTGGGGCCGTTACGCCCATTGGCCGGAACGAGTTGGCATGTTCCCTTGCGGTCGAACTGGAACCCATGGAAATGACACTGAATGTTGCCGTCCACCACTTTGCCGAGGCTGAGTTTCGCCTGCCGATGCGGGCACAGATCGCGCATCACGACAATCTTGCCCTCGTTGTCACGCCAGAACACCAACTCCTCATTCATGCGTTTGAACCCATATGGCTTCCCCGGTTTCACTTCGTTTGACTCTAGAACTGCATACCACATATTCGGTATCATTGTTTCCTCCTTATTGCGTTGAGGAGATTTCCAATCAAAAACACTGTACACCGTATGTTCACATCGTTCGTGAGTTATGTATACCAAAACTCCCGACAAATTGGTAGGTTTAATGCCCGAAAAATTTCGCTCGCTCTTGCCTCGCGATCAGCGTTTCCTCAGCCCATTGAGCAAAACATCGATCAACTCGTACGCCATTTCTTGGCGGCTATGCACATGCTGATCCAGTGCGCTTTGCGGTATGGCGTAGAGACTCTCGATGAGCCCCAAAACACTACCCGCGATCAGACCAAGATCGTGGTATTCGATCTCGCCACGTTGCTGTGCGTGCTGTAGCGCTACTTCAATTGGCGCAAGCATCGCCGCGTATGCCTGGTGTGATAGTCGATCGGCGTGGCTTGGATCGATGGCGGGCATATCTGAATAGTTCATGCGTATCAGGTCCATCGGCGGTTCGGACAGCAGCCAATCGGCGACAGCACGAAGTTGAGCGCGTACATGCGGCTCGGCGTTGGTTATTGCCTGGGTCAACCCATCATAGTGGCGTTGCAGGTTCCGCTCGGTTACTTCGATGAAGAGTTGTTCTTTGCCGCCAGGCACGTGATGATAGAGCGACGTGTGACGGATGCCAATCTCTGCGGCGATGTCGCGTAGCGTAACGGCAGTATACCCTTTCTTGGCGAACAGCCGCTCGGCTGCATCTAGCACCCGTTGGCGAGCAGCGGTATGTTCCTCTGAGTGTTGCATCGTTATTATCTACCAAATATTTGGTAGTTATTATAGCAGTATCGGATGCCGCTGTCAAATTGCAAGGCGAATAGCTAGAACGCCGGTAGAGTATTGACAGGATTACAAGATTGACGAGATTAGCTTGCGTACATGCGGCATCAGAATGCCATCGATAATCCTGTCAAAAAGTGAATACTCTACCGGTGCTCTAGGGCTGTGTCAACGTGGAGCATCGGCAGCGGATTAGTTGTAGAGCGCCGTCGATCTAAAGCTATCTGCGGTGAGTCTGCGTCCATTTGCGCTATCTGAGTGCCATTGCAGGAAGTTGACGTGGCCTTAGCGAATAGCTAATCCGGTTATAATGCAGCCTATGTAAGAGCAGTGGGATTTAGTCGGCTCTCTTAAAATTGAGGTGATACGAAACCGATGAGCGAAATCGTGCAGCCATCATCGCACGGCCAGGGTTACCGGCCAGTCCTGACAGATTGGCCGGGTTGGATAGCTCGAAAACCGCCTGGCTTGTGCGCTCCGCAATACCGTTATTCGCTTGACGCCGGCGCGCCTCATGCAGGAGCAAGTCGCCTAGGTAATCAACCACGAGGTATAAGCCCATGCATGTCCGTACAATGATTCGCCATGGTCAACGGGTTGCGATTCGCCACCCATGTGCAGACGATATGGACGAGCTGACTGCGCTCAATCAAGCCAGCCGCGCCTTTCACCATCCCTGGGTCGCGCCCCCACAGACCCGCGATGAGTATGACGCCTATATGCGCCGCTGTGAGCGCGATGATACCGCCTGCTTCCTGATCTGTCGCCGCGCGGATAATCGTATTCTCGGCATTGTGAATCTCAGCCAGATTTTCCTGGGCAATTTCCGCAGCGCCTATATGGGTTATTACCTCGGAATCCAATTCGCTGGACAAGGGTATATGACCGAGGCAATCGGACTCGTCTTGGACCACGCATTCAGCGCGATAGGCTTGCACCGTGTCGAAGCGAACATCCAGCCGGACAACCATACCTCAAAAGCGCTGCTCGAACGGCTGGGTTTCACCCGCGAGGGCTATTCGCGGCGCTACCTCCGGATCAACGACGAGTGGCGCGACCACGAGCGGTGGGCAATGATCACCGAGGACTGGACAGCTATCCGTGCCGCTGGCGAGTGACGAGTAGCTGGTCGAGTTTTTGTGCTGCGATCAAAGCGCCGGCGCTTTACAGGGCGCTGGCGGCGCTCTATTGCCAGGAATCGAGATTTGCACAATCGACATGGGCATGGTATAGTAGTGGACAATACGTTCAAGACCTCGTAGCTCAGTGGATTAGAGCGCTTCCCTGCGGAGGAAGAGGTCGCGCGTTCGAATCGCGCCGAGGTCGCCATTGGCCGGGGCATCATTGCCTCGGCTATTTGTTTGCCGTGAGGGATATTTCGTGCTCACCGCCGAACAACGCACGTTTGCGAACGCCCAGCGAGTTGGCCGCTTCGCTACTGCCGACCAGGACGGGCAGCCGTATGTCATTCCCGTGTGCTATGCCTGTGGCCCAGAGGCATTCTATATTCCCCTTGATACAAAACCGAAACGGGTCGAACCGCAACGCCTGAAACGGGTACGCAACATTCAGGCCAACCCCAAGGTCGCCCTGGTCATCGACCACTATGCCGAGAACTGGAGCGAACTGGCCTACCTTTTGATCCGGGGTGTTGCAGCGTTGCTGCCGCCCGGCGATCCTGAACACCAGCACGCTATCGCTTTGCTCCGCGAACGCTATCAACAATATCAGACTATGCCAATCGAGGCGCAGCCCGTCATTGTTATTCGCCCTGAGGCGGTTGTTGCTTGGGGCAAGCTGTAACCATTGCGGACTGTAGCGTCGCCTTGCAGTGGTGTGCAGCTAGCGCCGCTGATGTGCGGCGTGTTCTAGCGAGGAGCGTTGATCGGCGCGAGATTTGTGCGAGTTGTGGCTTGCCTATCGCTTGCGACGGGTATAAACTGTCTGGTAAGGTATGGTATACTGCACGGTATCAGCTAGCATGGAATGAACGAGAATGCGCCATGCATATGCCTGATCGGGGCAAGCGCTATACCTGGCTGTAGTTGCTGCTGCCGTCCAGGTCGAAACGATTGTCCGGCTTATGGTGTTTCGCCACCGCAAGCCGGCTATGTCACAGGAGTCTGTCTCGATGCAATTCAAAGACTATATTACCAAACTGCCAGCTTACAAGCCCCCCAAACTTATTGCTCAACAGGCTCGCGATGTCGTCAAACTATCGTCGAACGAGAATGCGCTAGGACCATCGCCGCGAGCAGTGGAAGCGCTGCAGAGGGCAGTGAACAACGTCCATCGTTATCCGGACTTCTCGGCGGGTGCGCTACGCCAGGCGCTGGCTGCACAGGCTGGCTTGCCCTCCGAATCAGTCATCTGTAGCAATGGTTCGGACGAGCTGGTCTTTCTCCTTTGTGTCGCCTTTCTCCGTGAGGACGATGAGGCTGTGATGGCGAACGGCACCTTCATCAGCTACCTGTTGCGCACGCTCGAAGTGGGCGGGCGCGCCGTGCAGATTCCGCTGCGTGATTACACTCACGATCTTCCCGCTCTGGTGCAGGCCATTACCCCGCAAACCCGCCTTCTTTTTGTCTGTAACCCCAATAATCCTACCGGCACGACCAACGGTGCAGCCGAGATACATAAACTGCTGGAACAGGTTCCGCCGGATGTACTGGTGGTGATGGATGAAGCTTATATCGAATATGTCACTCGTTCCGACTATCCCGATCTGCTGCCAGAACTGCGCAATGGTCGCCGGAATGTGATCCTGCTGCGCACCTTTGCCAAAATCTATGGACTGGCCGGGTTACGTTTGGGCTATGCCTATGGCCATCCCGAGGTAATCAGCTACCTGGATCGCGCTCGCCCAACGTTCAATGTCAATGCACTGGCCCAGGTTGCCGGGATTGCCGCTCTAAGCGACACGGAACACGTCGAACGAAGCCGCGCTCACGCCGCCATCTGTCGTGACTTCTTTGCCCGTGAGCTTGCTGCGCTTGGCTTGCAGCCCATTGCGAGCGAGACCAATTTTGTCGCAGTTGACGTGGGCAACGATGATCGGGTCAGTGATGGGTTGCGCGAACGCGGTTTCACAGTGACGCCGTTATCTGGTTGGGGCTTGCCCGGTCTGATCCGGATCTCGTTTGGGACCGAAGAGGAAAATCAACGCTTTATGACCGCACTTGCCGATGTGTTGTAGAGCTGTAATTGTTGTTGCTCTGTGCGACGCCGCATCAATACACCATACACGCTGAGCCAACATAAGACACGCTATGCATCACGCCCGGAGGTTATCGTGTCAACCTGTCCTACCTGCGGAACCGCCATCGCAGAAAACGATCGCTTTTGCCCGCAATGTGGCACACGAATCGAAGCAGCGTCTACGCCTGATCCCGCCGCGCCGGCGGATCGTCCAGATGGCGCCGAGCGTTCGGAACCGGAAGCGCCGTCCGCATCTGGCGCGCCGGCGCCTGTTGAGCAGCCCGCATTCACGGAACACCCAGAACCCACAGCCTCGCCCGCAGGCGGGGCCTCGTCTGCTGCACCAGCGCCGGGTGAACGGCCAGAGTCTCCGGAGCACTTGGAGCCCGTAGCCCTGACCACAAGTGCAGACTCGTCTGCTGCGCCAGCCCAGCGCCCTGAACCTGTAACATCTGCGCCCTCTGAGTCGGCGACCGTTCCGCTTGGCACCTCAGCATATCAAGGCGATACGTCACCTGCCTGGAGTACGCTGCCGCCAGCACAGCCATCAAGCTTGCCCCATGACTCCGCAACACTGTCATCGACACATCCATTAGGGATGCCGGCTGGCCTATCCCCGGCGACGCTGTCAGCGCCCCCAGCTCAATCTCCTAAAAGCAATCGCCTCCTCTGGGTGTTCATCATTGGTGGGATTGGCTGCCTGAGCGTCCTTTTGTTGGTAGCGTGCCTGGGCCTGGCGTTTCTTTTCATGACTGTCGCTCCAACGACAACGACGCAAATTCCGCCGGTCATTTCATTCGAAACGCCGCGCAGTAGTGAAAGACTGCCTGATAGAGGCGTTGCTACTGCTGAGGGCAAGGTGCTCCTCGAAGAAACATTTACTAACCCGGCATCTAGCAGACTGGGTGAGAACGAAGACGCAGATGTGCGTTCGACGTTTGTGGATGGCACATATGAGATCCAGGTCAAAACGCCGGAGCTCATCACCTGGAACACTGTTGAGGGTGTTTATGATAATGTGGCAATCCAGGTCGAGACAACGCTTATCGAAGGATCTGAAACAGCGCTTGGCGGTCTGATTTTTCGTTATCAGGACAGTCAGAATTTCTACCTCTTCAGTGTTGCTAATGATGGCTTCTACAGGCTGGAAATTCTGAAAAACGACGAATGGCTGACATTGATCGATTGGACGCCAACGGATGCGATTGTCCCTGCTGGTAACAGCAATACCATCCGCGTCGAAACGAGGGGCAGCCGGATTACACTCGTTGTAAACGATGTTTGGCTCGAAGAAACCGTCGACAGCACTTTTACAGATGGCGCAGCGGCTCTGGCTGTTGGTACATTCGAGGATGGTGGAGCAACTATACAATTCGACAATCTTATGATAACAAGTATCGAATAAGTCAGAGTATTGCAATGCTGAGTGATCGTCTTGCCGCCTATCTCTTCTATTTCGAGCGTCTGGCAACCCAGCCGGTGAACCGTTGGGAAGGGTTCTATCTAACGCAGCGGGAAGAAATGAATTTTGGACTACGCTTCCAAATCGCCTTCTCTTGTTATGCCCTCGGCGCATTGTGTCGCAATGCCACCGCCGATCCTACTGAACAGGAGCGCTGTCGTGTCGCAATGGCCGCTTTAATTGAGCGAATGCTCCAGCGCCGAGTGTGGGCTTACTGGGCTATTGAGGCTGATCGGCGCGGCCTTGCTGCCGATCCGATCAGCGAGGCCAATCTACACTATAGCGGCCACCTGGCGATGATGATTGGCGTCTTTGAGATATCTGGAGGCGATCAGCGGTATGATGACTCGTTCACGTTGCTGTGGGGCGGGCGCGAACGCTATACATACACGCATAGTACGCTCGTCGAGGCGCTTGTGAATCAGATGCGCTCCAGTCATTCTTCTGCGATTGATTGCACCGCTGGCCGGACAACGGTCGCGGCGATGAATCACGCCCTTTGGGCGAATCTGTTCCACGATGGATTACACGGCAGCGATTATGCTACCGTAAACGATGACTGGTTGGTTTTGCTCGAAAAACGGCTTGTCCTGCGTGGCCCAGGTTTTCCTCGTCGCGGAGCTTTTAGTGCATACTGCAAAACCCGGTCGCGACGCGGCTCCCACTTAAGCATGAACCTAGTCGATGCTTGGGGTCTTGCATTTCTGACCAGCCTCGCCCCCGATCTCGCTCGCCGGGTTGCCCCACGCTTTTTGTGTCGCATCCGCTCAGCGACCGCAGCGCCAGATACTGCTCGGCAGGCCTATGTTCCCTCGGAAGGGCGCTTGCAGGAAAAAGAAGTGTCAGATGTAGCAATCAATACGGGGTTTGGATATCTGCTGGCAGTTGAGTTGGATGATGCAGACCTCGCATCGGCACTATCCAACTACGCCGAAGCCAATCTCGATCTCGTCGAGAGCGATGATGAGCGGTACTATAGCGGCGGCTTGGCAGCGCCTTATACGACAGCATTGTTTGCGCTAGGCGAAGCGGGCGGGTTACGAACGCTACACCAAGCTGCAAACCAAGATTCGCTAAAGGATACTACCACAACGTAAGTTGCTCGACAACCGCCGGACCACGCTGTGTATAATGATGCATCAACGCTGCTGGTTCACGACCAAAAAAGCGCCCATCCAACGTTACGAAATCGCGCGCCCGCCCCGCCTGCGTACCGAGACTGGCTAGGTGTGACAGTTCACTAAATGGATACAGGCGTCTGAGTCGGAGAATGCGCCGTACACTGATTGGGCCAAGCCCCGGTACGCGCAACAACGTTTCGGGTGCGGCAGTGTTTAACTCAACAGGAAACCTGTCGGGGTGGGCCAACGCCCAGGCCAGCTTGGGGTCGAGGTGCAGCGGCAGGTTGCCGGTCACGTCGAATGGCAGCTCGGCAGTATAAAACCCATACTGGCGCACAAGCCAGTCGGCCTGTTGCAGGCGTTGCACTCGCACGAAAGGCGTCGCCTCGGCTTCTTCGAGGGGTGTGCCAAGCACTGGCCGGAACGCGCCAAAATAGACGCGCCGCAGACTCAGCTCATTGTATAGCCATGTACCGGCGCCCAACAGATCCTGATCGGATTCGCCCGCTGCCCCAACAACGAACTGGGTCGCCAGACCAGACGAGAGCAACCCTGTGCCTTGCTGGAACTCGCGTGCCCAACGGAGACGTTCGATCAAATCCACTTGCCAGTTGCGCTCCGGCGAGATCCGCGCCAGGTGGTCAGGGCCAGGCGCTTCTAGATTCAGACTCAGCCGATTGGCCAAGCGCGCAGCGCGCTCGACATCATCGGGTCGCGTGCCGGGCAGCAGTTTAACGTGAACGTAGCCGTCGTATTGGTGGCGCGTACGCAGCAACTCAACGCCATCGAGCATCCGCCCAACCGCGTTATTCACGCCATTGTCGACTGCTGTCGAAAGAAAGAGCCCCTGAACGACGCCGGCCTGGTAACGGGATAGAAAAGCCTGTACCAACTCTTCTGGTTCAAGGGTGGCGCGTGGTGTATCTTTGGCGGCGCGGAGCGGGCAATAGGCGCAATTCCAGTCACACGAACTGCTCAGCAGCACGCGGAAAACCGGGCGGGTGCATTTGTCGCCATCATCAGCGGTGGCCGACGGCGGCCACTGAGCCCGCTTTGGCGTATAACGCCGCCCTTTTTGGCTGAAGCTGTTGCAGACATCAAAGCGAGCAGCGTCAGAGAGGAGATCAAGTTTGGTCTCAAGTTCCATTGGTGTTTGTGCCAGGGATCAAGACAGACCAGGGTTAGCACGAATGGTCGCATTATACCATAGCCATTGCAGGTCAGGGCGGGCTGCAGGGCAGTGAATAAGGCGGCGTCAAAGCTCTATAATAGCACGCAGATGACGCAAATGTGCGCGGATTTACCGCAGATTTCTGTAAATGCACAGCAATTTACGATTGATTTTCTCCTTTGACGCAGCTCTGATGAAATGTGACCCTCAACAGAGGTCGTCTGACGTAGTGCCGCCTTTAGGTGGTTTTATGGCAGTACAGCAACCTGAAGGCGACACTACGAGCGCCTTTTCCAAGACCGATTTTGATCGTCAAAATTCATTAGCAGTGAACCTGCGCTGTGTTTTGACCTAAATATCTTACTTGACGAGGAGGGTGTGAGAATGGAAACGATTGTTAACGGTGTCCGCTTATTCTATGAGGATCGCGGTCAAGGTCCGGCTGTGCTGTTCGTCCACGGCTTTCCGCTCAACAGTGCGATGTGGCAGCCGCAAATCGAGTATCTAAGCAGTGTGCAAAGCGCGTACCGAGTCATTGTGCCCGATTTGCGTGGCTTTGGAGCTAGCGATGTTCCGGAGGGTCCGTATTTGATGGAGACCTTTGCCGATGATCTTGCTTCGCTGCTCGACACGTTGGGGCTTGATCAGGTGGTGCTTGGCGGTCTGTCGATGGGTGGCTATATCGCTTTCGCATTTATGCGTCGTTATGCCGAACGAGTTCGCGCGCTGATCCTGTGTGACACCCGCCCCACTGTGGATAGCCATGAGGCCCAGGCTAGTCGCGAGACGAACGCTCAACTGGCCGAACGCGAGGGGGTTGGACTACTGCTTGATAAGATGCTTCCAGCCCTACTCGCCCCCCAGGTGTCTGGCGAAGTACAGTCTCAAGTCCGTACTATCGCCCTACGAAATGACCCCAAGGGCATTGCCGGCGCGCTACGCGGTATGGCTCAACGTGCTGATGCCACCGACTTGCTGCCGCAGATTCGCGTTCCAACACTGATCATCGTCGGCGCGCAAGACAGCCTGACCCCGCCTGATGTCGCTCACGCCATGCAATCCAGCATTCCCAACAGTCGGGTGGTTGAAATACCTTCCGCCGGTCACGTACCGCCTTTGGAAAACCCCGCCGCCTTCAATAAAGCTCTGGCGGCATTCCTCGGCGAAATCTGAGACGATGGGGCGCGAAGGGGATGGTCCCCGCGTACGCGTGGATGAGATGATGAGACGATGGGGCGATGAGAAGAGGTGTCGGGAGGCGAGGTGACGAGAAGACGGTGCGGCAGAGAACTTTGTCTTACCGTATCTCGGCCCATTGTTCGTCGTAGTCTTGCCCTAGAACGATCACAATATCAGTCCGATAGGGAGCCGGCGGGGCATCAGGCGATGGGGTGGCTTGGACGTAATTCGGGTCGATGCCGAGCAGATCGGCGAGACGACGGCGGGTATCTGGCCTCCCGGTGTAATCAAAGATATAGGTGTGCTCGTAGAATGTGGGCGCATCTCCGGCTTGTGTCATCAGGAAGCCCTGGATTGAGAGGTTTTCGGTCACACGTGTCGCCAGTCCTTGCACGCCGGCGCCATTCTGCACCTGGATGCGGGCAAGCTCGGCGCTAGCTGATGGACCGGACAGCAAACGTGCAACTAGGAAGGCAACATCCTCTTTATCCCAATAGATGTCGGAGTCAACTTCGGCAACGACCTGGACATCATTCGGATTGATGCTCAGTTGAACAATCTGGTCTGGGGTGAGCGCTTGCGCTAGCATTGCTAACCCGTGTAGCGCCGACAGATCGCTGATGGGCAATGTTGTCGTCACACTCTGTTCAAGATCGTGAGCGAGTTCGGGTAGAAGCGCAGCTTGGTCGAGGATTCCGCGGCGGCGCACCTCGGCCAATATCGCCTGTAATACTTGCTGTTGGCGATGAATGCGGTCGAAATCATTGCTGCTATGACGTGATCTTGCGTAGTGGAGCGCTGTTCGTCCGTCAAGGACTTGCAAACCCGCCGGTACGTAGAGCCGT
>JAKSDJ010000810.1 GCA_022360155.1 Chloroflexales bacterium | reverse complement strand
CCAGAGGCCGTCTGACGGGCGGCCCGGGAAGCGATAGTGACGGCAGCGTTCGTATCGGCGGCAGCCGTATGGCCGCACGGGAGGCAACAAAAATGGGCTTGATCGGGTCGGTTCCCCTGCGCACCATGGCCGCAGACCGCACAGGTCCGGCTGGTGTTGCGCGGGTCAACCGCAACGACCCGCACACCCGCCTGCTGGGCTTTGTACGCAAGAAAGCTCCGAAGCTGGCGAAACGCCCAACTGTGGCGCGCACGGCGCTGCTCACGCCGAACCGTTACTCGCTGGCGGATGTAGGACAGCTCCTCCACCGCGAGGGCCTTGCGTGTCGTGCGCGCCTGTTGCACCAACGGTTTGCTGATGCAGTGGTTGACATCCCGCTGGAAGCGCGCCTCACGGCGGGCGTTCTTCCTGAGCCGCCAGCGGGCGCGGCGGGTGTTGGCCGTCTGGAGACTCTGGCGATGCCGGAACCGGCGCGCCCGCACGCGCCGGACATTCGCCCCGCTGTACGTCGCGCCGTCACTATCGGCAGCCAGATTGGCGATGCCAAGATCGACCCCCAGGAAGCCGGTTGGTTCGTCGGGCGCGGGGTTGGCTTTGGTCTGCGTGATGTGCAGGTACACCCGCCCGTCACGCTGCACCAGCTCCGCCCCGCCAATCGTCCATGTCGTGTCGTCCAGGTGGCGGCGCTGAAACGCGCCAAGCACAAGCTGCCCGATCACCCGGCCCGTCAGCGTGTTCAGGCTGACCCGATCCATGCGCATCAGCCGATATGTACGCGCGTCGTAGCGGATGCTGCTGTCCGGCCTGAACGTCGGGCAGGTGTCGGAACCGTTCGCCCGCGCCGTGCGAACCGCTTCAGCGGCTTTATCCCTGGCGCAACAGGCCAGTTGCGCCCCCAACCCGTAGGTGACGCGGGTGGGGCCGGAGACGACGTGATGGAGCTTGTTCTTGTTGGTGATACGCTCGTTCCACGCGACTTGAGCACAGGAGGTCGCCGCTGCGTTGAACGCCGCAGCCGTTGCACGAATGGCAGCAGCCGATGGATCGTCAAGCGACAGTTTGCAACATATGGTGCGTGTGGAGAGCGTTTGGATCATAAGGTCAGTATAGCACAATCCGAACGCCCGT
>JAKSDJ010000700.1 GCA_022360155.1 Chloroflexales bacterium | reverse complement strand
TCCGACAATGTCAATTGTGGCCCGCGTCCGCTGCCACACACACCACAGTGCGGCGAGCAGCGCTAGAGCAACCAGCCAGTAGTTGTGTCCAGACCACAGGAGCCGCTCGTTCAAAGCGGTGTAACTGCCGCCGGAAACGAGCTCCTGAGGGCTCTCGATAACCGGGCGCAAGGCGCGCATCGTCAGCAAGCCCAGCCACGGGCCAGCCAGAAGCAGCGACGTAACAGCGATGCCGATAGCGTACATCAAGCGCCTGCGCAGCAGCGACCAGGGATGCGAGAGCGCCCAAACCACACTGGCTACCGCCAGAAATGCCAGCGCGAAGACCAATATTCGAAAGTGAGTCACGCTCAGCCCAGCGAGCAGCACGCTCGCGATGACGAACCAGCGGCGCGACGCCTGGCGCAGGCCGGCGTGCCAGGCAATCATCAATGGCGGCAGGATGAGCAGGCCGGTAAGCTGGGTATAGCGGCCCCAGCTCACATAATAAGCGGGCATGATCGAGAGCAGGCCGACGACCAGTCCTGCGACGACCCCGGCCAGCGGTCGCCGCCAGAGATAGGTCGCCAGGGCGGCGCAGGTCAACACATGCAGCGCATTGAGCACTTGCCCTGACCAGAATACAACTTGCGGCAATGTGATGTTGGAGAGCTGTAGCACCGCAGCGGTAAAAACGTGATAGCCCCAGTGATACGGCATGTCATCCACAGGCAGATAGGGGCGTAGCGAGTAGGGAACCTTCCCGCTCTCGGCGGCGACGCGAACCATCAGCGTGTGGTGAACCGAGTCGACCCAGGCGGGCAAAACTAAATTCTGGATCTCAACAAAGCGCGTCCACAGCGTCAAGACGAAGATTGCCAGCAGACCGAGCCCAGACACGACAGAACGGCGCGGGGAGGGAACGGCGAGAGGAGGCTCGGCTGCCAGAGCTGGCGCTGCGGCGCCTCCATCATGCCAGGCGCGCCAGGCCACCCCCAGGCCACAACCAACGGCTAGCACGCTCAGTATCGGCAGCGTTAGCGCTAGGCCCACAAAGGTCGCCCACTGATAGAGTAGCGCGACGACGCTTAGGCTCAGGCCAAGCCAGAGCGCTGGACGCTGAAAGGTGGTTGGCGTCTTTGCAGGCCGGAGCAGCGTCTCGATCAGATACCCTGGCCCAAAGAGGAGCAGCGTCAGGACGACAGCAAAACGGCCCGCCGGACCGGCAGTCCAAGCGACTGCGGCGCAGCAAAGCCCGACGATCAATAAACGGCGCGATGGCGTCAATAGCATAGTTGTATGTATTTCGTAGAGGCTTCCATCTGCCAAGTATTCGGCAGGAGGCCGTGAAGATGCGTTTTCTATCGCTTGTCTTTATAATGCGGTCAAAAGCCTTGATCGCTTGCGGCCAAGCTGTAGTATAACATTGGTCGGTGGCCCCCAGCCCATTAAACGATATTTCAATCTATTTTGCCAATCGCCACGTGTTACCTTGCGGGCTCTTCGCGGATTATAGTAAGTGTAAGTCGCAAAATGAAGGAAAGGGAGCTGCATGTTGGCCGATCGGCACTTCGTCAGCCAGCTTAAAGATCGCGCTGAGTCGGCCATCCTCACACTGGTTGACAGCTACTATGCTCCTATCTTTTGCTATCTGTATCGGCTGGTCGGTGATGAACATATCGCAGCGGAATTGACCCAGGAAACCTTCCTGAAGGCTTATACGGCGCTGCCGCGCCTGGCCGATGATTCGAACCTTTCGGACTGGCTCTATCAGATCGCCACCAACCTGGCGCGCCAATCTTATCGGCGGCAGCGGTTGGTGCGCTGGTTATCCCTTGGGCAGATCAAGACCCAACAGTGCGGTTTCGAGGAGCAGGTCGCCCAGCACGACCTGGTTGGACAGTCGTTGGCTAAATTGCCAGCCGATTATCGCACCTGTTTGCTGCTCCAGATCTGGTCGGGGCTGAGCTGTGCGGAGATCGCCCAGGTCATGAACAAGAGCGAAAGTGCGGTCAAAATGATCCTCTCGCGGGCGCGGCGGCGCTTTCGCGACGTATACGAAACGTTGAGCCAAGATGACGCGAGCTAGGGGAACAGCGATGCAGTGCCAGAAAGTTCAGGAACTCCTCCGCAGCAGTTCGCCCGCCGACCTGTCGTCCACCGACCACGTGGCGGTATCCGACCACTTGGCGACCTGCCCGATCTGTCGCCGCGAACGCGACGCTGTGCAGCGGATGGATCAACTGGTCTATAACTGGGTCGCCGATGCGCCCGTGCGCAAACTAGAGCATACGAAAGCCCAGATTCGCGCCCGGCATGTCCGGCGGAATGGTCAACGCACCCGGATCGCTCTGGCGGTCTGGAGCGCCCTGCGCCCATACATGCTCGGAATTGCCGGCAGTCTGGTCACGCTGGCGTTGTTGCTGGGAGTCAGCGGGCTGTTTGGCGTGCCTCAATCACGCGCTTTGTTCAACTGGTTGCTCGGAATAGAGGGCGATAATCGCCCAACCGTGCCCGTATCATTGGAAGACCAAGATCGAATCTGGGTCGAGTCGCTTGCGCCGCCGCCAGGGACAACAATCCAGGGTCAGATGGATTTCACTGTGGTGTTAGGCTACACGCTGGCCTCCGCCCCCGACGCAGTGATCAGCGTTCGCCTGGTCAATCAGCCGGTCGAGCAGGCGCGCTACTTCGTCGAGCCCGTTCGCGTAGAACGCGGCGCAGGTAGTATCGTAATGTCCTTTACGGTAGAGGATTACCGTGTGTGGCAAATGCTTGGCGCCGGCCCGGTGCAACTGGAAGCGGTGATGCGTTCTTGGGATGACCCGCCGGGCAGCGAAGCGAAGTTGCTGGTGAAGGAAGTTTTCGCCGAGGCGCACTATACCTGGTAATGTCCTGATTGAAAGCGTTGCGACGCCAGGAGTGCGTCGCGACCGTGGAGATAACCATGCATCGCTTGAACAATCTGTTGGGGTTAATATGTGTGGGCGGCATCCTTGTCGGGTGTACCATATTGCCCGCGCCGCCTGACCAAGCTGCCACGCCCTTTGCCAAACCCATATCAGCCGATGCGGTGACGATCAGTTTTGGGGCGATGGATTTCGAACGAAGCACTTATGAACCCTTGATTGACGCCTTCGAGGCCCAGAATCCTGGGATTCGAGTGCGTTTCGTCGCGCTGGATGATACCTTCGGGCGACAATCTGATCCAGAGCTGCGGTTACGCGAAGTCGCCAGCGCGGCTGATACAGCGCTGGTCGATACCGAGACCCTGATCCAGGCCGATAATCTGTCTGCCATCCTACGTGATTTGGCCCCGTTGATGCAGGCCAACCCAAGTTTCGACCGCGCCGACTTCTTCCCTGGGGCGCTCTTCGAGGAGACGCAGAGTGGCGCTGTGTATGGCCTGCAACGCGGGGTGGAAGTTCGGCTGCTTGCCTACAACAAAGATCTGTTCCGGCTGCGTGGCGCGCCCGAGCCAGCCTTGGAATGGACGTGGGAAGATGTTCTCGCTACGGCTGAACGGCTTGCCCAGCAAAACGGCGATCAGATTACCACCTACGGGTTGCTGGGCGAATGGGGGAAAAGCGACGAAGCTACGATCGCCCTCCTCGCCAGCGCCGGGATCGACCCGCGCGACGACCCAGCACAGATCGACTTGGAGACGCCCGCCGCCGCAGCGGCGCTGGAGCAACTGGCCGCTATGCGACGCTCCGGCGCACTCTATGTTCGCCCGCCTACGGACGACGGCAGTGTTAGCACCTCTGAGTTCGAGCCATTGATCCGCGACCAGCAGGTGGGCATCTGGCCGGCAACGATGTCGCTTGCGAGTCCGCAGCTTCTACCTTTTGAAATAGGGTTTGCGCCCTTCCCGCCGCTGCCATTCTTCAACAACGGTCAGACGTATGTGCTCAGCAACGGTACACAACACCCTAAAGCCGCCTGGCGCTGGCTCAATTTTGTTAGCAGTCAGGAGGTGGATGCCGCAGCTTCCAATGGCATACGACGAGCGACGCTTGCGCCTGCTCGCCGCTCGCTGGTTGAACAAAACGACTACTTCGCTGGGCTCGACGATGAAACGGGTATTCCCGGCGCCGCCGCCGCAGTGCGTTGGGCCTTGGAACATCCATCCCCACGCGGGCGTTACAACTTCCCGCTGACGCAGGCGATCGGTGTCGGCGTGCAGGCGATCCTAGCTGAGGGCCGCACTCCCGAGGAAGCGCTTACCGAGGCTCAGGTTCAGCTAGAAGAACAACTGGCCGTGGCAGCGCAAAAGCCTCAGGCTACCGCCTTCACCGCGCCGATTGTTGTTGCGACTCCTGTGCCGGAACCAGCTGCGCCGGAAGGGGCGGCGGTGATTACCGTCCGGGTCGCTGAAAACGAAGTACGCCAATTCACCAACCTGGCCGAAACGTTTACCGAAGACAATCCGCTCATTATCGTCCGGGTCGAACCGGTTGTTTTCTCGAGCGAGCTTGCGCCGGGGGGATCGACGATGACCTTGTACGAGCCAGGCGACCAGGCCGCCAGGTCCGATTGCTTTGCCTGGGGAAGCG
>JAKSDJ010000323.1 GCA_022360155.1 Chloroflexales bacterium | reverse complement strand
TCTCCAGCGACGTCTCCACGCAGCAGAACTTGCCCCAGCAGAAGGCGTACACAATGCCGTACACTAGCACGAACACGGCGCCGAATATCCGCCGCCGCCCGGCGGATTACCCAATCGACACCCAGGACGAACAGCCGTTGATGTGGAACGGCGTCGGCGGCTCCACGGTTCACTACACCGCCACATGGCCCCGCTTGCGTCCATCCGATTTTCGCAAAGGGACAGAGCACGGCATGGCCCCAGATTGGCCCTACACCTATGAAGATCTCGCCCCGTACTACCTGATCAACGACCGCGACTGCGGCACGGCGGGTTGGATCGGCGACCCAGCCATGCCGCTGCGTGAAGCGTTTCAAACGCGAGCGCATCCGCAGGGGGCCTTAGGCCGGATCGCAGCAAACGGTTTCGATACGCTTGGCTGGCATTGGTGGCCGATGGATATGGCAGTCATAACCGAGGACTACGACGGGCGACCGGCGTGCAACAACTGCGGCGCTTGCCAATCCGGCTGCCCGCGCGGTTCGATGGCCAATGTATCGGTGACCCACTGGCCCAAAGCGATCGCTGCCGGGGCGGCATTGCGCATCAACTGCCGCGTCGAGCGGATCGAGGTCAACTCCCATGGTCGAGCGACCGGCGCTGTCTATGTCGACCGTATGACCAATACCCGTCATTTTCAACCCGCAGATGTCGTGATCGTCGCCTGCAATGGCATCGGGACGCCACGACTGCTGCTCAACTCAGCATGCACCCTGTTTCCCGACGGGCTGGCGAATAGCAACGGCCTTGTCGGGCGACATCTCATGCACCACGGCCTCGCTATCGTGGAAATGTGGGTTGACGAACCGGTCGACTCGCACAAAGGGGTCATTTCGGCAACGATGTACTGTGCCGAATTCGCCGAGACCGACCCGCAGCGCGGGTTTATCAACGGCTTAACGCTGCATGTCGTTCGACTGAACGGCGCAGGCTACCAGGCTCTCGGTTCGCACAGCGGCAACGCCGCGCCGTGGGGCAAAGATCACCACGCCTGGTTCCGCCGTCACTTTGGTCACGGCATCGGGGTGTTAGTCGTCACCGAAGATTTGCCGCACGCCGAGAACCGCGTGACGCTCTCGGACGCATTAACCGACTCGGATGGCATCCCTGCGCCAAAAATCAACTATCGATTACACCCAAATGATCGCAGCCTCGTCGACTTCGGAATCGCGCGGGCGCAAGAGTTCGCCCAGGCGATCAATGCATTCGATATCCGCGTCAATGCGTTTTTGGGCGCAGATGGACGCTACACCCCGCCGGCGTGGCATCTCTTAGGCTCCTGCCGGATCGGCGACGATCCGCGCGAATCGGTGACCAACCAGTGGCATCAGTGTTGGGATGTGCCCAATCTGTACATCATGGACGGCAGTTCGATGCCGACCAGCGCAGCAGTCAACCCGACCAGCACGATCGGTGCGATGGTCGTCCGTGCGGCGCTGCACCTGCGCGACAACTTCGCCGACCAGCGCCGGGCGACCAAGACTCGCGCCCGATAGGCGCTCGTTGCCGTTCTAGGATGAGCCAAAAATGGATTCGGCCTCGAAATCTATGATCTGGACACGGGCGCGCGGCGCTGGCTCGCCGGTCCGGGGCACGCCGGGTATAGACCATTCTGGCCGCCAAGCGGTTCGTGGATTGCGGCAGAACGATTCGGGACTACGCCAGAGCAGTATATGGCGATCACACCTGATGGACAGCGCATGGCCCTGAGTACCCCTGTGCCTTAATCTCTATCATGCAATGGCTTCCGGACACCAACACGCTGGCCTATCTCTGCCGCGAAGGGCCGCAACGCAAAAGCCTCTGGCTCTGGGAATTACCGTAATTTGCCGAGGATAGTGGTCTGTTTTGCACAGGCTCTGCATATCCTGAACGGTTCCTGTAATGACTCAAATGCAGACGACACATTATCGCAAAGCTGTACTCACGCGGTTTTCAGGGCCGTACGATGGTGTGGTTCTTAAAAAGCTTTGTGGAAGCGCCAAATTGACATGATTGGAGATGATAAGCAAACCTGCCATCGAGACTAGAATCAGATAGCACGTCAAGCGGAACCGAGAAGGTTAATAGGTTGCCATGGAGATAGTAGGGTACAACGCCACGCAGCGTGCCCCAGCCGCCTGATCCGGGATCATTCGAATAAGGTGTCGCATTTCGGATGCGTATCATGTTCCCAGTAATATGAATCTCTCCGCCCCGAATAATCGAGTCGTATTTTTCTGGGTATGGTAGGTCTGGATCTCCAATGATGAAATATTGGAATGAATGAGCTTGCCGCCCGTATTCATCAACAGTGAAAAAGTCAGGCGGTTGATTGAACAATATCATAAAACGCACTTTGCGCGTAATTGGGTTGAATACCGCAGCCTCGGCCACAATCTGAAAGGACGGCGCTGTCTTCGACACTATGAATTGCGATGCTGTGGGCGCCGCCATCGTACGCCCGGAGGGGATGAACCAAGCAAGACCCATTAACAGGATGCACATCGCGAGTAAGCGCACTTTCATTATGATATTCCTTCTATGCAGAATAATTAGGAGCGGCCTCCTCTGAACTGATAGTTGCTGCGCCATGGTTGCTGCATCAGAGCGATACACCGTACACTGAAGTTCCAATCAAGTATATCACGTTGAGAGGTGTGCAAAAATCACGTTAAAGAAATGACATCTTCCTGAGCGTGATAAGGCCGCTTGGCCGCCCTGCATGTTGGGCGTCTGCCATTGCCCAAAATAATAATTCACAAATGCCATAGATAAATGAAGATAGAAACATCTGTGATATCTGTGGCTCTGAATAACCAACGCGATACCGCCTGGCGATATCGCCAGCATACACGCCGAAGACTAGGTCGGACTCCGTCACCTGATCCTTAGCGCGTATACTCATAAACGAGGAACTGCATTGTACCAAGCGGATTGGGGTAGGTCTGCTTCAGAGCGGCGCGCTCGAAGCGACTCTCGAACGCGAAGGCGACTCGTTCTTCTTCGTCAATCGGGATAAAAACCCGCCGGCGACGCGCAAGCGCATCCAACTGCGCAAGAGCGTCGTCTTGCACCAAATCAATCGTTACAAGCTGGATGTCATCGTATTCGCGCAAGCGCAGATCGGTGCCAATGTGAATCAGCCGTTGCCTGTCGTGGAGCACCACTGTGATTGGCGCGGCGGAGGTCGCCTGCTCCGCCAGCCAGGAGTGAAGTTCGGGCAATCCATAGCCTGCGGTCCAACTGCCGAGATACCACTGCCGGTCGCTTGGCGCCAGCGGTGCGTGTAAGGGGTCGCGCCAGAGCTGGTAGGCAAAAAAGCCATTCCACGCCAGCGCGAGCGTTAGCGCGGCGGCGACGAGGGTGCGCTGCAGTGCGCGCCCCTCCTGCCAGGCGCGGTCGGCATAGAGCGCACTGGCGAGCAACAGCAGCGGATACGCGGGCAGGAGATAACGCGGGAAGATGGTAGCGCCAGCCACCAGAAATGTCACAATGAAGGCCCCGCTCGAGAGCACAAGCCAGAACACGACCTTGTTGGTCGGGGGCCTGCGCCGGTGCATCCACGCCAGCGCAACGATCATCAACAGCGGCGCCGGGAGGTACAACAGCAGGCTGTGGGCGCTCATCTTGGTGTTTTCGATCAATTGCCCGACGCGCCCCGGCAAGGTGTGAAATTCCGCTTTGTGTAGTTCTCGCCCGCCATAGTGCCAGGGCGACAAGAGCGCCATGCAGGCCAGCAGCGCGATCAGGGCGGTGCGCAAAAGCGCCAGGCGCGCCGGCCACTGCGCGCGCGGCGTGAGGGTCAGCACTGCTAACACCGGCAGCCAGAAGAGGAATACGGCTGTGAGTTTTACCATGGCTGCAAAGCCGATCAGGACGCCGAGCAACGCCGCCTCTCGCCTGCCAGTCCGCTCGCGCGTTGCCCATCGAAAACTTGCAGTAATCACAAATATGCTGATGAACGTGAGCAAGCTATCCGGGATAGCCAGCAAGTCGTGGAGGACTAGCAACGGCGCCATCACATAGAGCGCCGCGGCAATCAGGCCCGCCCGCGGCGATTGTAGCACGCGCCCGGCGTAGACGAGCGCCACGAGTGTTCCCAAACCGCTCAATACGGAAACCAGCCGCCCCAGCACGAGCTCATCGAAGGGCAGACGCAGTATCGCCGCCAGCACGAGCTCCTGGATAAGCTTGCCATCCTCCAGCGTATCACGCAGCATCCCCGGAAAGCGCACTGCTCGTCGCAGATAAATCGCTTCATCATTGAACAGTGGCAGCGCCAGCAGCGAGGGTAGCCGCACAAGCAGAAAGACGCCAACAATCATCAATACACTCACGACATATGGCCCGGCGATCGTCGGAGCATGCGGCTTTGTGGACATTGTTACGCCTAACTCGGAAAAGAGCCGATTATCTGTTGTCAGTCGTCAGTAGGGGCGACCGGCCCGCCCTCGTGTTTCTTACTCTATGCGCACCGGCATGTAATGCCAATTCGACTGAGACATTCCGCATCCGGTCGCCCCTTCACGTTGTTCAGGACCAGCTCCGCGAAGGGCTCAACATGACATACGTGGTGTGTAGGTTGAATTGGTATGAGTCAGGATCTGACGCGCCCTCGTTAGTATAACCGTTGGATTAGTCTTGAACAAGTAGCCGAGATGCTACAAGC
>JAKSDJ010000592.1 GCA_022360155.1 Chloroflexales bacterium | reverse complement strand
GTTTGATAGCGACAAGACTCTGCGCTTCACTCAAAATATTAATACTGAGTATATGAGAAGCAATCTGGCAAGTACATAGCTGAGAGCCCACAGATTATCGTGTCACTGGATTCATTGGAGTTTAGTGGCGGACCCTCCAGGCTATTTTTTCAGATGGTGTCTTATAGGTGGAACTCTAAAGAATATAGACAAGGAAGGAGAGAGAGCTATATCACGCACCCTCGCCAAATACATCTATACTCTCGATACTGGCTTATACTAGTGTATATATTATTGTAACATATTTTTTTAGCGTCCCGAAACACCTTGTATAGGTGAAGATATAAGATTAGCAAAGCCGCTGAACTATTTCTTTTCCTTAGCATCGCTACAGAAACGATTCGCACTATCTTTCCAGATGATTAAAGCTTTCAGAGTAAGCAGCCCTGCTTGCTCACGTTTTATGTAAACAAAAGAACTGCATCGATACATTGGCAAGTCTTCATTGTACTCGTGGCGCATTCAAGCAATTACACAGCTCAATAAAACTTAACATAACAAACAAATCATCGCACAGGCTAATCCTATGATAAAACCATAATCTTCCAGCTATGCCTAGCATCAAAAATAAAATCAAAGGCAAGATAGCGTTATCTCTAGGCAATACATGGGATCTTCATAGCATAAACTATGCTATATCTATCTCACTGCCCACACCTATTTGATCGCTAGCGAACATGACGATGCATTTTTACATTTCAATCGGCGAGGGCCGCATAGAAAGGCTCGGCATAGGGCGATATCATTAGGCTTTGTTTCAGTTTTTGTTTCTGTACAACACCGCAAACGCATCACACAAGGGCTCTTTCAGGCCTACTAGTAAACAGGGCAGAGCGCTTCAGAAGCTTTCAGCTATACACAAACAACTGAGCGCACCTCATCGACAGTTATCGGCGCGATTGAGTTGCTAAATCAAGAAGCAAACGCCACAGATCTCAATATCACACTTGGGCGACAAGCTCTGCAACGGGGCGGAACGTCATGCGGTGCAACGCACAAGGCCCGAACTCGCGCAACATACGCCGGTGTAATGCCGTACCATAGCCTTTATGAGCGGCAAAACCATAGTGCGGATAGGCCAGATCGGCGGTTTGCATGAGGCGATCGCGCGTGACCTTCGCGACAACCGACGCAGCAGCAATTGAGAGGCATTGGGCATCGCCACGAATAAGCGAGCGTTGCGGCAATGCAATGGTATCGAGGGTGAGTGCATCGATCAGCAGAGCGTCGGGGCAACAGGGCAATGAGAGCAGTGCGATCGTCATCGCCAGACGGGTCGCGGCAATAATCCCTCGGCCATCGATAACATAGGATGGCGCTATGCCAATACCAACCCCTTCGGCCAGAGAACAAATCTGATCATACCCGCTGCTACGCTGGGAACTGGTAAGCGCTTTAGAGTCGTCAATCCCCGTAAGCAGCGATGGGCAAGTTAACACCTGCGATCCTAACACCACCGCTGCAGCTACGACAGGACCAGCCCAACAACCCCGCCCTGCCTCATCCAACCCAGCGATACACTCGCGACCCTGAGCGCAAAGATCATTCTCGTGTTCGATACCCGGAGGCATAGAGCGACCCTCACGGAAGATCAAAAAGATACTCGATGTTCAACCGGACTATCGCCACTACGAATAGCCGCTACGCGCCGACACATCATATTCATCCTTGCGTTGCGCGCCGCGCTTGGAACGACGAACCTGCGAACCGGTCAACCTGCGAACCGGTCAACGTTCTAACATTTTCCAACCAACACCATCACCCGACTCGGTCCAACTTGTTCCCAATGCATCTCGAAATGAAACCCCAGCGTATCGAGTTTCTGCAGATACGGCGTATCGGCGGGCTCCCTTCTTACTGACGATTGGAGCGTAAACCGATAGGCAAGATCGACAACTCGCTCGTACAGTCCCGATCTAGAAAACTGCGCTGCGTCGATGATGACCAAGCGACCGTTCGGCACGAGAACACGCCGAATCTCAGCCCCAGTTGCGGGATGGAGAATATATTCGGCGGGAAAGGTCGCCAAAACCGAGTCGAAGCTGGCTGATGCAAAGGGCAGCGCCTGAGCGACAGCACGCAGCAAACGCAGATCAAGCCGACAATGATCCGCTCGCTGCCGAGTTAGCGCCAGCATTTGCGGCGATGCATCAAGGCCAACCGCACTGCCAGGTCGTTCCTGCGCGAGTGCAGATTGAACATAACCAGTACCACAGCCCAATTCAAGGATGCGCCCAGAAATATAGGGCAGCGCCGCCAGCGTCCAGCGCCGCCACAATCCACGCGACACCAGCCAGGCGACGGTATCGTAGGTCCAGGCAAACTCGCGATAGAAACGCGCAAATGACCAGCGAATAAAGCGGATGTAATATTGAGTCTGAAAAATTGACACCAGGCTCTCTTTCGCGCCCATAAGCTTCTTGTGCGCCTTTCACTACCGATGAGTGATGTGTAGCGCTGTTTCAAACCTGACCAACCTTGGGAAAGGCTTCACCAAACGCCTGTTCGAGCAGGTCTGGTCTTATGCGAGGTCTCACGCGGTCGCTCTCCAAAACGGCGCGGAATCACGCAGGGCACATTGCGCCGCCTACGGCAGCATGAAGCCAAACAACCATTTTGCGACGTGTGCATGACGAAATGTGCATGCTATAAACTAAAGAGACGCTTCCAAACCTGCCGAAGGCGCATTGAGCCTTATCTGCAGGTGCGGCACCTGATACCAGGTAGATCCTGTTCTGGAGAAGGTATTGCATCTAAAAAGATATGACGCCACTCAGCACAAACAAAATTGTCTGGACTGAATGACGTCAAGATGTTTTGGGGCAGCACAACCGCCCCGAACCCTTGCCATCGTGTACGTTCTTGATTAGCGACGTTCCTTGATACGGGCCGCCTTACCTGTACGACCGCGCAGGTAATAAAGCTTAGCCCGGCGCACCTTGCCGCGGCGCACAACTTTGATCGAAGCCACACGCGGCGCGTGTAACAGAAACGTACGCTCAACACCGATACCGTGTGAAGCAATCCGGCGTACGGTGAAATTCTCGTTGATCCCGCCGCTACGCCGCCGAATTACTACGCCTTCGAACTCCTGAATACGCTCGCGGCTCCCTTCAACAACACGTACACCAACCCGTACAGTATCTCCGACGCGAAAATTCGGGATTTCTTGTTTGTACTGGCGCTGCGCCAGCTCTTCGAGGATTTGCTGTGACATGAGCAGGTCGCTCCTTTCAATTCACAGGCGAGATTCCGACACTGCTATGCACACCACATCGCAGGCAGACAGACAGCGCACTACTCGCCGAATTCGTGCGACATAACACAGAACCTGGCAGGTAGCATCGTGCTGCCTGCCAGGATAGCGCATAACTGCACCGATTATAGCATGAGCGGACCATTGCGGCAAATTCTTGCACTATGGCGAAGCCTGGCTTATCAAAGCTCGGCTGATAGGCTGTGGATGGATGTGGAATCTATACACCAAGACTACATCTATCGACACCGCCTATGTTCTGATGTCAAGAATTTCACATCGTCCAGACAGGCGTCAATAATCTCGTTTTGGATAAAAGATCCAACTCGTCTAGAGAATTTTTGTACAGTCTCACCGTAGCATCAAAGGGCTCTGGCGAAGTAAGATATAGGCTAGTTTCACACCTAACAGGCAGAGCTCATATACTGCCGAGGAGATCCGTATTTGTGACTCGCGCCGCTCAGGACAGTTGTAATCGTGCGATGGAGCAGCGAGTCGACAGTATGGATCACGATCACTGTGCTACTGCGTTCGCTCTATTTCCTCTGAGGTCGCGTTGTGCGCCAGTCGCTGCAAACCGATCCTCGCTCCCATTTCACGATCACAAACATCCCGCCATAGCTTCATTATCGCATTGGCGACGATGGCAGCATTCAGATTGGCTCGATAGTCATACTCTACAATCCACACAGCGAGAAGACAAATGTCTTCGTGCAACACAATCGCCTGAGTGCGGCATTCCAGCGATTCAAGCCGCTGCTTCAATAGATTGAACGATGCTTATATGATCTTTTGACATGGAGAACCCCGTTTGTTCTCTGCTCATTAATTTCTTGAAAGAAGGAGGCAAGTGCTTTATGACACTAGACGCAAAAGGTGTACTCACATTAATCAAAGAGCAGAATATCCAAATGGTGGATATGCGCTTCACCGACTTGCCTGGAACCTGGCAACACTTCTCGCTGCCAGCACGCATGCTTAGCGCAAATGATTTTTCTGAAGGGCTGGGCTTCGACGGCTCATCTATCCGCGGCTTCCAGGTTATCAACGAGAGCGATATGCTCGTCTTCCCCGATCCCAGTACAGCATTCATCGACCCGATGCTCAAGGTGCCGACCCTGGCCATGATTTGCGACATCCGCGATCCGATTACCGGCGAGCCCTACTCGCGCGACCCACGATATATCGCGCACAAAGCCGAAGCCTATGTGAAGGAGAGTGGTATCGCCGACACGGCCTACTTCGGCCCAGAAGCCGAGTTTTTCCTCTTCAACGATGTCCGCTTCGACCAGAACAGTCACAGCGGCTACTACTTCCTCGACAGTGATGAGGGTATCTGGAATAGCGGCGCCGACCGCGGAGGCAAGAACCTGGCCTATCGACCGCGTTACAAAGAGGGCTATTTCCCTTGCCCGCCAACGGACACCCTCCAGGATGTCCGCTCGCAGATCGTCTTGAACATGATGACGGTTGGAATCGATGTCGAGATTCACCACCACGAAGTCGCAACTGCGGGTCAGTGCGAAATCGATATGCGCTTCAAGCCATTAGTAACAATGGCAGACCAGACTATTTTGTATAAATATATTGTGAAGAATACCGCCCGCGAGCTGGGATATACTGCCACCTTCATGCCCAAGCCGCTCTTTGGCGATAATGGGAGCGGTATGCATACTCACCAGAGCCTTTGGAAGAATGGCGAACCGCTCTTCTTCGACGAGAGCAAGTACGCGCTACTCTCTGACATGGCCCGCTACTACATTGGCGGCATCCTGGCCCATGCACCAGCTCTGCTCGCGATCTGTGCGCCGACCACCAATAGCTATCGCCGACTGGTGCCCGGCTTCGAAGCGCCAATCAACCTAGTCTACTCGCAGCGCAACCGTTCGGCTGCAGTACGTATCCCGACCTACTCGTCCTCACCCAAGGCGCGCCGGATCGAGTTCCGTGCTCCTGATCCAACATGCAACCCATACTTGGCATTCTCCGCAATGCTGATGGCCGGCCTCGACGGAATCAAGAAACGGATCGAGCCGCCGCCGCCACTGGACATGGACATCTATGAGCTGTCGCTCGAAGAGAAAGCCAATATCAAGGGAACGCCGGGATCGCTGGCCGAGGCGCTCGACGCCCTCGCCGCCGATCACGAGTTTCTGATGGCCGGCGGCGTCTTCACTGAAGACTTAATCAGCACTTACCTCGACTACAAGCAGGGCGATACGATCCAAATGGCGCTACGTCCGCACCCGTATGAGTTCTTCATGTATTTCGACGCTTGATTTTGCCGACGAGATCTTCACCTCTCGTACAAACATCAGCCGTCACAAATATGTAGAGGTAAGCTAACCAAAGGCAGGGTTCAAACCCCTGCCCTTGGTATTTAGCGGGCAACAGGCTTCAATGCTAGCAGTTTGAGCGTCGGCATAACCCACTGGACTGGAGCGCCGAGGGCTGCTGCGCGGCGCAGTCCACTCGCCAGACTGCTGGTGTCATAGGGGATTAGATCGGGGAAGTCGGCGCGAATCTCTAGCCCAACACGCTCTAAAGCATGACGCAATTGCCAGTAGCTAAGCGGGCGGACATCCCAACGATCCTGCCAGCGGCGCTTACCACGCAACTTCACGTAGATCTCGGCCACTGCCGGCGGCAACCACCCGGCAAACAGCAACTGCGTATGAGCCTCCCAAGGCCAGAGCTTGTTGGGGGTTTCGACATAAACGACGCCGCCTGGTCGGGTTACCCGCTGCATCTCGGCAATCGCCTGGCGATAGTCGGGAAAATGCTCAATCGCGTTAGAGGCGAAACAGCAGTCTACGCTTCCGTTGGGGAAGGGCAATCGCAGCGCATCACTGCTCAACAGGGCCAGCACCGGCTCATCCTGAGTACGAATCTTGGCCAGATCGAGGCCAAAACGCTGATCTAAATCCAGACCAATGACTCGCGCGCCCAGCCGGGCGAGTTCGACCGTAGCACTGCCTGTACCACAGCCTATATCGAGAACAAGTGCGCGTTCGATCGGGAACGGTAACCGCTCAGCGACACATTTGACCAACCCGGTGAGGCGATCGCCGCGGTTGCGATAATACTGCGACCAGGCCGGATAGTAGGGATGGTTCACACCGCACACCTCGATCACCCGTTGCTCCAAAATAGGCAGGAACTCTTGCTGATTCATAGAACGTATGTACCTCAAATAGCCTCGTAAAGGCGAAAATGTGTGCGTACTACTTTCGGGTTAACCGCACATTATTCCTCATTGTTATACCACATTTTGGTGAAGTAGTTGCATATCAGCGTGATCGCCCAGGAGATAAGATTTAGTGGAAGCTGAGCAAGAAGCTAGGAACAAGAGAGGCTTGGTCTGTTTCCTACATTGTAGAGGCAGGAATCGCGAAGCTTGTTACTCAGTATCAAAGAGCGCAAAAGCTGCCCCTACAACGTTAATTATGTTGTGCAAATGAACGACACTACGACTGCGGTAGGTCTACATCGATCTGGCCGATATCGAGCACCTGGTTAGCAAGCGCGTCCCATATACGCGCACTGTCCGAACCAGGCGCCTCGGGCCAGATAACGTGCCGACCATTCACATCCCCAACAATAAGCACGTACTCGCGCGCTTCGATATTGGCCATAACAAAGTTACCGTTGGCATCTGTTACGGCGCCAGGACTCCATGCGCCGCTCAGCGTAAAAGCTGCCTGATCTCCTTCACGATACACCTCAGCGAGGCGCACAGTCGTCTCATTCATCGGTTGTCCGGTTTGGGCGGAAAGGATACGGCCAACCACCGTAGTCTTGCCCGACTCGGGTGTTGGCGCAACCGCTGCATTTGGTTGGCCCTGTGTTGGTTGGCCCTGTGCATTTGGTTGGCCCTGGCCGGTTCCAGCGCCATTCGAGGGTGTTGGGCTCGATGGCAGCAGGTTTGCACAAGCGCTCAGCAGCACAAAAATCATGAGAAAAACCAAAAGCTTTATTGCCCGCATAGAAAGCCTCCATGTACTATATGATGATCAAACTTTCGAACTATGATAATTCATCGACTGCACACCCGCAATACTCCATATGGATTGGGCATTGTACAGCCGATTAACCCGAAAAGAGTATTGTCAATCCTGGTCGGCATCACTTAGAATACAAGCGTCGCGTACGGATTTATTAGCCTGACCGTACATCGTATAGACAGCAAGTTCGTCATTCATGATGCAGAAAGGAAGTACAAGCAATGCGACGACTTTTAGGAATCGTCCTAGCGATTGCCGTCGCCGCCGCCGCGCTACCGGCGGGGATGGCAAGCGCCCAGACGGCGTATCAGACATCGTTCATCACCTCGATCACCTATCAGAACGTGGGCAACGCTCCTGCCACTATCACATTCGCGTTTTATCCCAGTAGCGGGCAGCCCATCAACATTACTCGCAACTTGCCCGCAAATGCGAGCGACTCGCTCTATATTGGCGCCGTTGCTGAGATTAGCGCTGGCTTCAGTGGTTCGGTGGTTATGTCTTCGGCCCAACCCATTGTGGCCACTGCGGTGCAAATCCCTATGAACTCGCCGGTTAAGGTCCGTCCGCTTTCGAATGGTTTCGCAAATGGCGACACACGTGTCTTGGTCGCCACCGTGCTGAAGAACACAGCCAACCAGAACACCCGGTTCTCAGTACAGAACGCTAGCAACGCTCCTATTAACTGGACAGTTAACTTCATTCCCAAAGGCTCATCCACCCCGTTGCACTCCATCCCCGCAAGCAACATTGCAGCCGGCGTCTCTGTTTCGTACGATGTTGGGAACATCGCTCAGCTTGGCGCTGCATTCGACGGTTCGGCCACGATCGAGGCTAGCGGCCAGGTTGTAGCCACGGCATTGGAGCTCAGTGTTAATTCTACCGGCGCCAATAGCTTCGAGGGTGTCAACGCAGGCGGTGCAACTATCTATATGCCTTCAGCCCTTTGCAACTTTAGAGGCCAAACATCCTTCTATGCCATAACGAATACCAGCGCCACCAATTCGGCGCAAGTGACAGTAACCTATAGGAATACAGACGGCAATGCGGCCGGCACCCAGACTGGTACAATTCCCGCCAAT
>JAKSDJ010000563.1 GCA_022360155.1 Chloroflexales bacterium | reverse complement strand
GTTGGCGCAGGCCAGGGCGAAGTCGATATCGCTCGCACTGCACAAACGACACTTGTAGTTGAAATGCCAGGGATGGGTGACGATGTACAGGCAATCAAGGCTGGCGTTCTTGAAATCGCCGATATTTTTGTCGTCAATAAGGCGGACCGTGAAGGAGCCGAGCAAACGGTTCGCCAACTACGTGCGATGTTGCGCCTGAGTGATCCTGCCATTGATGGCTGGGAGATACCGGTGTTGACTGCAGTGGCGAACCAGAATCAGGGTATGGTTGAGATCATTGCCGCTATTGAGCAGCATTCGGACTACTTACAAGCCAGCGGCCAAGATCAACAGCGCCTCCAATCGCGCGCTGAACGAGAATTAGGTGCTGCTGTTCAGGAACTTGCTCTGGAAATGTTGCGCGGCTCAACCTGGGAGGATTTTGTACAACAGGTTGCTGCGCGTACGTGTGACCCCTATAGCGCGGCCCGGCAATTGGTGGATGCACTAATCGAAACTCGACGAGGTCGCGTTAGCTAAAAATTCGGGTGTGGGTAAGCAGGACTGATGTTGTATTGCCCATGCCAGGTTCGGTGTGGTATAACTCAGGAAAAGCTATATTTATACTAGGAGCCGAGGAGAGCTGCATGAATCACTCCGTCATTAACGACCTACTTGTTCACCCCAAGGTGATGGAGACCCGTGACCATATCCACCACAGTATTCCCAAACATGACCATCTGATGCGTTCAGCTCGCTATTCATATCGCCTGGCCCCGCTACTCGGCGCTAATCAGCGCGTGTGCGTTCGCGCGGCGATTCTTCATGATCTAGACTCACGGCTTGGCACGCTCACCACCCACGGGGCAATCGCTGCTCGCCTTGCTGCCGATCTTGGCGAGCCATCAGAAGTATGTGCCGCCATTGTGAGTCACATGTATCCATTTGGCCCGGCTCCAACCTCGCGTGAGGGATGGGTGTTGGTGGTTGCTGATAAATTGGCGTCCCTGTCGGACCTAACACATTTTGTGGGCGGTCTCTTTACCGGACAGAGTCTTGAAGTGCGCCGCCGCCTACGCATGAGCGATCCGTTCTATGTGAGCGGGCGAAAAACGCGTACACGGAACCGTCGCCTGGAGTTGTTCAAACGTTGGCGGCGAGTTGATGCTTGATCTGTTTCGTATGCGGCTAATATTGGAGATTTAGAGGAACAAACCTACTAGTTTGCCAAGGTCATATTTATCGGCCTTCAGGACATTGTAGAAAATTCGCCCACCTCATGGCATTCTGCTGCAGAGCGGATGCCACGATGTCTTGAGGGTAGACACGTACCTGCTAGCGCGCCCCGACACCAGATAGTTTCCCACAACTTTCGATACACCTAACAATTCTTCTTCAACGCCTTCATTTCTCGGCTGATGACTCCGACGGAATTTGTTTTTTTATCGATCTTTGTCCATCAGGTGTGTGTTCAAGCAGTGGCTGTTCGTCGGTTTCGTCTGCTGCTGCTGCTTTGTGTTCATCAGGAGCGTGTTCAAGCAGCGGCTGCTCGTCGGCGCCGCTTTCAGCCAATTGGCGTGGATTGACAGTACTGCTCGTCTCGATAGGGACTGGCTTGACGCCAGGTAATATTCCAGCGGGCAATGGGGTGTCATTCAGTCGGCCATAAATGTAGATAAAGACGTCACGTGCAGCCGCTGCAGCTGGAGCGCACAAAATTGCTCCTAGTAAACCAAATACCTGGCTGAATACGACTAACAGCACCATCAATATTGCCGGGTGAATATTGACACTCTCACCAATAATGCGGGGAACCAGGATCTGGTTTTCCAGTTGCTGGATCGCGACATAGAGTAGCGTTACGGCTAGTGCTGTTGTATACGAGTCGAATAGACCAAGAATAATTGCTGGAATAGCGCCGATAATCGGTCCAATGACTGGGATGAGTTCGGTGATGCCCGCAAATACTGCCAGGAAGAGGACATAAGGGATTTCCATGCCGAACATATTGAGCGCCAGTAGCCCAGTCCCAGCGGCAAGCCCCACAACGAATCCCAAAATGAGTTGCCCACGGATGTAGTTGATCAATACTCGGTCAGTGATAAGCACAATTGACCAGAAGTCGGTGCGGGCACGATGTGGGATCAATCGATTGAGCGCCTCGCTGCCAGCGCGTTGATCGAGAAGGACATAAAACAACCAAAAGGGCACAAGAAAGAAGCCAAGAAGGAAGATAAGCGTTGTGATGACTTGGAATACACTATTGAACAAGAATGCGCCAATGCCCTGTACATAGCTGGTCATGTTTTCTTGGATGGTCTGGGCAACCTGCTCAACTCCCTGATCGACGCTATCACGGATGGGCTCGCTCACTTCTGCCGGAAGTGAGGCGAGCATGTTTTGGTACTCGGCTAACAGCGTTTCAGCCTGTTTTTCGAAGTACTCAAGTTCGGGAAAGCTACGAATAATTTGGCTGGCCTGTTGGAGCAACGGAGGAACCAGATAGGCGAAGAACGCCACCACAATCAACAAGCTTCCCAGGTAAACAGTTAGGATCGATGCCCAGCGGGGAATAAACCTCTCTAGACTGTTGACCAGTGGTAAAAGAAAATAAGCAAGAATAACCCCGATCGTAAAGGGCAGCAGCGCCGACCGGGCGCTCCAGAATAGCCATCCAATCACATAGATGGCGAGCGCGACCAATAGCCAGCGGACAATACGTCTGAGCCATAAGCCATTGATACTCATAGCGTGGGCAATGTCCTCCAGCTGGTGTTATACTGCGCTAAACAGTACAAATACAAAAATAGTACGGGATTCCTTCATGTGGGGATATACCGTAAGGGTTGCGCTGAATGTTGCTAGTATGATCGTGATTGCAAGAAGTGCGAGTTGTACTTAGTGTTGAGGTATGAATGAACCGATCTTAACGATCATCCCGCCCATTGACAGTGCTGACGGTGAGCAAAATTGCTGATTGTTCACCAACGTTGAGCCAGTTGTGCGCGAGATCGTCTTTATAGAAGAGCGTATCGCCCTCGTTTAGTTCATACTCTTCATCACCAAGCTGAAACCGTAGGTGTCCTCGTAACAAGTAAACCATCTGGCTGCCTTTACCCGAGAAACCTTGTTGCCCACTGCCGGGCTGAGCCTCCAACAAGCGCGATTCGAGATCGCCATTAGCTGGTAATAACGAAAAGACCTGGACAGGTGCATCTTCTAGGCTAAGCTTGACCCGCTCATCCGGACGAACTACTTGCCCTGCTTGATGATTTTCTTCCCCCTCGAAGAAATATGTCATCTGAACGCTGAAAAACATAGCAAGCTTGCGCAAGTTTGCCACTGAAATATTGACTTTGTCACGCTCTAGTCGACTCAGGAATGAAGGCGTCAGGCCTGAGCCGTCTGACACCTCTTGGAGCGTTAGGCCACGCTCCTGACGTAACCGACCAATCTTCTGTCCAAGCGACATGGGTACTGCCTCATAGGCCGTTTGCGAAGTTGAACATAACCTTATTTGTATTATACTTCCTAAAAAACGGTTCTGTCAAGCGCTTGCACAGGTTCTAAGGAAGTCTTAATGTGGCAAATGAATGGTATAAAGCTCTATGCCCTCACGGCCAGGCTGTTCAGTTGAACACATGACTTTTTGCTTACATGTCAAAGATCACGCTCCCGGCGCTTGAGCAGCCACGCAGTCAAGCCCAGACATACGAGCATGTAAAGAGCCAGGATGGCCCAGCGACTAAGTAGGTATGATGCGTTATAGGTGAAAGCTGTTTCAATTTCAAGGAAGTTCGGACTACAACCGGGCGGGATGCTGTTTTGATTGTCAATGTTAGGCATATTGCAAAGCGCATTGAGATTTATGCTCGTTCCTAACGCCTCCATCGACCAACGACTAATCGTCAGCCATGAAAGCGGCGTTGCAAAACCCTCGATGTGAAAAATCAATCCAGCAAAGACAATTTGTGGAATCAAGACAAGAGGAACAATACTGATGGCACGGTCTGGTGTGCTTGAAGCGCTACTGATGACGAGCCCCAGCGCCATACCGGCCATCGCCGTCAGTACTGTAGTGATCAACAATTCAAGCATTGTTGGCAGCAACAGCCCCGTATCATTCGGGTAGATTACCTTCACGCCAAGCACAAGTAACAAGATGATGCTTTGCAGTAGGACTAGTAGACTAAGAACGGCGACTTTTGAGCCGATATAGGGACCAATCTGTAAATTTACAAGTCGCTCGCGCCGAAAGATTGGTATTTCCTTGGTGATTTCGCGGGCAGCATTGATGATCCCGAACCAAACGCTGACCGTTGCTATCATGAAGAGCAGCTTTTTTGCTTCGCCGCGCTGCAATAAGCCCTGAGCCTGTACTCCAACCAGCGTATCACTACGTGCAACTATCAAGAGCAAGAGGGCGATGATTGGAGCTTGGAGAAACAAGATTAACAGGTTACGTCGATCCTGCAGCATAATGTCAAGGTAGCGGCGGGAAAGAATGCCAAACTGCCGCAGCAGCGAGACCCGTCGTGTTTGCCGACGCGCTCCAGTCTCGTTTGGCGCTACAATAGGTCCAGGCGGTATTTCAGCCAGACGATCAGCAACATATTTTTGGTAGTAGGAAGAGTGGCGGTATTTGGTTTCCCATAACTCGGCCAATGCTGGCTGTGTGTTAGGGTTTTGCGTGGTTGGCTTTGCTGCGTTGGTTTGCTGCCACATGGTATACTCATCGTTAAGATAACGCTGCACGATGATACTTTGCGGATCGGCCAACCCTTCCAACTTCGTATAAATGTCGGCAAAATCTTCGCTTGCTACACCAAAGAATGTTAGCGCGTCGGATGGCGGGCCGAAGAATACCATTCGCCCATTAGACATGAAAACGATATGATCGCACTGCATAATATTCGCTGTTGCGTGGGTAATAAGCACTACTGTGCGTCCGCTATCGGCTAGACGACGCAGCGTATACATCATTTTCTTTTCGAGCCCTGGATCAAGACCGCTGGTTGGTTCATCGAGAAAGAATAAGCTGGGATCAGCCAGTAGTTCAACGCCAATATTAACGCGTTTGCGCTGTCCTCCCGACAGACTCTCAACCACTTGATCTCGTTGTACGCCCATTTCAACATCGTCTAAGACGCGCTTGATGCGTTGGGCGATTTCACTCTCAGCGGTATCAGCAGGCAGGCGTAATTGGGCGGCGTATTCGAGCGCTTGCCCAAGAGGCAGACCACGATGGATAATGTCCTCCTGGGGAACGTAGCCGAGCATCGTACGGTAGGCATCGAAGTTGTTATAATAGTCATCACCATTGACCAACACTTGACCGCTGCTGGCATGTGCATATCCGCACAGTGCCTTGAGCAGGGTGCTTTTCCCCGCCCCGCTGCTGCCAACGAGGGCCACGAACTCACGCGGGGCAATACTAAGTGATATATTATGCAGGATAAACAGGGTCTGATCATTGCGCCGGATCTGGTGGGATAGCTTTCGTGCGTCAAGGCGTAGCGCACCGCGTTGATCATACTGGTCGAGGCTGGTAATATTATAGACTAGTTTGAATGGACCGATCTGAATAATGTCGCCAGGGTTGAGACTATGTTGGCTGATGCGTTTGCCATTGACGAACGTAGCATTGGTGCTCCCAGCGTCGCGTAACAAATGGCGGTTGTCGGGCAAGCGGTCGATCTGGGCGTGGAAGCGTGATACTTGGGGGTTGTCGAGAATAACTTCACAACCGAAGCGACCGAGGGTGATTTGCGGGTCGTTGGGGTTGAGCGGATAACTGTGGGCGATTTGGGCGCTCTGTGGTACACGTATTGCAAAACGGTTATGATATGTCAGCGAAACAAAATTTCCCGTTGTTGGATCACCAATGCGCAGCACATCACCGTCGGCCAGGCTATGCTGTTGTACACGATGGCCTTCGTAAAGGAGCCCGTTCATACTCCCTACATCGATAATACGGTGAGCTATGCCTTCGGGTTCGATCCGTGCGTGACGACCAGAAACAAAGCGTGAGTTTAGAATGATAGAATTGTCAGTAGCGCGCCCTATTGTCAACGGATTGTCATCCAGCGGAACGATATTTGATTGGCCGCCGTCTTGGATCAACAACGTTGCATCGTGCGTTACAGTCCGCGTGATATTGCTGTTGACAGCGGATTGGAACAAATTCTGTGCATGACCGCATCGGGCGCAGAATTTAGCATCTGGCCGATTCAGAGGTGCATTGCAATAAATGCAATGGTTGGGGTTAGACACGTTCACGCACTCCTATGCTATAATTTGCCTGACTGTCTTTGTCATTGATAGCACAGGTTTTATGAGATTGCAATAGTTTTCCCAATGCAAAGCGCATCCTTCTGCATACTATGAACGTCGTATGATCAACAAAAGCATCACAAACAACCACCCTTCAACCGTGATTATACATGGGATGCGTCGTTCGTTACTCGTAGCTCAGTACAGGGGCTTTATTGTGAGCCAACCGCCCATCCGAGATTGCCCAAACTGCCGCGCCCCACTCTCAATAACAGCGCGTTACTGTACTCGGTGTGGGACGCCGGTCGGCGCAGATATTGAATCTGAAGAGATATTGCTTTCGAGTGCCAGGCGGATTAGAGTCTCGCAGAACTCGCTAAGCCTACGCGATCTACTGGCGTTGGTTGAGTCGGGCGTGTATTGGTGGCAGCAACGACTGAAGGATGCAGAAGGCGTTAATCGTGAGCGTGCAGCGGCGGCGATCAAAGATCTGTCACGCATTTTAGACAGTCTGTCACAACAGTTGGCCCAAGGACGCGAGACGGTGCGCATTACAACACGCTTGCCGACAACGCGCATCTATGCGGCGCCTTGTGCAGCCTGTGGGCGTGGCAACCGGGCTGGGGCGAAGTTCTGCTTGGCGTGTGGCGCTCTGTTATCGATCGACTCAGCCGTAAGTCGATCGATAACAGCAGTACAATTAAAGGTTGCTGTGCGCAGCGATGTAGGCATGGTCCGTCAGCGCAACGAAGATATGTGTTATGCTGGTCAGATTACGACATCGGGCCGTGTGCTTGCGACCCTGCTCCTCGTCGCTGATGGAATGGGCGGCGAACAGGCTGGTGATGAAGCGAGCCGATTGGCAACTGAGACAGTCAAACAGGAGTTAGTGAAAGCGCTTCAAGATACGCAACCAACCAGTGATGAGGAGTGGCAGTCCCTGCTGCGCCAGGTGGTTTTGCTAGTGAACCGGCGGGTCTATGCATATGCTCGCGCCAATCGATCAAAACGGGGCATGGGTACAACATTGACCGTTGTTGCGGCTGCTGGCAATCGTGCGCACCTAGCTCACGTCGGTGATAGCCGCGCCTACTTAGTTAATGTTCAAGGGGTTTCTGAAGACGGAGCCCTATTAATGCAATTGACTACTGACCATAGCTTAGTTGCTCGGCTCGTTGATATTGGTCAACTGACGTCAGAGCAAGCTCGGAGCCATCCGCATCGTAATATGCTTTACCGTGCTATTGGCACAGATCCAGCGATTGATGTTGATACGAGCAGCCAGCCGATTGAAGCAGGCGATGTGCTGTTGCTCTGCTCTGATGGGTTGACCGGTCATGTTGAGGATGCAGAACTAACCCGGATCGCACTAGCCACCCCTAATCCTGAAACCGTGTGCGGGCAATTGGTTAGGCTTGCGAATAGTCGGGGCGGTCGTGACAATATAAGTGTGGTTGTAGCGAAAGTTCTTGCGCACTCCGGGACATCGGGCTGACTCTGATCTTGTATCGAGGAGTGATCATTTTAGTTGCTCAATTGCTTGCCAAAGGAACGTGCCATGCTTATGTGCCCAGCGTGTGGTAGCAAAAACCGCAGTGGTGCGCGCTTTTGTTGGAGTTGTGCTGCGCCGCTAGCCGCTGTGAGTCAGTCAAGCGCTCGTCCTAGCTTGGACGATACGCTCTGGTTGGCTGCAACCCTGGCTGATAGCGACTCGTCTAGTTCAACGCAACAAGCAGCGACTGGTCAGACTGCGCCGTTGAAGCCGCCCGAACTTGACCAGGAGGAATCGATGGACCAACCTCAAAATCAAGCTCCCCGTTTATTTGGCGGGCGCTATGAATTAATAGAAGTTAGCCCAGATGGGCCGGTCGTTGCACTCGACCATAAGCCCTGGCAACGATGCTGGGCTTGTGGCGAGACTGGTAACGAAGCGGGTGAAGCTTTTTGTATCAACTGCGGTGCGGCGCTGGAGCAACGGCGTTATCGCGGCATGATCACTCCGGCCGTAGCTCCAGCAGGCCTGGCTCTGATCCCGAGTGTCATCGATGAAGATGCGCGTAACATCTTACCTGCAATCTGGGATAAACTTGAAGACGGTGAGCATATTCTCGTACTGTTGCACGATAGTGGACGCGGTCCGGTTGTGCCGCCGCTCGATGAAACAGTGGCCTTGCGGGTCGGACGTCATCTGGTCAGACTGCTTGCTAGCCTGAATCACCAAGGTATGACTATTGGTGATCTCGAACCTGAACAATTGGAAGTAACGGCCGCTGGTGAACCGCGCTTGCGTGATGCTTCCGGCTTAAATTGGATCGAGATAAGCCAACGTTCCGCTGTGGCTGTTGCTGATATGGTTAAACTGGCTAGTTTACTTGAAGCGCTCACCGATACGCCTCGCACGACGCAACGACTTGAGGAAGACAAAGCGCTAGCTGCTACAATGGGTAATTATAACCTGACTGCCTTGTTGCGCCGTGTCCGTACAGGTTCAATCATGAGTATTGATGAATTTGCTGGCCAATTAGAAGCGCTACTCATTGATCGCACCCATCCAATCCCGTTACGACAAATTCCGGGTGCGCTCTCAGATACGGGTGTTGTGCGCGCCCATAATGAGGATAGCCTCTTCACGCTGAATATGAGCCTGAGTAATACCTCGGAGCAACGTGCGTGGGGGCTTTATATGGTTGCCGATGGCATGGGCGGGCATGCTGCTGGAGAAATTGCCAGCGGTCTGGCTATTCGTGGCGCTGCCGAGATTGTTCTCAGCGAGTATCTGTCGCTGGTTATAGACAGCAATGCCGACTACGACGATCAACAAGCCCAGGCTATTGTTCATCGCGCAGTCATGCGGGCCAATGACTATATTCTACGTGAAGGGCAGATGCGCGATAATGACATGGGTTCGACCTTGACGATGGCGCTGGTCGTTGGCGATCGCGCTACTATTGCCAATGTTGGTGATAGTCGCACCTATCTCTACCGTGATGGTAAACTGAAGCGGGTTACTCGTGACCACTCGTTAGTCATGCGGTTGGTTGAATTGGGTCAGATTGAGGATAAAGATATTTATACGCATCCACAGCGTAATGCTGTGCTTCGTTCGCTTGGCGACAAGCCTGATGTCCAGGTTGATATCTTCAGCACCCGGTTGTACTCTGGCGATGCATTGCTGCTCTGTTCAGATGGACAGTGGGAAATGACCCAAGATCCTGAAATGGAGCGCGTCATTGCTGCAAATGGCGACCCGCAAAGAGCGTGTGAAGCGTTTATTAGGGCAGCTAATCAGGCTGGCGGCGAAGACAATGTAACATCGGTGTTAGTGCGATTGTTAGAATAGTATTTGGTTGATACATACAATAATGTTTGAGCGAGAATATAAACGACTCTCTAAAACTTTCGCCCTTATCTTCGATGGCGCATACGAATTTTGTATAATCTTTCGTCATTATTAAGGGTATGAGAAATGCGAGCGAAAAAGAGATGAAAAAAATTCTTGCGCGCAAAGCAATGTATCTGCCACTCTTTTTTATAGTGATGCTAATAAAGTCTGATCTAGGGAGCAAATAAATGACAGAGAGTGTGTCTTTGAATTGCACTTGGTCCCGTATGCCGCTATTGGTAAGCAATGCGCCACAGGTCAACTACTTGTTGCTCGAAGCGCAACCAGTTGCTGAGAGCAGTCCGCCGGTACCACTCAACTTTTGTTTGGTCCTTGATCGCTCTGGTTCGATGAAGGGGTCCAAACTGATAAACATGAAGGACGCCACTAGGCGAGTTATCGAGATGCTGACCCCGCAGGATGCCGTCTCGCTTGTGGTCTTCGATGATACGGTACAGGTTGTGTTTCCCGCAATGTTGGCGGCTGACAAAGCGGCGTTATTGGCACAGGTAGATACCATCGAGGAGATGGGCGGCACGGCAATGTCGCTTGGACTCCAGGCTGGCCAAACTGAACTTCAGCGTTATCTTGGCCCCGATCGGGTCTCACATATGCTCGTTTTAACCGATGGACAGACTTGGGGTGATGAAGAAACGTGTCTTGCCATTGCCAAAAGCCTGGGCGATATGGGGGTTAGTATTACCGCATTGGGCCTGGGGGCCGAATGGAACGAGACCTTGCTAGATGATTTAGCCAATTCGACTGGGGGGAGTTCGGATTATATTGCTGACCCAGCCAACATCGGCAAGTTTTTTCAGCGCACATTACAGCAAGCGCATGGCACGATTGCACAAGAAGCACGGCTGTTGCTGCGTTTAGTTCGCGACGCTACACCACGTTCTGTGCATCGTGCCATGCCGACGATTGCCAATCTGGGCTATCAGCCGATTGGCGATAATGAAGTTGCAGTCAAGTTGGGAGACTTAGCCTATGGTGCAGTGAATAGCGTCTTGATCGATCTGATGCTGCCGGCCCGTGCTTCCGGCTCGTTTCGGATTGCACAGGCGGAGTTGCACTTTCTCCCGGTTGGTCAGACAGAGCAGCGTGTTATCAAGCAAGATATTCTGCTAGAATTTACGACAGACCCTAAGGTTGCCGCTTACGACCCGCGTATCATGAACCTGGTTGAGAAGGTGACCGCTTTCAAGCTTCAGACGCGTGCTTTGACCGAAGCTGAAGCAGGTAATGTCAGCGGTGCGACGCAGAAACTGCGTGCAGCCGCGACCCGTCTGCTAGATCTGGGAGAGTTGGAATTAGCTTCAAAGACCCAGCAACAGGCCGAAAACCTCGAACAAGGTACAGAGTTGAGTGCGGAAACTCAAAAGGAAATACGCTATGCTACACGCCGTTTAACTCAGAAACTCGAGGAGTAGCCAGATATGGAATGCAGAAAAGCAGAAGACAAAAAACAGCGGTCATTGAATAAGCAAGCTGCTGCCTTGTGTCTCCTATCTGCTGCCAATCACCTACTGCCTACTGAATGTAAGGAGGATTGAATCAATGAAAACTTGTCCCAATTGCGGCGTGCAAAACGATTCCGCTAACCGCTTCTGTGACCAATGCGGTTCACAAATGGAAGGATCGGCGACCCCATCAGTGGTTGTTCATCCATCGTCCGATGTTGATCAGGCGGCGCGGGTGATGGCTCAAATGTGCGCCAATTGCGGCGCAATGGTGTTGCCAGGTGAAGCCTTCTGTGACGAATGTGGCGCACCGCTTATGGATGCAACAGCACCTTCTGCTGATGCACCGACGATGGCGGCTCCTCCTGAGATGGCGCCGACGATGGAAGCAAGTGCAGCACCTAGTTCATCATCTGGCGCTACTGACTCTAATTGTCCTATCTGCGGCCATCAAAATATGCCGGGCGATCGTTACTGCGATAACTGTGGCGCTGATCTCGGCGATGCGCCAACTGCTGCGTCGCCGGACCCTGCTATGGTGACGCAAGCGCCAGTCAATGCCAGCCCGCCTGTGCAGCCTGCGTCTGCGCTCGCTAGTGCGCCAACTGCGTCTAACACCGCAGCAGAAAACAATGTGTCGGCAGTTGATCTGCCGCCTGCACCAGCGGGAAAATTGCCTCCGGCAACCGATGCCGCTGTGGGAACCGCTGCACCGGCTGCACCCGCTCCAAACGCTGCTGAAGAGCGGCAGCGGCTGACAGGACTTATCTCGGCGCATCGTGACACGATTGCCCACTATGAGCAGATGCTGACCCGCTATCCGGCTGGCGGCGCTCCGGCTTTCCTAACCGCCGGTCTTGACGAGGCGCGCAGCGCTCTAGCAAAGGCCGAAGCCGAACTAACAATATTGCCTGCCGGCCCAGATCCTGCTGAAATTACTCGGTTGATCGATATAGCTGTGGCGCATCGTGACACGATTGCCCACTATGAGCAGATGCTAACCCGCTATCCGGCTGGCGGCGCTCCGGCTTTCCTAACCGCCGGTCTTGACGAGGCGCGCAGCGCTCTAGCAAAGGCTGAAGCTGAACTGGCTTACCTTGGTGTCGACCCAGGCACGATTACTGCGGCGCCAGCAGCAGCAGCGCCGGCAGCAGCAATGCCACCGCCTATGGCAGCGCCTTCACCTGTTCCACAGCCTGAAAGCCCTGTGGCTGCTGCTTCCAAATCGCAAACGGGTCCATGCTTGATTCTGTCTGAGGGCAGGTATACTTTGCAATTCCCGACTGATAAGGAAGAAATTATTGTTGGACGGGAAGATCCGGTAAGTAATATTTTTCCAGAAATTGATTTGACGCCGTATGGCGGCGAGACTGGCGGTGTGAGCCGCCAGCATGCCCGAATCACTCGCAGCAATGGCGCCTGGATGGTCACTGATCTGAATAGCACGAACTTTACTCGTGTTGATGGTAATCGCTTGGAACCTAATATCCCAGTCCCTATTCAGAACGGTTCACGGCTCCAGTTTGGGCGTATTGTAACAGTCTTTCATATGTGATCGAGCACAGCTTACCTAAAATCTGCGCCTGATGGTGTGCCAATAACGCGATGGTCTTTGAATTCCCGCTTCGTCGTGTTGGCAACTTGCCACAAACGTTCGATGATTGAGGCTCGTGCAGTTTTGTGTGAGGTCACACTCGGCAGTCTTGCGCTGCTGTGGCGGTAACTCTCGCCTGGCGATGGCGCTGAAAAATTACGACAACAATATATGACAAACTCGCGGGATCTTGCTGTTGGGCAGTGACCGAGATGGTATATCAGCCATTGGTAGCGTCTTGCGAGAGAAGCGCTGTGTAACCAGGTTACCCTGACTGCACAGAGTAGCGATCATTCTTTATTATACCGCCAGTTTCAAC
>JAKSDJ010000931.1 GCA_022360155.1 Chloroflexales bacterium | reverse complement strand
TGTTGACAATGCTTGGCATTATCATCGGTGTCGGCGCTGTAGTGGGCATGCTCGCCATCGGTAATGGTTATGGCGAGTTCATCCAGCGTGAATTCGCCAAGCTCGGGGTTGGCGTCTTCTATATCACCCCTTCCGTCGATAGCCGCAACACCGATGAGACTCTCCGTCCGCGGTTGAACGACGCTGACGCCGAAGCGATTCAGCTCCCTGGTGCAGCGCCCGCCGTCGAGTCGGTCGCCGTCGAATATTCGAACAACGGGATTCTGAGTGCCGGCGGCGAACGCTACTTCTTCGCAGTCAAAGGCGTAACCCCCAGCTTTTTTACCATCAGCACCAATGATCTTGGCGCTGGGAGCTTCTTTGGCGAAGAAGCAAACCGGACGCAGGCGCGGGTTGCTGTCATTGGCGACCAGGTCGCCACGACCCTGTTCGGCGATATTTCGGGTGCGCTGGGGCGACGATTCACGATCAACGGCGTTTCGTTCGAGGTTGTCGGGGTTACCGTCACCGAATCCAGCCAGATTGGCGGAGCCCTGGGCCAATTCAGCGACCCGGCGGAGCAGGTCTATGTGCCGTATCAGACCGCAATTAGCCGCCTCTTTCGCAACCAGGTGGACCAACGTGTGAATGTGGAGCAGATTACGGTGCGCGCCCAGAGTCCAGAGCAGGTCGATGAGGCGATCTACCAGGTAACCAACCTGCTGCGTGAGCGACATCGCCTGACCTACCAGAGCAACGACTTTACCATCACCAACCCGGAACAGGCCGCCCAGCAATTCGCAGCCATTTCGGTTGGCTTCAGCGCATTCCTGGGCGTTATTGGCGGTATTTCGCTACTGGTGGGCGGGATCGGGATTATGAACATTATGCTGGTCAGCGTGACCCAACGCACCCGCGAAATTGGGCTGCGCAAGGCGGTCGGCGCACAGCGCGGCGATATTATGTGGCAGTTCCTGATCGAAGCCGTTGTGCTGTGCCTGCTCGGCGGCGCGCTTGGGATCGGCCTTGGCTATCTGCTCTCGTTTGCCGGCAATATTGTCCTAGCCGCGCTGTTTCAGGATGACACAGCGCGCGCCAGTGTGTCGTTGTTTGCGATCTTGCTCGCAACCGGCGTTTCAATCGCGATTGGAATCTTCTTCGGCCTGTTTCCAGCAATGCGCGCCGCGCGCCTCGACCCGATTACGGCGCTACGCAACGAGTAATACCAATTCGCCGGCCCGCTTCTGCATGACGGCGCACTGAGCCTTTTGCCTCAAGACAGGCTTCGCGCAGGGTCGCAGCAACAGAACGCTGCGACCCTGCGTTTTGCAGATCAGCGTTTAGGCGGTGTGGTTTCGATCAAGCCCAACTCCCTGCCCCTGACCAGCGCCTGGGTTCGGCTCTTCACATCGAGCTTGGCATAGATATTGTTGATGTGTTTCTTCACGGTACTCAGGCCGATGACCAGCTTGTCCGCGATCTCCTGATTCGACAGACCCTGAGCGATGAGCTGCAACACCTCACCTTCACGCTCGCTCAACGGCTCAATCAACACGACCTGCTGAGTTGTCTCGACTTCAGTCCATAGCGTCTGGCGCTCAGTATGGGCAAAGGCAGCTAGCAAACGGCTCGTATAATGCGGCGGCGCCCCGGCTGATTTCGCTTGGCGCAGCAATGCCGCCAACGGCGACCCCAGATCCACAAAGGTGCGGACATAGCCTTCAGGTTCAGCTAGCGCCAGCACGCGCCCCAACATCGCAAGCGCGGCAGCAGTGCGATCCAATGCCGCCAGCGCCAGCGCTTGGAGCAAGCCAATCTCGATAACGCTGCCGATACGGCCCTGCTCTTCAGCCGCATTTCGCAAGCGCTCCAACAAGAGCAACGTCTCGCCCGACCGCCCTTGCGCTATCCGCGTCTGAGCCAGGGCAAGATAGTCAATCTCGCGCAGATAGCTCGGCTCGTCGTCCAGACTGTAGCGCTGTCCCTGGTAATCGCTGGCGTCGGCCCAGGCTACCGCATCCGCGACATTCCCCTGGATCAGCCAGAGTCGCACCTGCTCGGCATGCATCCAGTCGATCAGCCGCGCCACGCCGGTCTGCTCGGCGAAGGCTACCGCACGAGCCATCGTCTCCTGGGCGCTCAACGCGTCGCCCTGCGCCTGCTGGGTGCGCGCTAGGCCAATCGGCCCCATGAGCAAGATCTCGACATTCTCGACCTGTTGGCCCAACGCCACCCCGTCGGTAAGGTATCGGGCGGCTGCCTCCAGGTCATTCCACTCATAAAAAATCCAGCCCATCCCGACATACACTGTACCAGCAACCGGGATCGGTTGATCGACATGGGCGATGCTGCGCGGATACCGCTCCTTCACAAAGCGGTGGGCGGACTGATAGGTATGCATCGCCTGGCGCAACTGGCCTTGCTTGACTTGCAACTCGCCAAGCTGACGCATTGCAAAGATCGCAATAATCACATTACCGGCAGACCGCGCCGCAGTAATGGCTTCGCCACAAACCTCCTTCGCCGCTTTGGCATCGCCGTTGAGATAGTAGGCCGTGCCCAAAATCAAGGCGACAACACTGCGCACCTGTAAATTGTCTGCGGGCAGGGCCTCTAGCGCCTGGCGTCCTAGCTTAATCGCCCTGGGCAAATCGCGGCGTAAGCCGGCGATCGTCGCGCGGACCGCCGCTATCTCGCCGGCCAAGCGCGCCGCCTCGGGATGCTGATCCAAACCTTGTTCGGCATCGAAGAGTCGCGATCCGACAGCTTCGATCTGGCCGGTGATCGCCAGTCCCCAGGCAGCGTAGATACAGAGTTGGGGGCGCACACGGACAAGTTCGTCGGGCAAAGCATCCAGCCAATCAAGCACCGTCGTCGCTTCGCCACGGAGCAAGAGCGGGCGCGCCGTCACCTCTACCAAACGCACAGCGTGTTCGCTATCATCGGCGGCCAATGCATGCCCAACTGCTGCGGCCACAAAGG
>JAKSDJ010000765.1 GCA_022360155.1 Chloroflexales bacterium | reverse complement strand
TACCTTGCCCGGTAGAACGCTGCGCGGCCCTTATCTTTGTTATAGAAGAACAGTTATAGAAGAACAACGGGCCAATGCGATCCGCTTGTCGGAAACGTATTGGTTCTGATCATGAGTATCGGATTATCGCACAATCATTTTTGTATTATAAGGAGCTATAGCTAGGTAGCCAGTATCTCCCCAATATATAGACACATGTACACGCGATGCATACCATTCAACGCGCACACAAGATACGGTTGAACCCGACGCCTGAGCAGGAACAGTATTTCCGACAAGCCGCTGGGAATGCTCGCTTCGCGTGGAACTGGGCCGTCGCCATCCTGCGCCAAGCGCGAAAAGACCAGACAACGTTACCGCTCGTGGGTGACCTCAAAAAGGAATTCAATCGTATTAAGCGGGACCAGTTTCCGTTTGTGATGCAAACAACCAAGTGTGCGCCGGAACAGGCATTCGCCGACCTGCAGCACGCCCTGGCGAACTACTGGCATGACATCACGAAGCGCAAGCGCGGCATCCGCCGCAAGGATGGGAAGCGCGTCGGGTTTCCCACGTTCAAATCCCGCAAGCAGGGCGACAGGTCGTTCTACCTGTCCAACGACAAATTCACCGTCGATGGGCCCTGGATACGCATCCCAAAGCTCGGTTGGGTCAATATGACCGAACCGCTGCGCTTTGCCGGCACGATCATGAGCGCGCGGGTCAGTGAGCGTGCGGGGTACTGGTTTGTGAGTATTCAGGTGCAACTGCCTGCACCGGAGCGCCACGCGCCGGAGCGGGTGCTTGGCGTTGATGTCGGCGTGAAGGCGCTGGCCGTTGATAGCGACGGTGAGCTGTTTGAGAACCAAAAGCATCTCGCCGCTGCCTTGAAGCAACTGCGCCGCCTGAACCGCTGGCTCGCACGGAGACGGAAGGGCGGCAAGAACTGGTCCAAAGCACAGCGGAAACTGGCCCGCCTGCATTTGCGCATTGCCAACCTGCGGGCCGATGCAATCCATAAATTGACGACGCACTTGGCGGCAAAAGCGACTGTTATCGCTTTGGAAACCCTCAATGTGGCAGGCATGCTGAAAAACCGCACCCTGGCGCGGGCAATCGCAGATGCAGCGTTCAGCGAGATCGTCCGACAACTTAGGTACAAAGCGCAGCATGTGGTGCATATTGACCCGTTTTATCCGTCGAGCAAGACGTGTAACGCATGTGGGTCTATCAACCGTGATTTGGCCCTGGCAGAGAGAGCCTGGGTCTGTTCAGCCTGTGGCGCGCGGCTGGATCGCGACATCAATGCGGCACGGAACATTCGAGACGAGGGAATGAGGCTGGTTGGCGCCGAAAGACTGACCGTCCCCGGCAGTGGCTACGTCGGGACGTGAAACACGCCTGTGGACTGCGTATAAGTGTGCGACGTGAAGTCGAATGGATTACTGCTTCACATCGATGAAGCCTATCGTTCCGTCGAT
>JAKSDJ010000274.1 GCA_022360155.1 Chloroflexales bacterium | reverse complement strand
GCCCACGATACCTCTCAGGTGTAGGTTTTTTACTTTCCGTCGGACGAATGCTGCATCAGGGCGCGGCAAATGAAGACTTGTACGCCAGAGATGTTTTCCGCATCAGAATGCGCTTTGTCAAAAAAGTCTACACTTGAGAGGCGGAAGAGGGGCGGGGTGAGGGTCAACACGCGCATCCCAACGCCCCAAACCACATCTTCGCCCTGATGTTTTGTCTGCCTTTAAAGCTTTGGCTCAGGCGCCTTCCACAGCCTGCGGCCTTATAGTGAGTCGGGCAACAACTGGCACGAACAATGCCATGGCCGCGGCAAGTATCAGGAGGCCTTCCAATAGAAAGGGCAGCCCTGGACTGATGCTATAGAAGAATCCGGCCCCTATCGCCCCAATCAACGCACCCAACGTGGAGGCCGCACTAAACGTCGCTTGCACACGTCCGCGCATAGCGGCGGGCGTGTGGTCGGCCAACAACCCGTCGACCGCAGTACGGGCAATGGCTGCCGCCGCGCCCTCCGCCACCGAAATACCGACAATAAGCAGGGGCGATAACGGGAGCGCAAACAAAAGATAAACCGCCCCAGAGCAGAGCAGCCCGATCATAATCGGCCAATACCGCCCATAGCGGTCGGACAAGCGCCCGGTCAGCGGCGTGGCGACAATCGCTGCGAGCGCGAATGTGGTAAACGACAGGCCAATGAGCGGTAACGCCGCGCCACGATCGGCCATATACAGACTCCAGATCGCAATCACCGTTCCATTCGGGATCGCTAGGATCACGCGCAACGCATAGGCCAACAGCAGCCCTGGCGTAAACAGCGCTGCGAACAGTGGCTTCGGCATTGGGGACGGCTCCGGACTTGCGGATTGCGGCGGCAGCACGACCAACACAAGCGCCGTACAAACGAACAAAAAAGCGTTGGCTGTAACAAATGGCGGTGCATACCCGAAACGACTCGCTAGAAACGTCCCCGCTGCCGGGCCGAGCAGCAGCCCCGTTGCTTGAGCGGTGGTCAACAATCCTAGCGCCTCGCTCTGGCGTGTCGCCGGGGCGAGCGTATTCATCAGGGCGCGTGCCGGGGGCAAAACCGCAACGGTTGCAATGCCTTCCAGCGCCCGCAGCGCAACGATCACCGCCAGGGACTGGGCGGGAATGTAGGCCAGGATGAGCAACGCATGAACGAGGAGTCCCGTCCACAGAATGCTGCGATGCCCATACTTGTCGGAGGCCCAACCCAGCGGGGGTGCAGCCAGAAAACCGGCGAGGAGAAAGGCGGATGTCATCAGGCCAATATCAACGCTACTCGCCCCGATATCGCGAACATACAGCGCATAGAGCGGACTGAGGAAGCCAACGCCCAGATATGACATTGCAACGACCAAGAGGAGCGTGAGAATTGGCGGCGTATAGAGCAGATCCGCCCGCGATTGGACAACTTTCATAGCGCCATCCCTTTCTAGAATCACAAACGCTGCGAGCAAACATGCTCACAGCGCTTCAGGATGGAAACATCAAGTTGTTGCGAATCGCATTGGCCACTTCCAGAAGGTTCTTCTGGCACAACGCATGTGAGCGGTGCAAGATTGTGGCTCAACGATTCACGTATCTCGAGGGCTTCTGTTTCAGGATATTCCGCCTACGATTCTTGGCCAGGATAGCATGGGGCGCCGTGGGTGTCAAATCGAATTGCTATATAATAGAACAATGCTGCTATCGACCAAATTAAACCCACCTGAACTCGCTGCGTTTCTTGTGCCGCGCCCGTGTCTGTTTCAGTGGCTTGACCAGGCGCTGGCGTGCAAAGCGACCCTGGTGTCGGCGCCGGCGGGCTATGGCAAGACGATGCTCGTCGCTCAGTAGTTGGCCCAGCCGACCCCCATGCCCCGGCGTCGACCTGGCTGCTCCTCGATGACGACGAGCCGGTGCGCTTTATGCGCTTTTCATTGCAGCCCTGCAGCGCGTTGTGACCGATCTGGGAACAAGCATGCAGGAAACCCTGCTCTCCTCGCCGGTGATGCTGCTCGCCCAGTCGATCGAGGCGATGATAACTGTGCTGATAAACGAGTTGGCACAGTGTCAAGTAACACGAGTTACGTGGCCACCAGTCGGCAGGGAGGTTTGGAGGGCTGCAAGCCCTCCAAGAAACCTTTTTCTTGCCGCGGTAGCGGCAAGAAGGAGTTTTCGGGGAAGATTCACCTCCCCAACTCTCACCACTGTGTAACGCGTGTCAATAAAGGAACAATCACGATCGTGAGCAATTCAATCCAAGGAAAAGTCGCATTGAACACAGGTAGCGCCACTGGAATCGGCTTTGCCACCGCCAAGAAACTGGCCGAGCTGGGCGCGAAAGTCGTCATCTCTGGTCGCAGCGCCGCGAAGGGTGAGGCCGCTCTGCGCGAGCTGCAAGCCGTGAGCAACAACGTACGTTTTGTGCAGGCCGATGTCTCCAAGGCCAACGATGTCGAAAACCTGGTCAACATCATGATTTCGATCTTCGGTAGACTGGATCTGGCTTTCAACAACGCCGGTATCGAGGCGCTGGGTCCGCTGGGCGAAACCAGCGAAGAGGCTTGAGATCGGCTCATCGACATCAACCTGAAGGGCGTCTGGCTGAGTATGAAGTACGAGATTGCCCGCAGGCTGCAAAACGGCGGTGGTGTTATTGTCAACACTTCATCGGTGGCGGGCGCGAAAGGCATGGCCAGACTGTCAACCTACGTCGCCTCAAAGCACAGCGTCAATGGGCTGACCAAGGCGTTGGCGCTGGAATATGCCGAGCTGGGCATCCGCATCAATGCTGTGTTGCCCGGCCCCATCGAGACGCCCATGATGGACCGTGTCAGTAGCGTCATTCCCGGCGCCCAGCAGATGTTTATCGCTGCTACCGCGATGAAGCGTACCGGCAAACCGGAAGAAATCGCCCATACTGTCGTCTGGCTGCTCTCGGACGAGGCGAACTACGTGACCGCTGCGGTTATTCCGGTCGATGGCGGCATGTTAGCTTTGTAGAACGGCGACTCACGCTCGATGAGCGGTTTCGTAGTCCGACGCAGGGTTGGCAATGCACGCATCAGGTGGCGCACAACACTCGACAAAGTTATGCAAGCCAGTGTGTCAGGCAACCCTGCGTTGGATTATTGGAGATTACACCACCCAATACCAAGCCCTGAGGCGCCTAAACTCAAGGATGCTATTGCTTCTTGGCCGGAAAAGGACGAGTGGTTTCATATCATTGTAGATGGGAAAGTAGTATAATAAGATCGACATGCCCGTTGAGAAAGGAATTAATCAATATTAACCAAATGAGATAACTTTGTAAATGTTGCCAAAAAGGTTATTGCTGATAGCGTCTATTCTTATATCGAGGCTTGTCATCCTGAATAAAGTGTAAAAAATTCTATATGAAAGGATCGGTACCCTTCACGGAATTGCCTTGAGCGAAGCCGAAGTGTTTAGGCTGCACCCTGCCATTGGAGAATCAACCCGCACCTGATATGCAAATCTCGTCGTCATAACCCATGAAGTAATCTGAAGGTGTAGCTAAGGCTGCTTTTGTCATACATTATGCTCGACTATTCTGATCCAGGAGCGCCACAGTAAGTTCGGATGAGACAATGCCATTGGAAGACAAGGGGTAGAATGATGGACACTCACCACAGAATGTTTGATGTCGCAATTATTGGTTCAGGAATCGTCGGCTCAACGCTAGGCGCAATCCTGGCCCGTCGAGGTCTACAGGTGATCATGTTCGAGGCGAAGAGCCACCCCCGCTTCTCGATTGGCGAGTCGATGATCCTGGAGACTTCCGAAACTATGCGCGCTCTGGCAGAACTGTACGATGTGCCAGAACTGGCGTACTTTAGCTCGGAAAATTACTTTCCCTATATCGGCGCAAGTCACGGCGTCAAACGGCATTTCAGCTATTTGCACCACACGCCTGGCCATACTCATCAACCGCTTCACTCATTGCAAGCCGTGATCCCGAAACACCCGCATGGCCACGAGCTGCACCTCTATCGCCAAGATGTGGACTACTTCCTCACAACCTGCGCCGTTCACTATGGGGCGACGGTATTGCAAAACACGCCGGTACGCGATATCGCGATCGATATGCAAGGCGTCACGGTTATAACCGCAGAGGGAAAGCAGTATGCCGCAGCCTATCTCGTCGATGCCGGAGGTTTCCGCTCGCTCGTAGCGGATAAGTTCAACCTGCGCGATTTCGATCTGCAAACCTACTCGCGCGCCATCTTTACCCACATGATTGACGTACCGGACTTTCACGAGGTCGGCACGATGCAAAAAGAAGCGGATCTGCCTTTCAGTGTCGCCGAAGGCACGCTGCACCATGTCTTCGCCGGCGGCTGGCTGTGGGTCATTCCCTTTAATAATCATGCAGCGTCGACCAACCCGCTCTGCAGCGTGGGGCTGATGTTGGACCCGCGGATGCATCCGCCGCGCAATGATCTCGTAGCGGAAGAGGAATTCTTCACGTTTATCGAGCGATTCCCTAGTGTCGCAGCTCAATTCCGCAATGCCAGAGCCGTGCGCGAGTGGGTGCGCACGGGGCGCATCCAGTATTCGTCGAAGCAGGTTGTTGGCGATCGCTGGGCGCTTCTTGGTCACTCCGCTGGGTTCATCGATCCGCTTTATTCGAAGGGACTCTATGTCTCGCTGAGCAGCGTTTCGATTTTAGCCCACTATCTGCTTCAGGCGCACCGCGACGGCGACTACTCGCGCGAGCGATTTCTTCCGCTCGAACGCGCCACGCTCGCCTATCTGCGCAGCAACGATCTCCTCGTGGCGCATTCCTACAAGTCGTGGGAAAGCTATCATCTGTGGCGGGCATATAGCGTTCTCTGGCTGTTGGGCGCCTATACCGAACTGGTGAAGTTGTTCAGTATTCGCATCCAATCCACCCAAAACGGCAAGATCGATCCGCACCTATTCATCGAGCAGTTACAACAACTTAAGCTTGCCGGCGGCGGTTTTGCTGAGTACGACCATCTGGCGGCGCAGATCGATGCTGTAGTCGAAGCTGTGGATCTCGACGATGCTGTTCATATTGCTATAGCCGTGGATCGGATTTATGCGCTGTTCCAATCGATTGACTGGATGCCGCAGCCCTTCTATGCTATATTGGCCGGTCGAACCCACCTGCCCAAACACAAGATACGGCTCGATCTATTGAAGCGGGAACAGGGTTTCTTACGCAGCGGCGCCTATCGTGACCATTTCTTTGGGAAACGTTCCATCATACAGATTGGGCGGGCATTTTGGGATGAGCTGCGGCACTATTCCAAGCTAACGCTGGCGCTCCGGCGTCGGCGATGGCTTCATCATGCTCGGCGCGCCTATCGTAGATCTGTATTGACAAAACTAACCCATTCGGGGGAGGCAGGCCGATAACGAGCAAAGAACAGGGTACTTAAGGAACCGAGACTATTTGTCGCTCTCTGACAGAATCATGACATAACTCTGGTTTGTATGAAAATGTGTTGATATTCATGTTTTCTGTGTTTATAATGTGCATAACGGATTAATAAAATATCGTTATGTGTTATATGTGCGCTGGAATCCAGGATGAGGCCTGGATAAAACATCGAATGAGCCGCATCAAAACGGATAAACCATAGAATACGTATATGAATGTCTATGGATATCATTGTTTGCCTGCGGTGAATGAGGCCCACGATGCCCTTGCTGATGCTGTAACTTAAGCAATAAGGAAGGAGCAAACAATGGCGCTGCGACCGATGCACGATTTGGTCATATTCTTGCTGGGTATAATGGGCAGTGTACTGACCAAACACGGGAGAGCATTGTGGAGTCCCTCACCGCGAACCATATCGCGAGTATTGCAGCTCAAGCAACTCGTGAGTGATTTAACGCTAGATGGCGACGATCCTCATTTGCCGGCGCTGGATGATGGTGTGCTGGCAACAGAACTGATGCCCGACGCGCACCTTATTCCTGGCTTCTGGAAAATGATGCGAATCTCTTCCCTTTCCCCTACGACTGGCGTCGTGATAACCGGGCGAATGCGCGGCGTCTGGCGACGTTCATCGAGCGCCAGCTTGCTGCGTGGCGCGCCGCCTCCAGCAATGCAACGGCGCAGGTGATCCTGGTCGCCCATAGCATGGGCGGGCTGATCTCGCGCTATTACCTTGAGTGCCTGGGCGATCACGAGCAGTGTCGGGCCTTGATCACCTTTGGCACGCCGTATCGCGGCTCGCTCAATGCCCTGAACGCGATCGCGAATGGCAAACGCATTCTTCGCTTCTTCGATGTCAGTTCGGCCTTGCGTTCCTTCACCTCGGTCTACCAACTGCTGCCGACCTATCCCGCGATCAAAACCGACGCCGGTTATGTGGGCGTAACAGCGACGCAGGGAATTGACTATCTAGACTTGCATCGCGCCAGTGATACACTCAATCGCTTCCATCGCCCGATGGAAGCGGCGGCGACGACTCGCGCGCAGGCCGGTCTGGGCTTGCCATACCGGAGCATCTTAATCATCGGCGCAAACCAGCCGACAAAGCAGTCTGCCATACTCGATTCCGGCACTATTGCGGTAAGCGAGGAGATGCCCAAGATCTCCCGCGCGCAGGTCTTGCCGGGATATGGCGACAGTACCGTGCCCTTCTACAGTGCGCTGCCTGCTGGCACGTGGGCCTTCGATCACGCGCTGCACTTTGAGGTCGCAAACCATAGTACGTTGCAGTGCAACCAGCATCTACAGCAGCAGTTACTGGAGACGTTGCATATACTGCAGGCCGGCGGCGATATTCTCGGGGCGGAGTCGTTTGCGGTCGGAGTGCAACCGGGACTGCGTCTGCTGCTCGACGATGTCTATCCGCCCGAGGGCGGCATGATCCGCGTCGAGCCGGTTGATATCGCCGATGACCCTGGTGATCTGCTGGTGCGTTTGATGGTGTTCGATGATCAGCGCCCAATCGGAGAGCGCCGCATCCCTTTTATAGATGGTGCATGGAACATCGAGTTCGAACGTCCGCCTTCTGGCACGTACCAGATCAGCGCCGATCTGTGTTGGGTTGGAAGCGGCGCG
>JAKSDJ010000076.1 GCA_022360155.1 Chloroflexales bacterium | reverse complement strand
CCGCGACGAAGGTTTCCCGCAGCGCTTCGGTGGTCGCCTGGGCGCCCGCACAGATATCCTGCAACGCCGTTTTGGCGGCAGCGTGGATACGGGCCATACAGATGCGAAACAACGCGATGAAGTGATCGCGCGTCTGCACCTGAGCCCGATGCAGCAGATACAGTAGGAAGGTGCTGCGTTTCGGCGCGCGCAGGTGCGCGATGCCTGCCACATCCAGCACGCTGGCCTGCGCGGCATATTGATGGATTTTGGCCTGGGCCAGTCTCGTTAACAGCGGAGCCGGGTCGCCCAGCCTGACCAGCCAGTCATAGTCATTGAGCAACTCCTTGAGATGCGAAAGAGTCGGGCGTTTGGGCGGTTGTTTCAGGTCATTAAATGCCGTGCGGCCCGTCTGCGAGTCACGCACCAGCAGGGTCGCAAGCTGCTCCTCCAGGGTCGGCGTGATCTGCTGTCCCACCTCCTGGCAGAGCCGCCGCTTGACCTGGGCGCGGGCATGACCCACCATGCGGTCAAGCGTGCTGAAGGCGGGCAGTTCGCACGACTGCGTGAGCAATTCGTCGATGGCGACATTGATCAGGTCGGCGGGCATATCCATCACGGCGGCAGCCTGGTAGACCGCTTCAAGCGCGCGGCGGCGGGCCCGCGCATCCGCCGCCGCCACATGCAGCTAGGTGCGCACCAGCTGGTGCTGATGGCGGATCGTGCGATCCGCGACGCCAGCAAACGGGACATCGTCAGCCCCATCCGCCGTCTGCCGGATGGGGGCGATCACGACCGGTGGGATGGTCGCCAGGGGCGGAAAGTATCCTAGGTTCTGAAAGACCTTGCGCAGCCCGCGCAGGCGAAACTGATGCTGGGGCAGACGGGCGTCGCGCCGGGCAAACGCGACCGCATCATCGGTAGGCGTAGAGGCGACCGGCAAGTCGTGGTCAGCGAAGCGCTGCGGAAAGTGCGGATAGGCGGTGCGATGGGGGGCCGTCACTGGACACCGCGCCGGGCAGCCCGCTTGTGGCGAATCTGGTCGCGGCTCACCTGCGTGTAGCGGGCGGTAGTCTGGATGGCGGGTGCGCCGCTGCGGGTGACGTGGCCCAGGTAAGAGGCGACTTCGTCCAGCAACCAGCCAGCGCCCCGTGCCCGATGCGCAAAGTCATGGCGCAGGGCGTGGAAGGCCACCTCCTGGATCAGCGGCCACGCGGCGTGGATCACCGGCGTTTTGAGGACGCGGCGCCAGTGGTGGATACCCGCTTCCGTAAGGCGGTCGGTCCGCTGCGAGACAAACACAAAGGGGCGTGCCGGGTCGGCCGTGCGTTCCAGGTAGATATACAGCGGCTGCCGGGCCGCGTTGATCAAGTCGATCTCGCGCTGCTTGCCGCCGGCATGCCCAACCCGCAGCCAGCCAGCGTGGGCGTTGACGTGGGTACCGCTCAGCCGCAACCAGGCAATGTCGCTCACGCGGCAACTCGTCCAGTCGCCCAGCGCAAAGAGGGCGCTGCCGCGTACATCGTCAGCCCGTTCAACGAGTGAGCGCAGGACAAGAGCGCTGGTCGGTGGAGAGCAACTGGGGAGCCTGAACTGGCTGCGGTGGCTGGGTCACACCACGGGTCGGGTTGCGCAGCAGCCCATGCTGCTCCGCGATCAGCCAGGTGGCAAAGCTGCTCAGCACGGCCGTGACGCGCACGCGGTGGCTGCGGCTGTGGCCCTGCTGTTCCAGGTGTGCGAGATAGCTTTCAACGGCTGCGAAGCCGCCGGCATGACCGGGACGCGGCGCCAGCCAGGTGAGGAACTGCCGGAGGGCGCGCAAGTAGGCATCGATGGTAGCCGTTGCTTTGCCGTCCAGGGCAGCCGTGTAGGCGTTCAGCCAATCATCTGTGGCTGTCGCAGGAGCATGGCACATGCTTCGTTCGCTTTCTGCGGGTGCCGAATGATTCTGGTACGACGTGTTCGGGCCAACCTCCAGCATGCGCCTAATGGCCCTTCCTCGAAACAGAAAAGACGCGCAGCGCGGGCGGGTGCTGGAAAAGGTAGAACATCTCTCTGCCTATTTTACCAGATGTTGATGCGATGCATGCAGCAACTCGTCCCAGAAGAATCGTTCCGGGACAGATTTTCTGGTGCGAGTCTGCTGTGGGGTACGACAATAATTCAACCGAATTTTAACTATATTGCTGATTTTTCACGCAGGTTTTTACTATTACAACGCGGAGTCGAAGGCAGCTAACTGGGCGAGCTTGCGTTTGCGGTGCGAAAGGTAGGCGGCGTGGTTACGACGTTGATAGTAGATCACCAGCACCAAAGCACGAGCAGCATCCACGATTGGCTTGGGAATGACGCTCGCGATCAGCAAGCGCACCTGACAGAGCGTCAAGGCTGGCACCTTCTCGTGCCACTGCTGTCGTACCCACGCCAGAAAATGATGCGCCAGCATCACCAAGACCATATGATGATGCCACCCCCGCCACGAGCGTGTTTCGTACTGATCCATGCCCAGTTCGTCCTTGCCGACTTCGAACGTCAGCTCGATTGGCCAGCGCATTCCGCACCTCCGCGCCAACTGCGCTGTCTCGATCGTTTCAGGCGCGTTGCTCAGGTAGCATTTGACAACCGTTGGATCGTCCACATTGCGTCGAATGATCAGCCACTGCCGCGGTCCAGGCAGGCCATCACGCGCTTCATTCACCCGCACAAAGGCAAGATCACACCCGATCGGTCCCTTGCTGCCTTCTTTAATGATCGTGCGTGTCCAAGCCGTCTTCGGCAGCCGCCACACCAGTTCATCGACACGATAGGGCGCATTCGACGGTGTTTTGCGGCGTTGCCTGGTCGGGTTGCGTCCTTTGCCCGACCAAGCTGGAACGATCAGCGCCGGTGTGCGCCGCCAAGCTCCGCGATGGCTTGGAGCAATTCGACAGCAATCTGTGGTTTGGTGCGGAAGGTGAGATCGCTGGGCAAACCGACCTCCTGACGCATCTCAGCCATCTGCTCGCCAAACCAGGCCTCAGGAACGAACAACTGACCACCGACGAGGGTATAGCCCTTGTGCGAGGCATAGGCGACAAAGACGCCGACCTGACAGGAGGCGACTTTACCGAGCGCACCACAGTCCTGATGCGCGACAGCAGCGGAGTGGTGACCTTGTTTCGGCATGCCCGATTCGTCGCTGAGGAAAACGCCATCGTCGGCATCACTGAGCGAGCGAGCGCCTCGTCACTCGTGTTGAGCAAGAACGGGAAGAGTGGACCAAGTGCTCTCAGTGATAAAGGCTTGCATCTGGCGAACCGAGAGGCCCAAGGCCAGCGCGATCGGTTCGCACGATTTGCGCGGAAGGGTATCGAGCAAGCCCTGGAGGTAACGATACGCCCAGGCATGCTGATCACCACGGGCAAAGGTGTGCTTGAAGTGCTCAACATATCTCTGCAAGGCAGGCAGCAAAGCTTCGATATCAGTCGCGGTCAAGTTGCACTCTGGCAACGGGCAGGTCGATGCTACAATGGTGCGGTGCATGGGCTCCTTCCTTAATCCAGGTGAGATCGGTTTGAGGAAGGAGCCCATGCCGCTTCTTATGGTCAAGTTACAACGGCTTTTCTTGGACTCCGCGTTGTAATATTACACTCCCGACATGAATCAGCGCCCTCGCGCAATGACGCTGCCCCGGAACACTTTGGCAGCACTGTTTCCCGCGCGGTATAATCCTAACAATCTTGTTTGTTGGCGCGCCCTCGTCCAAAGGCGCTTGGGAGACGGCCCCCAACATCCTGAATAGGTAAGTGAATGGTCGTGCGCGACCATTCTTTGTAGCATGGTGAAGCAACAGCAAATGTGCTGGACGAAGCAGGGAGCGCATCTGTTCCTGCACGTGCGGACGCAGGTGCTCAACGACGATTTGCGGGAAAGCTTCGAACGCTGGCACCCAGCGATGAAAAAAACAAATGTTCCGATCCAGGAGTATAAAACAATGCCTATGCCATACTCTCATCTAGCCCTCGCCCAAAGTTGCCTTAGCAACCTTGCGGTCGATGACCGCAATGATTTCTACTTAGGTGCGCTGATGCCGGATATTCGTTACTTTACAGGGAGGCCCCGAAGTGAATATCACTTCTCGATAGAAAAACTCAATATTATCACGAAGTCTATAACTGTCTCTAATGCGTTTGTGCTAGGATATGGAATTCATCTACTTATCGATGAACTGTGGGCTACTGATGAACTGAGAGATGAATATAAGCGGCTTTTCCCTTTCTTCATCAGAAGTAAACTCAATATCAGACTATTAGAGGCTGCATTGGAAATAGCCTGCCTTGCCCACTATGCCGTCCCCATTCAACTTCAAATAAAAGGGAACGCGTTAACCAGGCAATTAGGCGTTCGTGAGTCCGATGCACTCACCAGTGCAGTACAATCACTGCAACGGTATATCGATCAGCGCAATCTCCAAACTGGCCTCCAAATGGCCGAGGCTTCAGGAAAGTATACCCTTGAACGGCTTGCCCAAATGCGATATCTATCCAATGCCCTTGAAATGAGTCGGTTCACACGAGCATTGGTGCATCTCCTTATCATTCCCCCGTCACAGCGTATATACAAGCGATTAGTAGATGGCGCGCTTGCGCGGGTCGGCGAGGTGCGCCTCTCCAATGAGAGGAAGATGAATAGTGTTGTGTAAATAGCACAACATGGATCGCAGCGCCGTCATCGACGGCGCTGCGGTTGTTCAGCTCGTCGGCAGCATCGGTGATAAGCTGTGTGGCCCGTGGCGTCGCCAGCCTGGTCTGATGGTTTATCGGCCATGCCATTCGCCGACCGCATGCGGTAGAGCACTGGAAAAACATCGTGCTCGAAGAGAAAATCGATCGTCGGCAGTACTCGGTACTTGAGCAGGGCTACGAGATCGCCGGGCCGGTAGACTCCGTATGCTGGCTGCCCAGGCAACGGGGCAACCAGCATACTTGTACGGGAGATGCTGGGAGAAAACGCCTGCCGGTATGCCCTCTCTGCGCTGGTGCGTTCAAACGCAGCATAAATCATCTCGTTTTCTGGTAAGATACCATCACACCGAGGTCAGTTACGGTCGTGTGAACGCGACCGCGTGCCCACACTGACACCGCTGCGGCGCAGTGCCAGTCGTGCTTGCGGGGTGACTGATATGCACCCCACTGTGCCGCAGCGCAGGACCGTCGCAACGACAAAGCGTTCCACCGTGAGCCTTCGAGAAGGGCGGCGGTTCCTTCGTCCGAACCGGCATGACTCAGTGGTGCATGTGCAGTCGTTTCCGCGCGGTGTCGAGCTTTGTGCCTTATCGTCATGGCGCCAAAGTACGAACAGACGTTCAATTCACAGTAACCTTGGCGCGGAAGCCCACACCGTTTACGGGTGGGAGGAAGCGCCGGGCAACCAGTTTCGATTGACACGAGCGAACAGATGGGCTATAATTCAATATATGAAAATCATCGCTCAAGTAAAGTTGCAGCTCGACAGCTTGCTCACCACCCTTTCGACCTGGCGTGACCGCATAGCCAACTCCTTCATTGCCCGCCAGCCCAGTGGCTTTGTCGAGGGCGTAAACCATAAGCTCAAGGTCATCAAGCGGCGCT
>JAKSDJ010000852.1 GCA_022360155.1 Chloroflexales bacterium | reverse complement strand
TCTCGTCTTTCCCCATGGCGCGGCGAATACGCTCACACTGCGTTTCGATCATTTCCGCATGCTCGTCACGCAAGGCTTGGGCACGATCACTGATCCCGAGCATGGCGGCGATGTCGTCGGTGGCTTGCTGCCAGAACGTGAAGGGATCCTCAGTCAGCACCACCGTGGGTGCGATCGCATTGAGCAACGTGTACAACTCCTCCGGGTCATCGGCAAACCGCACCACCTCCCGCACCAGAATGACGTCGGGGTGGTGGGATGCCACGACTTCGAGATTGACCGGACTGCGCTGGTACTGTGGCGCCTGTTCCAGCAGCGGCGCCAGCAACGGTGCTGGCGCTCGCCCATCGGCGTATAAGGAATTGGCGCCGACAGGAATGACGCCCAAGGTGAGCAGAATGTCGAGCGTGGAGGCATCGGCATAGATACGTTGGGGATGCTTAGGTATTGCAGTCTCACCCATCAGGTGACGTACCAAGACGGTATCGCCACGCTCCTCCAACACTTCGAGCATGGCTGGTGCAAGGGCATAGGGCAGGAACCCAGGCGCCTGGTAGGTCTCGGCTCCCACAGTGGCGGGAGTCTCGCCTGTGGTCGTTGTTCCTGCACTGGTATTTGCATTTGCTGTGGGACTTTCGGGTGTAGCCCCCCGCTCACCTGGGACGCACGCCGCCAGCGCACTGCACCCCAGCAACCCGTCCGTGGTCGTCAGAAAGCGACGGCGGGTCAATGAGGATGTAGGTTGGAATTTGGTTGGTTTTTTCATCAGGTTCTCCTTTTATTATTTGTTTACTGGTCATTGGCCGCTGCGTCTATCAGAAATGGGTTGGGCGAGACTGCGGCGGGATCGGCATCAGTAAAATAGAGAAAAAGATCATCCACTACGGCGTTGGATGAGATTAGTCCGTTCGACTGCCAATAAACAGATGTAGGAATAAAGCGGTCGTTCTGCACGGCATCAAGCGTCTGCCACAATGGGTCGTTACGATAACTCTCGATGAGTTCGTCGGCTGCCTCACGGCTCTTGCGGGTCACATTACCATTGGCGAAGATAATGACATCAGCATCGAGGAGCGGTACCTGTTCTTCACTCAGTGGGATGACGAGCGCATTAAATTCTTCTAGCGCCGCCTCCTCAGTGGTGGGTAGCGTATCCACGGGGACAAAACCGGCATCGTTCAGTGTCTCCCACAGTGCCAGGCCAGGTAGACCAACGTAGTTAGCGCCACCAGCGTCCTGTACGTAAACGGCTGATGCACCGTCAAGTGCAGGATCACGCAACTCTTTATAGGTCTCCATACGTGCTTGGTAGTCGGCTATGAGTTGCTCGTACTCTGCCGTGACACCCAACACCTCGGCATAGAACTCGGTTACCTGAGACCAACTTGATGGTCGAAAACCTGCTGGCGACTCAACAAGTGTTGTAAACTCACGTACCTGGTCAGCAATTGGCAGATCGGCATAGGAGAGAACGAGATCGGGTTGTGCCTCTACTAAAACTTCTACATTCATCTCGAAGCTACCGTAGACAGGTGCATTACCCATGATTTCCAGAACACGTTCATAGATGACTGGTGCTGCACCATACGTTGCCGTCAGGAAATCGTCATCTGGTCGGGCAACGGGTGCAATGTCGAGCATTAACATCAGCTCAAGCGCTGCCATGTCATGTGCAACAATGCGCTGTGGGTTTTGTGGCACACAGATTGGCTCATCCAGCAGTTCGTGGTTGACTTGGCGGAAACCATCGTCGCAACTATCGCCAGTAGCTGTATCGGTGATTTCTGCCTCTGGCACAGATGTGGTATCGGCCACAGCCCCCTCGGGTGTAGAACCCTGTTCACCAGGTACGCACGCGGCCAACAGCGCCAGCAGCAGTAGGGTGGTGAAGAAGTGGATTGGGTGTTTCATGGTTTATCCTCTTTAAAGTGTTGGAACGCTTTCCGTTTCAACGCTTTCCGTTTCAACGCCGCGGAAACGGGTTCGGCGAGACCTCCTCCGGGTCGATGCCTGCAACGTGACGGAAGAGGTCATCCAATGCGGCGTGGGTGGAAAGAATACTTCCGCCTCCATTCCAATAAGGCCCCGCTTGATAAACTTCGCCATTCTGGAACGCATCTAAGGTTTGAAACAAAGGATCATCGGCCAATGAGTCGATGTATGCTTGATTTTCTGCTCGCGCTTCTGGGTCCGGTATCGCATTGTAGAGGAGCAGCACATCACCATCGATCAAATCGACACGTTCACGAGAAACGCTGAAAACTCGTCCTTGATTCTCGGCGGTCAATTCATCAGCGACATCAAGTTGAGCCTGTGGAATAGCTAACCCAACATCGCGGCGTATCTGTCCAGATAAGGAATTAGAAACTTGAACATTGAATTTCTCGGGCAGAACTCGCACGAGCGATACTTCTATCTCCGCCGGATTGCGAAGATTGTCTCGTAGAACTTCAACGCGCTGCTCATATCCTGCCAGGAATTCTTCTACAGCTTCACGTTCTCCGATAGCATCTCCAATCAATAAAGCATTGCTTTGCCAGTCCTCCGAATAATCGACATAAACCACAGGTGCTATGTCTGTGATGACTTCTGGCAAGGGAAACTGAGTCCAACCGATTATGACATCCGGTTTAGCCTCAAGCAGTATCTCAGGATTGAGTGGCAAACCAATATCAGGTAAGTCTTGTGGTATTGCGTTGCCAAACTGTGGAAACGCATCAACTACAAATTGATCAAGCAAATCCACCCGCGCAACGGGTTCATACTCAAGGGCGATCAGTACCTCGATTGCTTGTTGTGCGACGGCAACAACTCGGTCCACTTCATTTGGAATGCAATCGGCGCCGAGGGCATGTTCAAACAGGCGAAAGCCTTCTTCACACTCGCCATCGGACGTGGCGACCTCGTCGCTTGCCTCTTCCGCCGGCGCAAACGTCGCTTCCGCCACGGCCCCATCGGACGCGGGACTGGCTGTCTCGGCGACCTTCGTTGATTCGTCCGCAGCAGGCGTCTCGGTCGGCGCGGCAGCTTCCGTTGGTTCGTCAGCAGGTGCTTCGGTCGGTGCGGCGGCGGGCGCCTTGGTCGGCTCCGAAGCGTTCTCGGCGGTCTGCTGCCCACCACACGCGGCGAGCAGGAGAACGACGGCGAGCAGGGCCGCGAGCAGGTGATACAAACGGATCATAGTTTGGCTCCTTCTAGCTATGCTTTTGAGTATTCTTCCAACTGGGCGAATGATGGAAAGCGGTTAAGTGGTTAAGCGGTTAAACATTCAAACGCTCCAGTGCTTCACCGTTCCACCGTTTCACCGTTTCACCGTTCCGCCGCTCCATCGCTTTAACGCTTCCTACTCAGCCTCGCGTTCGCCCGTGATGGCGTCTGCCCAAAAATCAAGGTAATTCAACTCGGTGTAGTGGCTTCCACCGAAAATGAAGCGCCCTCAGTACGCGTTGCCATTTTGCACCGCTGGCACTGTCTGCCAGAGCGGATTGTTCACGACCTCTTCTGCAAACATCTCCTGGCTTTCGATATTCACTATGGTGACATGATCGGCCTGTGCCTCGGGGATGAGCTCTTCCGACATCTCAAGGGCAAAGTCCGTGCCGACAAGCTCTGCCACATTAGGGCCAGGCAGCAGCTGACACCGCTCATAGATTCGAGCGACCGCAATGGGAACATAGCCCGTGTCATTCGTATAGCCCGGCCCGAAAAGCCGAAGCCGCTCAGGGTTCAGGTCGAGCAGAGAGAGCGTTTCGTCCTCTCCGACGACGCTGCGGATGCGCTCGCACTGCTCGTTTGCCAAAAATTCCGCGAGCACCTCCTCCCCACGCTCGCTTATGCCGAACATCGTTGTGATGTCGTGGGTGGAGAGGCGGTGAGCGATGACGACGCTAGTGCGCCCCCGCATCAGCTGGTCCAAGGCCTGTTGAATCTGCGCCTCGGTCTCGGTGTCTACCGCCGAGGTCGCTTCGTCCAGGATGAGCACGGGCGCGTCTTTGAGCACAGCG
>JAKSDJ010000572.1 GCA_022360155.1 Chloroflexales bacterium | reverse complement strand
CATGGCTCCAACTCATCATTTTGTAGCGCGGGCGCGGCTCCGCCGCGCCCGCGCTACAAAAAAGAGATCTTTCCATCCTGCCGGAGGCGCATCAGGTCGCATCCAGAGGTTGAGCAACTGGTACCGCATAAGCCCTGTCATTGAGATCTGAAAGCTGAAAGCTGACGGCTCTCGAGGGTTATTCAAAGCCCACGCTGGGTGAAGCGATCGTTACTGACGCATCGCGTTATGCGCGCTACACTTATGGTAAGCAGCATGGCGCTGTTCGATCTAGCATGCCACAAAGACAGCGGGTCACGAATTCCTTACCCCTACGACGTTGCTCGGTTCTTACCATCGTCCCCCGGCCTCACAACCACATTAAAGACAAGGAGGTCACCTATGACAATGCTAGAGCATTTCGATCCGGTGCGTGAGGTTGTATCGCTGCGTGATCGGATCAATAGGCTGTTTGACGAGACTTTCACGTGGCCGCGAGGAGAGATCTTCCCGGCGTTCCGCGAAGGCCCCGCCATTGATATGTACGAGACCGAAGATACGGTCAAGATCAAAATGCCGCTGCCTGGTGTGAAGCCGGAAGAAGTCGAGGTTACTGTGACCGGTAACAAGCTGATGGTCAAAGGCGAGCGGTATAGCGAAGAAGAGGTCAAAGAGGAGAAATTCTATCGGCACGAGTTGTACTATGGCTCCTTCGCGCGGTCGATTACGCTGCCCGAGATCGCCGATGCGGCGAAGGCCGAAGCGAGCTTTGAGAATGGCATCTTGACCCTGAACTTCCCGAAGATCGCTGAAGTGCAGCCCAAGCGGATCGAGGTCAAGCTGGAGAAGGCGCTTGAGGCTGGGAAATGAGGGCATAGCCTTTCATAGTGAGCATGGTTAGCCCCGATATCTTTACATCAGACTCGCACGGAGGCTGTCAATCTCACTCATTTCTACTGTGGTCAGACCGTGAAACAGGCCAGCTAACAGGCGCATCATTGCTTGTTGGGTGGCCTTTTATGTATGCAGGCCAAGTAGCCCAGGCGAAGCGGAGTTCAACATGCAACGCCGTTCTCGCCGCTGTTCTTGGAGGATTATGATGAATTCTTTGATCGACAAACGCCGAATCCCTGGCTCGATTGCGCTGGCGCTGATGATTCTGGTAACGGTTTTTTGGACATACTGGAGCGTCGGCGAGATGTATTTCGAGGGCTGGTGGGGCGGTTGGCTAATGCGCCTGGCCTATTTGATACCGGCCGGCGCCTTTCTGATACTTACTCTGGCGGCGTTTACCTGGCCGCGACTGGGCGGCTGGCTCCTGATTATCCTAGGCGGCGCATTTACGGTATGGTTTTGGAACATCCAACTATCGCGGGGCGTCGAACTGAACTTCCGGTTCTTGCTCGTGGCGTTTCCGATAACGGGGCTTGTTGTTCTGCTTGGCGCGTTGTTTCTGCTTGAAGGGCGTTATCGGCGGCAGCGCCGTATCGAAGGACAAGCACGATCCCAGAACTGGTTCCGTCGGAATATGGGCTATTTGCTGGCGATTGGCTTGCCCCTCCTGACCGCCGGCGTCGTGTCGGCAGTCAACCTTCCGATTGTCCTGACTCGTGTCGACGACGGCAACCGGGGCGAAAGACTGCTTGCCGCCTATGGCGCCGTCTTGGTCTGGGCGCCGTCTGGTCCAGGCTGGAATTGGCAACAGCCCTGGGGCGGCTACCCTGCTTGGGACCGAATCGCCCTTTATGGCGTACTGCCGGTGGGGATGGAAGACAAACCAGGATACGAAGAAGCACATGCAACCAGTGTCACCCTGGAGTCCTATGGTCTCTGCCGCTATTTGAGCGAAGATGGCACAACACTGATGGAGGAGCCGCAGGATGTTTGGCGTATGCCCTCGACTGACGAGATCGCCCGATCGCTAATGCTGCACAACCAGAACGCTGGGTGTACCTGGGATGGCACGACTGGCCGAATGCGCTGTGAGCGGATGCCCGACAAGGAGACGCCGCTCTGGGCGCCGGACGAGCCGCCGGTTTACTACTGGTCCGCCGACGAATACGACGCGGAGGAGGCCTACTACGTCAGCTATAACGGTTCGGTGAGTCATCAACCCAAGAATTTCGGCAACCCGCGCCATGGCTATCGCTGTGTCCGCGAACCGTAACTTTCGAGAAATTGGGATAGCGCTATGTGCGACCAGCACGAAGGAGAAAGCAATGCTCTATCAATTTCATGATCGTGTTGAAGCGGGCCAACTCCTGGCGGCCAAGCTCAACGCCTATGCCAAGCGCCCGGATGTGGTGGTTCTGGGGCTGCCCCGTGGCGGTGTTCCGGTTGCTTTCGAGGTGGCTCAATCGCTCGATGCGCCACTCGACGTGATGCTGGTACGCAAACTGGGCCTGCCCGGCCAGGAAGAATTGGCGATGGGGGCGATTGCCTCCGGCGGCGTGCTTGTCCTCAACGACGATGTTGTTGGCGCATTGCATCTTCCCCAGCGCTTGATCGACAACATCGCCGAGCGAGAGCAACAAGAACTGGAGCGCCGCGAACGCGCCTATCGCAACAACCGCCCTGCACCCGTCTTGGGCGGGAAGACCGTTATTCTGGTTGACGATGGCCTGGCTACCGGGACGACAATACAGGCTGCTGTGATCGCGGCACAAGCGCAAGGAGCTGACCATATCGTTGTTGCGGTTGGGACTGCGGCGCTCGAAAGCTGTGCGGCGCTCTACCCGCTGGTCGACGAGATAGTCAGTGTCATCACACCAGACCCATTCTATGCCGTTGGGCTGTGGTTCGAAGATTTTAGTCCGACGACTGATGACGAGGTGCGCGATCTCCTCGCCCGCGCTTTCCAATCGGGGCGTGACGCTGTGTCTGAACCCATCGCAGAAAGTCGCGAAGCAGAAGACGAGCAGGCAATCCAGGCGGCATAGAACAGCGGTCAGGTATGGCGCTGCTCCCTTCTGAGCGGGATTGTATCGCGGGACAGTGCAGGTGACGGCGATGCTGGCGACATGGGTATGGTAGGGGCGACCGGCTGGTCGCCCCTTTCTGCCACAAGCGATTCTAGTTGCCAGCGCGGGTGAGCAATTCAACCCCGAGCAAGCGGAGTTGGACGCTGTATGCTGTGCCGGCATGCTCGGGGAAGGTTTGCATGCAGACCCGCTCGAAACATTGCGTCTGTCGTCCGCTATTGTCGCTAGACAGACCGCTAATCGGCAGGCCAAAGATCGCGAGCCGGCCCTGATCGCTCCAAAACGCGCGGAATGGGGCGCCGATCAGCTGGCCGGTCTCCCCAAAATACCACGCGCGATCGTCATCGCCCACCTCCGCGGCGCGCAGTGTGGGCGGGGCGGCATAGCCCAGCTCGGCAGCCAGCCGACCAAACTGGATGGCGTCCGATTCGTTGGACCGATACTCGAAGCGTGCGCGCTCGAAGAACTGCACTAGGGCGCCGTCGGCTTGGGTTTGCGCCTCGGTCAGCGGGAGTCCGAAGAGCGCGAGCCCGCCGCGCTCTTCCCAGGTTGTGCGGAATTGTGCGGGGATGCGGTCTAGGGGCAGGCGCACGAGGTTCGAGGCTGCTGGGGCGGGATCGGCCAGCGGCGCACTGACGGCAACCAGTGTCCGCAAGTCAGGCAGCGCAATCTCGTGCATCCCATCGGAGTCCCCGTACACCAGCTTCCCCGTCGGATCAAAGACAAGCGCTTCGGTATTGGTAGTGTTTGGGGCAAAGATGCGCAGTTGATCATCGTCAAAGTCGTCATCATCGTCAAAGTCGTCATCATCATCATCGTCACGCAGTCTGAACAGGAGCTTGACCGTGACGAGGTCGTTGCGCTGGAGCACATTTTTAGGGGCGGACAGCACCCATGTTCGGGGCGAGGTTTGCCGCATCCTGGTGCGGCCGGTTCCCCCGCTCCCGCCCCCCTTGATCCCCCCGCACGCGGGGGGTTGTGGGAGATGGGGTTAGGGGGAGAGGGGAAACGGTACTTTCCTAAGCCCCAAATCACACCTTTGCCCGGATGTTCTGTCCGCCCCCTTGAGCTCCCCAAGTACCATGATAAATGGTATTAACTGACAATCTATTTGTCGCTTTTTATGAAACGCTTTACGCTTTCCAAAGTGTTACAAAGATTATTGTCTTAATGATTGGTACATATTGCCATTGTAAGGCTCAT
>JAKSDJ010000272.1 GCA_022360155.1 Chloroflexales bacterium | reverse complement strand
GGAGACGCTGACCGACACGGAAACGCTGACCGACACGGAAACGCTGACCGACACGGAAACGCTGACCGACACGGAAACGCTAACTGACACGGAAACGCTGACGACGACAGCGCCCATAACTCCATAAGCGTTGAGAAGCGAGGAATGATGAGTATTGGATTGGTTCATCATTCCTCGTCTATTGGGTTCTCGTTGTGTATCGAAAAGGCTCGTACAACTTCATGTTTTGACGCAAGCGACGTGCCGCCTTCTGGTGGGGAGAATGCCTTCAACCCCCGGAAGGCGGCACGTCGGCCATCCTATTCAGAAGAACCTGCTTAAAATCCGATTTTACCGATAGCATGCTGCTTAGTCGCCAACACAGACGTAAAGAGGGATTGGGACGGAAGTCGACCCCTTTTGGCTGTATTCTCAGCAAGCTGCGCATCACTCTTTGCTAAAACAGACAGCATTCTATGCGACGCTGGAAACCACAATATACGCTCAGACTATGGATTGGCTTGGCCTTGCTGATACTTGCACTGGCCGGTGCTATCGCTGTTGGTGTTCGTTTAGGAGCGGTGCTCGTTCAGCCGCCGGAAGACTGGCCGGTGAGTCTGGGCTTATTTGCGCAAGTGGTCGCACTTGTGGCGCTCTTGTTGATAACGGGCATATTGGCTTATCGTGTCGCTAGCGGTATGACGCTGTCGTATGAGATTGATCGTAATGGACTCTATATCCTTTGGCTAGGCAATCGGGCTGTCGTTCCCATCTCGGTCATCGAAAGCGTGGATATAGGCACTGCCGATTCACGACCAAATTGGGGGCCGATTCAAGGCATTGGCTACTATTCGGGGCAGGGGCGTACCCAGGCAGGACAGCGCCTGTACCTCTTTGCGACACGGCCGCCATCGCAGTGTTTGCTGGTTCATACTGCCAACGGTTCCTATGCTATTTCGCCGGCAGACATGGAAGGGTTTGTCCAGGATCTCGAGCAGCGGCGTAACCTTGGCGCGGTGAAAGCGATGTCCCCAACGATAGAGTCGAGCCGGTTTTTCGCCTACGCATTCTGGAATGATCACCTGGTGCGCTGGGCGCTGACGCTTGCGCTCGGTCTGAATTTGCTGCTTCTTGGGTTTCTGGCTGCCCGTTATCCGCAGCTTGCCGAGACGTTAGGTATGCGCTTCAATGCGGCGGGGAACGTCGTGGAGTTGGGGCCGCGCCATCAGGTTTTATTCTTGCCGCTGGCCGCTTTTATGCTGAGTCTGCTCAATACCTGGATTGGCATGCTCCTCTACCCGCGCGACCAAGCGGGCGCTCGTCTGTTGCAGTTTGGGTCGGTGCTGGTGCAGGTGCTCTTTGCGGTGGCTGCTATTATGATTACCCTTCGGTAAGCCATACTACGTGTATGTTCGCTCCCCAAAAATTGCTCGCCCCACGCGCACAATGGTCGCCCCCTCTTCAATCGCTACTTCGAAGTCGTCGGTCATGCCCATGGAGAGGTGGCGCCACTCGGCTGTGGGAAACCATTGCGCTAGCTTATCGCGCAGCAGTTTCAGTGATCGAAAGACTGGGCGTGCCATCTCGGGATCGTCGTTAAAGGGAGCGATGGTCATTAAGCCCTGCACCTGAAGATGTGGCAGTATGATGATTTGTTCAATGTCGGCGAGCAGCAACGCCAACCGTTCGTTGTTTTCAATGCCGCCGGGTAAATCGAAACCTTCTTTGCTTGCCTCGCCGCTCACATTGACTTGCAAGAGGATAGGAATGCGCTGTTGTAAAGCGGCGGATTGTTCGGCGGCAATGCGGTCGAGCGCTATGGCTAGGCGGGTGCTGTCAATCGAGTGAATGATGTCAAAGAGTTCGATAGCTTTGCGGGCCTTGTTGCGTTGCAAGTGGCCGATCAAGTGCCAGGTTGTCTGTTCCCGCTCGTTGCGCAGTGCAGCGATCTTTTCGGCTGCCTCCTGGACGCGATTTTCACCCAGGTGTTTTACCCCCGCCGCGATCACTTCGGCTATTACGTCAGGCGGGTGGGTTTTGGTCACGGCGACCAGTGTGACATCGTCTGGGGCGCGGTCACACCGATAAGCCGCAGCCGCAATTCGCTCTTGCAGTTGTTCTAGACGTTCAGCAATAGATGTTTTCATGCAGGTCTTTTCTCTGCTTCTGTCTACAATCCCAAATTGATAAGGAGATGAACGGTTGAGTTGCTGCACGAAAGTATGACTGCCGCACTCCTTGGCAGTTATGCCACCGTGATAAAGCATAACACCTAAAATCTAATTTCCAACCAGTAATATCTGCTCGATTGGCGGATCGGGCGGGAAGTTCAAGCGTAGCATGAGGCCTCGACCTTCGGGCATTGGAATAGTCAAATCCAGTGGTGTATCGGTGCCAGGCGCCAAGCGCACCTGGGCGTTTCCCGAAGTAGCGTAGAGCGTTCCTGTGCTATCGCGCAACTCGAATGCCTGGATCGGAACCTGGAGATCTGTCGTGCTGATATTGGTCACGGTTCCACTGATTCGCACACCCTCGGCGGTCAGTTGCACTGCGCTCACTTCGACGCGCAGTCGCTGATTCTGGGCAACGGGGGTGAGTGCCGGTACGCTCTGGCCCATACCCAGTTGTCGCTGAACGTTCTGCGCAACGCTTTGAATTTCAGAGGGCAGGGAACTCAGATCGAGCTGTGGCAATGCAAGGTCGGGGCTTGCGGCAGCGGGTTGTGATGCGAAATGCTGCTGAAGAGCCGGGTTATCGGTTGGAAGCCGACCCCGTGCGCTAAGAAAGATTAGAAAGGCAGCCAGCAACACGCCCCATAGCCAGATAGGTATCTGTCGATTAGAACCGTCAAACATAGCTGCTATTGTACTGCCTATCGCAGTGCTTGACAAACCATATACTCTGAAGTAGACTTCGAAATTAGAATTCCATCACAAGCGCATGTGTGAACGAACGAAATACCCGCAAAGCAGCTTCTCTATAATATGAGCACGCGACATTCAACACTCTTTGCGGTGTGACGATCCGGATATATGTTCGGTTCGCTTGTTGAGTCTGTGATACGCTCTCTGAAAGGGGGTGTTACAAGCTATTCATGCGGGAATGCTTACGTGACCAAGCGGCCCGAAATCATGCCGAAAACCGCGTACAGCGCGGGTTAGCGCCCCATCATAAAAACTCCATCCTTTTTGGTGCAAAGTGTAGTAGTTATGAATAAAAGGAGTAGATCACGTATGAAGCGATCGTTAAGTTTGTTTACGATACTCATGCTGCTGGGTGCTTTACTCGCAGCTTGTGGTAGTCAGCCCCCGGCCGCACAGCCTACTGCAACAACAGAAGCTCCCACAGAAGAAGCGACAGACGTTCCCGCCGAAGAAGCGACAGACACCCCGACAGAAGAAGCGACAGACGTTCCCGCCGAAGAAGCGACAGACACTCCCACTGATGAGGCTCCTACGGATTCGAACGGAGTACCGGAAGATCCGATTGGTGTTGTCGAGATAGTTCCCGGCGACCCAATTGTGCTTGCCTATGCACTGGTGACGACTGGTGAAAATGCCGCGCTGGGGGAAGACGCGGTGCGTGGTATTGAGCTCGCTCTCGATGATATCAGCAACGAGTGGCTTGGTTTTCCGATCGAATTGGTTGGCGAAGACGAGGGTTGTAGCCCCGAAGGTGGTCAGGCAGCGGCAACCAAGCTCGCTTCCAACAGCGACATTGTTGCCATTGTTGGCGCTGCTTGTTCCAGCGCGGCTCGTGTGCTTGTACCGGTGGTGAGCCAGGCGGGGATGGCCATCGTTTCACCATCCGCCACTGCTCCAGACCTGACCGATCCCGAACAGCGCTCTGAAGGCTTCTTCCGCACAGCCCACAATGATGAGGTTCAGGGCAGCGTTGCGGCGGAATTCGCCTACAGTGAACAGGGCTTTACCAAAGCAGCAACTATTCATGACGGCAGCCCCTATGCTGAAGGCCTGGCGAACGTTTTTGCCGAGTCCTTCCAAGATCTTGGCGGCACGATTGTTGCCCAGGAAGCGATTAATGTCGGTGATACCGATATGAGTCCGGTACTAACCCGTATTGCTTCGGCCACCGATGGCGTGCCGGAACTGATCTACCACCCGGTCTTCATCGCCGAGGGCGGTTTTCTCACTGCCCAGGCCAAGGATGTGCCTGGTCTGGAGGATACCAAGTCGATGGGTGCTGATGGTATGTTCTCGAGCGACTTTCTTGCAGCTGCCAGCGATTCGGCAGTGGGGATGTATCTGAGTAGCCCGGACTTTAGCGCTTTCGGCGATGCCTACCAGGATTTTCTAACCAAGCATGAAGAGCAGTACGGCGAAGGACCGATTTCTGCTTTCCATGCTCATGCATACGATGCAACCAATATTATTCTGGCGGCGATCGAACAGGTGGCTGTGCAGGGCGCCGACGGTACGCTCTATATACCACGCCAGGGCCTACGTGATGCACTTGCCGAAATATCTGATTTCCAAGGACTGACCGGCAATATTACCTGTGATGAGAACGGCGACTGCGCCGATCCGAAGATCGCAGTCTATCAAGTCGAAAACGGAGATCAAGACAGCTGGAGCCCCGGCGCTGAAACTGACTCCAACCCACTAAAGATTTATCCGTAAGAAAGTAGATCCTAAACCGAAGGCAGGGCGGCAGTGTAAACCTGTCCGCCCTGTTTGTTCAACATTCAAATCAGGCACAGATGGAGTAGGACTATGAAATTAGGTCGAAAGATTGACTTTGCGCAAATCATTGTACGTACCATCGGTATCATGCTGCTGGTAGTCGTTGTCATTGGCTCAATCGCGACATTGCAATCGGGCCGATATACAACCGAGCAGTGGCTTAACTTTATTATTTCAGGTTTGGCGCAAGGATCTATCTATGCGCTGATTGCTTTGGGCTATACAATGGTTTATGGGGTATTACGCTTAATTAATTTTGCACATGGTGAAGTCTTTATGAGCGGTGCATTCACCGCTTTTTTTCTGGCTGACGCCCTTGATGAGCGTGGTTGGATTGCGCAGTATCCGTTGCCAAGCTTGCTGGCAATTGTGCTGCTTTCGGCAGGAATCTCGGCAGCGGTTGCGTTGGCTGTTGAACGGATAGCGTATCGTCCATTGCGCGGTACGCCACGCCTCGTTGCCCTGATTACTGCGATTGGCGCATCGTTCTTTTTGCAGTATACGTTTCGTGGTTTCTATGGTTCGGGCGTTAAGGTGTATCCGAATGTACCGCTGTTGAGCGGTGAGATATTCGGCATCCAGGCAACGTTGGTTGTGGCGTTTCTTAGTGCGATGCTGATGCTGGGCCTGTTGTATGCGTTGATCCAACTTACCAAGACAGGGCGGGCTATTCGCGCCGTCTCTGAAGATCTAGAAACGGCGGCGTTGATGGGAGTCGATGTCAATCGTACTATTGCGATTACGTTCGCAATTGGAGGCATTATGGCCGGTGTGGCTGGAGTGCTCTATGCGTTGATCTTTAAACAGGTCGATTTCTTTATGGGTTTTGTTCCCGGTATCAAAGCCTTTACCGCTGCAGTCCTCGGTGGGATCGGCAATATCCCCGGCGCAGCGGTCGGTGGTTTGTTCCTGGGTGTATTCGAGGCGATCGGGCCAAGCCTTTTCCTCGATGGTCTTGGTATTCCAGCGGCTCACCAAATGAAAGATGCGATCGCCTTTACCATGCTTGTGTTGATCCTTATTTTCCGTCCGACCGGTATTCTGGGCGAACGTTTAGCTACCAAACGAGCATAGGGGGATAGCAATGGCGCTTCGATCTGCAGGAGGAATTGGTTTGGTTGGCGCCCTTGTGGCCTGGCATCTTTGCCTGGTCGGTATGGTTGAGACCTTCGCCGAGCGCAGTCTGATTGGTCGGGAAATTAGCCTGGGTTATATTCTGCTGGCCGCTCTGATACTTTTTGTTGGTTTTATGGCTGCTCGGAAAGCCCCCATCCCTACCGTGGCGCTTAGCGGCGGCGCGGTTGCTGGTGTCGTCGTTGGTTTGGCATTAAGCATTCTTGCCTTTCTGTCCGACACATTCAGCATCCGCGATATGTTTATTTTTGCCTCACGTGAGCTGGTTGACATTCTAACCTTCGAGCAAGGGGGCGGTGTCGGTTTACTGTTTCCAGTTGCTCTCGGCGCAGTCTTTGGTTTGATCGGCGCTAGCCTCACGCTGTTGGGTTCGCAGTGGCGGCGATTGATCACAATTGCCCTGATTGGCGTTGTGCTGCTTGGACTGTTGCGCGATGTGATCACGGCCGTCTTGCCTCGCAATATCAACCGTACCTTGTTTACCAACAGCGGTTTGACAATAACCGGTGCAGTTGTTGCGCTGGCGCTTACTGTTGCTGTGGCTTTTATCGTTTCGGCATACCGCCGTTCGAATATCAGCGCGAATCGCACGTGGTCGGTCGGCGGGCGCCAGATCAATCCAAAACAGACTATTGCGCTAACCTTGTTTGCCGTTTTTCTGATCAGCTTCCCGCTCTGGAGTAGCCTCTTCTTGAGCAACGTCGCCGCTTTCATCGGGCTCTATATTATTATGGGCTTGGGCCTCAATCTCGTTGTCGGTTTCGCTGGGCTGCTCGACCTCGGCTATGCTGGGTTCTTTGCGGTTGGAGCCTATGCAATGGCGTTTCTGACCTCAACGGATTTGGGCTTTTACAACCTGAGCTTCTGGCAGGCATTGCCGATTGCAATGCTCATTGCAATGTTTGCTGGTCTCTTGCTTGGGTTGCCCGTGCTGCGCATGCGCGGTGATTACCTGGCAATCACGACCCTGGGCTTTGGCGAGATCATCCGGCTGCTGGCCTTGTCGGAGTGGTTGAAACCGTATCTTGGCGGCGCCCGTGGGGTGACTCGGATTGCCTACCCAAGCATTGGTGATTTTTTGATCGACTCGCCCCAGGAGTTCTATTATATGATCCTCGTTGGTGTCCTGCTGGCTTGGTTCATTGCTACGCGCCTGAAAACCTCGCGCCTCGGCCGCGCTTGGATGGCTGTGCGCGAGGACGAAGATGTCGCCCAGGCGATGGGGGTCAATCGGGTTAATGCTAAACTCTCGGCTTTTGCCCTCGGCGCGTTGCTCGGTGGGATGAGCGGGGCAATCTTCGCCTCGATGGTTAATTCTGTCGTGCCAAACAGTTTTGGGTTGCTGGTCTCAATTAATGTATTATCCCTTATCATCGTTGGCGGTATGGGCAGCCTACCTGGGGTGCTGGTTGGTGCGCTGGTGCTGGTTGGTCTACCCGAGTTGCTCCGCGAATTCAACGAATATCGGCTGCTCGTCTATGGCGCGATTCTTGTGTTGATGATGCTGTATCGCCCCGAAGGCCTGTGGCCCGAAGCTACCGTGGCCCGCGAATTGCACGCAGAAGAAGCAGCTCCAGTGGACGACGAAGCTCCTATACCTGTCTAACAACTGTTTCGTTCCAGGCGATTCTGGATCCATCGCAGCGTAAACTGGAGAGATAGACATAATGGAAGATATTCTCACTGCGCAACATGTAACCAAGCGCTTCGGCGGTTTGACTGCGGTCAAAACCCTCGATTTGACCGTTAGGAAGCGCTCTATCCATAGCGTCATCGGCCCGAACGGTGCGGGCAAAACCACTTTCTTTAATTGTATTACCGGTTTCTATACACCCGAAGAAGGCGATATTCGCTTTGAAAATCAGCCGATTCGCGGCCTGCGCCCTGACCAGATTGCTCAATATGGCGTCGCCCGTACTTACCAAAATATTCGCCTGTTCAACAATATGACAACTTTAGAGAATGTACTAGTCGGGATGCATACGCATATGCGCACCACTATCATCGATGCGCTAATCCGTACCCCGCGCTACTGGAAAGACGAGCGTGAGAGCGACCTCGAAGCTCGCCGTTTACTGAAATTCGTTGGATTGCAAGGTAAAGAGTATGTTATTGCTCGCAATCTACCTTATGGCGACCAGCGCCGGCTGGAAATTGCTCGCGCTCTCGGACTGAAACCCCAACTTTTGCTGCTCGATGAGCCGACTGCGGGCATGAATCCGCGTGAAACCGATGAGACGATGGTCCTGACCCGCCGCCTCCGCGATGAGTTGGGTATTACCATTTTGCTTATCGAGCATGATATGAAATTGGTTATGAGCATCTCCGATATGGTGACAGTACTCGATTTCGGTGAAAAAATTGCTGAAGGCAGTCCGCACGAAGTCCAACGCGACCCACATGTCATCGAAGCATATCTGGGCAAGGGTGCAGTAGCGCAAATGAGCGGAGAAGCTCACCACGTCACGACGCCGCAGCAAGGAGCTAGTGTATGAGTACAACGACGGCGCTACTTGAAGTACATGATATCCATACCTACTATGGCAATATTCATGCTTTGAAAGGCATTTCGATTACGGTCAACAAGGGCGAAATTGTCACCTTAATCGGATCGAATGGCGCAGGCAAAACGACGACGCTCAACACGATTAGCGGTTTGCTCAAGCCACGTGGCGGTTCAGTTGTCTTCGAAAACGATCGGATCGACCATCTGCCAGCGCACAAAGTAGCTCAGTTGGGTATTTCACAGTCGCCCGAAGGACGGAAGATTTTCGGACGGATGTCAGTGCGTGATAACCTGGGAATGGGTGCATTCAATCGTAACGACAAAGACGGTATCAAAGAAGATCTAGATCGTGTATTGGGGTTGTTTCCGCGCTTGCGCGAGCGTTTGAACCAAGCTGGAGGCACGCTGTCTGGCGGCGAGCAGCAGATGCTGGCGATTGGTCGAGCGTTGATGTCACGCCCGCGTTTGCTCCTTCTGGACGAACCCAGTATGGGACTGGCCCCAATTCTGGTCGAGCAGATTTTCGAGATCGTCAAAGAGATCAATTCTCAAGGAACAACGGTTCTTCTGGTTGAGCAGAATGCGTTGATGGCCCTGGCGATCGCCCATCGTGGCTATGTCATGCAGACAGGCCAGATCGTCCTTGCCGACTCAGCCAAAGCGCTGAGCGAGAACGAAGAAGTCCAGAAAGCCTATCTGGGCCTTGAATGACCAACGAACAAAGGGACAGGATTACAGGTTTCTCCTCTCATCTTGTCCCTCGTGCGCCAAATCCCCGTGTCAACTCTCTACTTCACGTGGGACGCGTGGCAGGATCGTTGAAACGACCTCATAGTTAATCGTCCCCAACCAATTGGCGACTTCGTCGGCGCTGATGTGTTTTTCGCCCTGTGTTCCGATAAGTACGACCGGATCGCCGCGCTTGACCCCCGCGATCTTTGTTACGTCGATCATGGCGTAGTCCATACAGATTCGTCCGACAATCGGCGCACGCTGCCCTCGTACCAGGACTTCGCGCCAGGCTGGTTCGCGGCGCAGTCCATCGGCGTATCCAACCGGGATTGTTGCGATCAAAGAATGTTGCGCAGTGATGAAAACACCGCCATAAGAGATTGGCATTCCCGGCGGATGGGCTTTGACCTGGGCGATCTCGGTATGGAACGAGAGTGCGGGACGAAAATCGGCGGATAGCGGAGTCGCCACCGACGGGTTGAGACCATAACAGGCAATGCCAGCGCGGACCATGTCAAGGCGAGTGTCGGGAAGCCGTAACAGTGCAGCGCTGTTGGCTGCGTGGGCAATGGGCGGGCGTAGACCGGCGGCAGTCACTTCGGCTAAAACCGTGTTAAAAACACGGAGCTGCTGGTGGGCGAAAGTTTCGTCGGCGCTGTCAGCAGTAGCGAAGTGGGTGTAGATGCCTTCGATATAAAGACCAGGGCGCGTTATGCGCTTATTTGCTTGGTGAGGTGGCAGATCGCCTGCGTGGAGAGCCTGCAAGAATGGAACAACGTCACCGAGCGGCAAGCCAAGCCGCGCCATGCCCGTATCGACTTTGATATGAATGGTCGCGATGCGCTGAAGCGCTGTAGCTGCCTCAGCGAGCGCTCGGGCGACGTCGAGGTCGAAAACGGTACATGTGATGTCGAGGAATACCGCCTCGCGCGCCTGCCAGGGCGGAGTATAGCCTAGAACCAGGATCGGCGCGGTAATGTCGGCTTCGCGCAGTGCGCGCGCCTCGCCCAGTGTTGCCACAGCAAGCGCAGTTGCGCCGCTGGCGATAGCCGTCTGTGCGACGCGAATCGCACCGTGACCATAGGCGTCGGCCTTGAGAATTGCCATGAGGGGAACTCCGGCAATGGTGCGCAAGCGGCGAATGTTGTGCGCAATGGCATCTAGGTCGACGCGGACCCAGGTCGGACGGTCAGGTGTGCCAATCCGGACGCTGTGCCATGCTGGCTCCTGGCGAACCAAAACATGGGTCGGCTCGATGGCGGGCGCAAGGAGGCCTGCCGCGATCCGCTCCATACGCGCCTCAGCATGGCCTTTGACCAAAATAAGATCATCCGGACCTAGATCGGTAGGCAAGGCTTCGAGCGCAGCAGAAGCTGTGTGGACGACTGTTGCTTCCAGTTGAGGGTAGGCTTGGCGGGCGGCTTTGACAGCGAGTTGTCCCCAATCGCCCTTACAAACCAGCAGGTCGGCGCTCTGGGCTGCCAGCGCGCCAATCTCAGCGTAGGCCGCGTCGGCATCTGGGCCGATATCTGCTGGTTTTCCCAGTACTGCGATGCGTCGCCGTGCGGGTAAGGCCGCCATGGTCCGTAGTGCAGTGAGCATCGCTGGAAGCTCGGCGTTGAAGCTGTCATCAAGCAGCGTCGCGCCGCCCCTCGCTTCGAGTGGCCGTAACCGACCCGCAATTGGCTCAATCGCTTTCAGGGTCTCCGCGATAAGCTCCAGTTCCATTCCGCATGCCAGCGCCGCGCCAGTAGCGGCGAGCGTAATCGTTACCGCCGGTTCACCCAGGAGCGGAACAAGTGCTGTGACAGTCTGGTTCCGCCAGTGCAACTGCATGCGCGTGCCTTGGAGCGAGAACTCAATAGTGCTTGCGCGCAAGTCGCAGTTTACGCCGCAGCCAAACGTTAACACCTGGGCTATAGTGCGTTCGCGTAGCGCCGTAACATATGGATTGTCGCCATTAAGAACCGCCCAGCCGTCATGGGGAAGCGCCGCGACTAGGGCGCCCTTCTCGTGTGCGATATTCGACAGCGAGCCAAATGTGGTGAGATGAGATGGGCCGATCGTTGTCACTACAGCTACACGGGGCGGGAACAGCGCGGCCAGTTGGCTGATTTCGCCGAAGCGATCGGCCCCGAACTCCAGCACCGCAAAGCGCTGCTCGTCGTGTAGCCGAGCTATGGCAATGGGAAGGCCTAGCAGCGAGTTAAAACTCTGGCGGCTCTTGAAAGTAGGCTTTTGGGTGGCAAGCAAGGTCGCAATCACCTGACAAGTTGAGGTTTTGCCAACGCTGCCGGTGACGGCGACAACAGCAGGGTTGACTTGGCGCAGGCGCTGTGTGGCCCAGCGTTGGATGAGCGCCAATGGATCGTCGGATACGATAACTGTTGCATTCGCGGCGCTATGTGGCGGCCAAGTACAGAGCACGCCCGTCGCCCCGGCTTCGAGCGCAGCGGGGATGTAGTCGTGCCCATCGGCGCGGTTGGTTTGAAGGGCGATGAAAAGTTCGCCGGGTCGGGTCAGGCGCGAGTCATAGGCAAGATCGTTGAAGTGCTGCGTTGCTGCGGCGTTGTGGAGTTTCCCGCCGGCTTGCAAAAGATCGTCAAGTAGAATCATAGGCGTTGTAAAGTCTTAGAGGCTGTCTGAAAAGGGGTATGGAATGCGGCAGCCATGCTGCCGCGCGCAAGCACGGCTTGCGCATTCCACATGTTGATGTGCCGACGCTCCGCTCCATCCCAGTTTGTGATCCCGTTCTTGCCGGGTCAAACGGCTTTTCAGACAGCTTCTTAGGCTTGCCAAACACGAACATAGCTGATAGCTAAGAAATTGAGAATTGACAATGGAGCGTGCTAATGTGCTAACCTACTAACTTGCCAACCTGTCAACCTGTCAGCATTCAAGCAAGCGCCCGCGCCAGAAACACCAGTTTCTGGCGCGGGCGCTTTCGATTGCCGCAATGCGTATCAAGTGCGGCTAGCTTTTGGCTTGAGTATACAACTCATCGACCTTCGCCCAGTTGATAACGTTCCACCAAGCGGAGACGTAGTCGGGGCGCTTGTTCTGATACTTCAGGTAATAGGCATGTTCCCACACATCAAGGCCGAGGATGGGGGTCAACCCCTGTGAGATCGGGCTATCCTGATTCGGGGTGCTCATAACGGCAAGCTTGCCATTGGCATCGACAACCAACCAGGCCCAACCGCTCCCAAAGCGCCCAGCTGCTGCAGCTGAGAACTTCTCTTTGAAACTGGCAAAGCTGCCGAATTCGCTAGCAATAGCCTGGGCTAGTGCGCCCGTCGGTTCACCACCGCCATTCGGGCTCATAAGCTGCCAGAACAGCGTGTGGTTCGCATGCCCGCCGCCATTGTTATTGACTGCGGTGCGGATGCCCTCGGGAACTTCGTTGATATGAGCCAGGATTGACTCGACGCTCTTACTGGACCAGTCGGCGTGACCCTCCAGCGCTTTATTGAGATTGTTGACATAAGCGGCATGATGCCGATCGTGGTGTATCTCCATTGTCTGGGCGTCGATATGCGGTTCCAATGCATTAAAAGGATAGGGAAGGGGTGGCAGTTCGAATGCCATAGCGGATACCTCCGTAAACATTCAGAGAAAAGCGTTACAGACTTTTACATGTAACCAACCAGAACAAAAATCGCAACAGGCAACAGGCGCAATGGTGAACTTGCTCCTGATAATGTTGCAAGACACATACCAACGGTACGTAGACAGTTGTCACGCACCGAGTCAAGCATTACGACGACATGTTAGTCAAGAGCACAGAAGGAGAAAGAAGACGATGTGTCAGGCTGGAATACGGTAGCGGCAACACAAATCGCCCTGAGTTATGATCATATCGCGTTCGATAGCAACGCCGAGTAATTCTTCGTACAATTCCATCTCTTGGTCACAGATTTGGGGATAACAGCGAGCTACACAGATTACTGGACAATTATGTTCAGTCAGAAGGAATGAACCGTCATCGAGCTGTTCGTACTCACACATATAACCCTGTTCAATCAGGATCTGTGAGAGTTCGGCGACTCGCTCGTCTAAAGGTTTCCCTGCCAACCGAGGAGCCAAGCTTTGGCAAAGCGCTTGTCTACGCATGCGAAATGCTTGCTCTATGGCTTCGTCACCGCCAAGACTGGCGAGATAGTCAAGAAGGTCAAGCGAAAGCTGATCATATTTTTTCGGAAAGTGTTGTTCCGCTTCTTCGGTTAATACATAGAGATGACTAGGACGACCGATATTCCGGCGGAGACCAGCAATACAGACCAGCCCATCACGTTCCAGCAGGGCCAAATGTTGTCGCACGCCAACAGCGCCAATGTCTAATACGCTACTTAGCTCTAAGGCAGTCATTTGCCCTTGGCGACGTAGCAATTGTAAAATGTTCTGGCGCGTCGAACCTTGCTCTCTACGCTCAGTAGCCATAGCAATTATCCGAGTCGGGCTTGTGTTGCTAGGATGATTATCTGTGAGATTATAAATAGAAGTATAACACGCTGATTCTGGCATTGTCAAGAAAAAACTTTTCAAACTTGAGGTTGTGTCAAAGCCCTGAAAGGCCCTCGATGTCACTCGTCTACAGTAGAGATCGATGCTGATCAGCAGCATAAGCGATATGGCTCGATTGTGATTGGCGTTGGCTTGTACCTGGAAAATGCGCTTTCGGCCAGATACCCATAGCATAATTGATCATTGAGAACAAGAGATCACAGCAAAGTTTCAGCTATGGAAGACAGCGTCAGGGCGGTGTATGTGTTTTTGAAGGCTTCCTGAAGCCATCCATGGGGTTTCTGAATTGGTAAGGCGCATAACAGACCCCTTGTGACCAACTTGTGCAGCAATCCTGTTTTTTCGCCAGCCTTGGCACATGATGTGCGAATATGCTATAATAGCGATACTCTATAGGTATGCAAGAACGCCAGGCTGCGCCGGCCTGAGCGCGATTATTGAGGAGGCATGTGTGGCGCTCGATAAAGAAGAGAAAACATCAATTATTGCCGATTACCAGGTTCATGGCGGTGATACTGGTTCGCCTGAAGTCCAAATTGCACTGCTAACCGATCGCATTAACCAATTGATCGAACATCTCAAAATACATATTCACGATCATCACTCGCGACGCGGATTGCTAAAGTTGGTTGGGCGTCGCCGCCGCCTCTTGAGCTATCTCCAACAACGTGATAAAGATCGCTACCGGACGCTGCTCAAGCGTCTTGGCCTGCGCGGGTAAGTGTGGTGCATTATTGCCCTACGCGCTACAACCTTTTCATCAGAATCAAGCAGATTTCTTTGTTTTGCTGGTCTGATGAGTATATGCTCTATTCTGGCGTTATCTTGTAGAGCACCAGTGGAATAATACAAGTTCCCTGGTGCTTTGTTATTGTTAGCATTTTATTGGTATCGCGGGGTTGTTCGGGATTGGAGGGTGGAAAGAGTGTGGCCTGTTTCTAGCCTCCAGTACCGAACGCCTCGCTCGACGAATGAAGGGCGGGTATTCGCAGCCCGGTTGTCGTCAGACGCACCGGACTTTTAAGCTTCATGGCTTGCGGGTATCATGCCTTCGAGGAGGAATAGTTTTCGATGACTGAAAAACAAGTTCATGCTGTCAGCGCTGAAATTGCGGGACGAACCCTAACTATCGAAGCTGGAAGGATGGCTGAACAAGCTGACGGTGCAGTGATTGTCCGTTACGGTGATACGGTTTTACTGGCGACTGTCGTCGAGTCTGCTGCTCGTGAGGGCGCCGATTTCTTCCCGCTTACGGTAGATTATGAAGAGAAGATGTATGCTGCAGGGAAGATCCCTGGTAACTTCTTCAAGCGTGAAGGTAAGCCAACAACCACCGCTATTCTTGTCGCCCGCCTCACTGATCGACCACTGCGACCATTGTTCCCCAAAGGCTACTACAATGAAGTCCAGGTTATCATTACCACCTTTGCGATCGATATGGTCAACGATCCCGGCCCGCTAGCTATTGTTGGCGCGTCTGCCGCCCTGGCGATCAGTGGCCTGCCTTTCGCTGGACCGGTGGGCGCTGTCCAGGTTGGTCATATCAATGGCGAGTTGGTGATCAACCCGGTAATGTCTGATATCGAGCATAGCAGCCTGGATCTGGTGATCGCCGGAACCAAAGATGCTGTATTGATGGTTGAGGCCGGCGCCGATGAGCTGAGCGAAGACGCGATGCTGGAGGCGGTTATCCAGGGACACGCTGTTTGCAAGCAGATCTGCGATCTGCAAGAACAGTTGGTAGCGCTCTGCGGCAAACCAAAGCGCGAGTTTATCCCGCCGCCCGCTGATACGTCGCTTGAAGAGACGATCATCGCGTACATGGGTAATCGGCTTCAGGAGGCTATCAACGACCCAACCAAGGCTAAGCGCGATGAGGAAACCCAGGCGCTCAAGGATGACGTACTACACCACTTCACCGTCGATGAACCAGAGGAAGTAGTCGCTGAACGGACCAAAGAGGTCACCAAAGCCTTTGAGAGTATCTTGAAAGAAGCCGTTCGCTCAGCTATCCTCGCACACGATCTGCGCGTAGACGGGCGCGCTCCTAAAGATATTCGCCCGATCACGGTCGAGGTAGGGCTGATCCCGCGGGTTCATGGCAGCGCGCTCTTTACCCGCGGGCAGACTCAGGCGTTGACAATCACGACGCTTGGCTCACCCGGCGAAGAACAGCGTCTCGATGATTTAGGCGTGGAGTCAACCAAACGTTACATTCATCACTATAATTTCCCGCCTTTTAGTACCGGTGAGGCGCGACGGCTCGGTTCGCCGCGTCGTCGTGATATCGGTCACGGCGCGCTGGCTGAACGCTCGCTGTATGCCGTTTTGCCCGATGCGAATGAATTTCCCTATACCATGCGCCTGGTCAGCGAGATTCTGAGTTCTAATGGCAGCAGCTCGATGGCGAGCGTGTGTGGCAGCAGCTTGAGTCTGATGGACGCCGGTGTGCCAATCAAGCGGCCTGTCGCTGGTATCGCGATGGGCTTGATCACCGGACCTAATGACCAGTGGAAGGTTCTGACCGATATCCAAGGCCTCGAAGACGCGCTTGGCGATATGGACTTCAAGGTTGCCGGCACTTCTGAAGGGGTCACCGGCCTGCAGATGGATATCAAGACCACTGGCATCACCTACGATATTATGCGGATGGCCTTTGCCCAGGCGCGCGAGGGTCGGCTCACTATCTTGGAAAAGATGAATGCGGTAATTGACCAGCCGCGCCAGGAACTGTCGCCCTACGCACCACGGATTATCACCTTGCAGATCCCGGTTGAAAAGATTGGCGCTCTGATTGGGCCTGGCGGCAAAACTATCCGTAGTATTATTGAGCAGACAGGTGCGACAATTGATGTCGAGGATGATGGCCGGGTCTTTGTTGCTACTGCCGATGGCGATGCGGCTCAGAAGGCGGTGCTCATGGTCGATAGCCTGACCCGCGAGGCAAAAGTTGGCGATGTCTTCTTGGGCAAAGTCGTGCGGATTATGCCGTATGGCGCATTTGTCAACATCTTGCCTGGCAAGGATGGCATGGTCCATGTCAGCGAACTGGCCGATACCCGAGTCGAGAACGTCGAAGATGTCGTCCAGATCGGCGACGAAATCAATGTGATGGTTATCGATGTCGACCGGGTCAATGGCAAGATTAGCCTGAGCCGGCGCGCCGTGCTTACCGGCGAGTCGCCGGAGGATCGCAAAGCGGCTGGCGCTGCGCCGCGCAGTTCCGTCGGCGACCGCGACCGCGACCGTAACCGCGACCGCGACCGACCACGGAAACCTATGCAACGCCGCAATTAGCTAGCTTTAGGAACTCTGAACGATTGATGGGGCGGAAAGCTTTCAAGGTTGTTTGAAACAGGTTTGCGGTGGCTTGGGCGGCGTTGG